>NTKH01000048.1 GCA_002457645.1 Bacteroidetes bacterium MED-G20
TGTTGGGGAGTTGTAGTAAAAAGGGATGTAGGGATGTGAAATCAATTAACTACAGTCAAGAAGCTGGAAAAGATGATGGAAGTTGTATTAGTATCATAGGAAACTGGGAAGGCGGAAAAGACGAAATGTATTCAAATAAAGTTATGTCTTTTTATGATGATGGAAGTTTGACTACATCAAGATATAGCCCTGTATCATTTTCTTATAATTCATCATCAATTTCTATTTCTAATCCTCAATCAACCTTACAAGGTGGACCTTATTCATACAATATTTCAGAAAATGGTGATACTTTGACCTTTCCAAATCCTACAGGAGCAACACCAGATTGGTTTTTTAAGCATTATTTATTTCCTTTAGGAACTTGGACAAATCCAGAATCTGATGATAAATGGATTAGGCAATAACTAACCTACATTTGCTTTCTTAACTAAGTCAACCATCACCTGTTTTTGTAACGTATTTATGCTGTATTCTCACTGTATTTACAAATTTTGAAAAAAAATTAATTAATCAAAATTTTCATAGTTAATTATAATAAAGAACAATAAATTTAAATTATGAAAAATATTTTAGACACAATTGGTAATACACCTATTGTTAAACTTCAAAAAATAGTTCCAGAAGGTTCTGGTGAGGTTTACGTAAAATTAGAAGCATATAATCCCACAGGTTCTAAAAAAGACAGGATGGCACTTTCCATGATCGAAGGAGCAGAAAAAAAAGGGCTTTTAACTAAAGGAATGTCTGTAGTAGAATATTCTGGTGGGAGCACTGGAGCTGGATTAGCTTTTGTATGTGGCATTAAAGGTTATCAATTTAGGTTAATTACAGCAGATGCATTTGGGAAAGAAAAAATTGGATTAATGAAAGCACTAGGAGCAGATTTAGAAATCATAAAAAGTGAAAACGGAAAAATTACAAAAGAATTGATAAGTAAGATGATTGCTAGAGCTTCAGAAATCTCTAATGAATCAGGTACCTTTTTTACTGATCAACTTAATAATTATGATGTTATTGAAGGATTTGTTCCACTTGGAAACGAAATACTTAAAGAACTTGGTGGAGATATAGATGCCGTTTGCGATACAATTGGGACTGCAGGAACATTAATGGGAATTGCAAAGTCATTTAAAAATGCAGGGAGTAATTGTAAAATTGTTGCATTAGAACCTGCAAGCTCTCCTATAATCTCAAAAGGGATAAAAGGAGCTCATAATGTAGAGGGGGTGGGTCTTGGATTTATTCCTGCTCTTTATAATCCAGAGTATGTTCATAATGCGATTGCTATTGAAGAGTCAACAGCAAGAAAAACTTGTAGAGATCTTGCAATAAGAGAGGGAATATTTTGTGGTACTTCTGGTGGTATGAATGTGGCTGGAGCATTAAAATTGTCTAAGGATTTAGGCCCTAAATCAAAAGTTGTTACTGTTGCTTGTGATTCAGGACTTAAATATCTTTCTGAAGGGCTTTTTGATTTTTAATTTTTTTAAATAACTAACCTCCCTTAGCTTTCTTAATTAAGTCAACTTTTTATTACTTTAGTGGTTTGAAACTTATGAAATGAAGAAATTTATAGTATTTATTTTCTCTGTAGTATTGCTATCAAGTTGTCAAAAAGATAATAATGATTGCAATGATGCAATTCCTTATTGTAATGAAGCCATTCCTTATTATTTACAACCAGTATGTGGATGTAATGATGTTACTTATCCTAATTGGGAGACTGCAGAATGTCACGGCATACTTAACTACAGAGAGGGTGAATGTGAAAGTGATTAAGAACTAACCTCCCTTTGTTTTCTTAACTAAGTCAACTTTTTCTTACTTTAATGTAGCTTATTAAAATGCATACCCAAAACTTATCCCCAAAGACTCAGCACCTTGATTTAATCTGAAAATAAATCCACCGTTTGGTTTTTGATAGCGATAACCTATATTAAATATTGGAAATATGAATCTGGCATCATACCTCCCTTCATTACCAATGAAAGCTCCTGCATTTAATTCAATGTGATGATTTTTTTTGCCAATTAACATTGTTATTGCTCCAAGACCGCCCCATCCCCCTGTATTTTTTTTCCATTCTATTATTTCTCCATATATTCCTCCAATACCTCCTCCTAAACGGCTATACCAACTAACTTTTTCTCCTGAATAAATTTTCGTTTCATAATTCATTACTAATTGATAAAAAAGTCCTAAGTGAGCTTCAGCGTAGATGTTATTCTTATTATTACAACAATGGGTTAACAAAATTTTTTTAGCTGAATCTATTTTTGTGTATAGTTCATTTTGTCCAAATAATAGAACAGGAATCAACATTAAAATTGTAAATAGTTTTTTCATATTAAAATAATAATTCAAATAATATGCCATTTTTTGAAATAAGGTTTTAATTAAAAGGACTTAAAATTTTAACCTCCCTTAGCTTTCTTAACTAAGTCAACTTTTTTCTTACTTTTAGTTTAAAACTTAGTAATATGAAAATATTAATTCAACTTGTACTAATAATTTCAGTCCTGTCATATTCAAATGCCCAAAATCTAACTCAATCTACAAATCTTAATATTACAAAATCTTGGTATCAGCAACCTAACGGATATATATATTCAGTTTTTCTTGATATTCCTACAAATCCTATGCCTGATGATGGATATCCAGTGTGTATTTTACTACATGGAAATGGTGGAAATGGTGCTCAAATTATAAATCAGTTTTTGAACCTTTTAGAATGTCATGTTCTTATTGCCCCAACTGGGTATCTAAATAGTTGGAATTTATGTACTGAAAACAGTGACGCACCTGACATGGAGATGTTGAATGAATTAATTGATACTATTCAACAGTTTAACAATATAAATCCTAATCAAATTAGAGTTTTGGGCTTATCTAATGGAGCTGGTTTAGCAAACAGCTTATATATAGAAAATTCGAACCCAGGGTTAGATATAATTTGTGCTGCAGTTAGTCATATGAATGAATTTCAATATCATTTAGGTAACTTCTATAAAATTGGTACTAACACTGATTCTTCTATTTCATTTTGTGGATATAATCAAGTTTCAAATCCAACTACATCAAGAAAATATTTAAGTATTAGTAACGATAATGATCCTACAATTCCATATCATGGAGGCTTTTCAACTGTAGGAATTAACTTCTTGGATGCTGAAGATGCTATTTATACTATTGCTCAAAACCAAGGTTTTAATGGATTTAAAATCAATTGGCCAGGTGTCCCCATAAGTAATCCTTTAATATTTGAGTATTCTTATTTATCAGGTAATGTAGTACATATTAGAGGAAATGCACAACACTCATTAAATTTTTCACAAATGGACTACATAAAATCATTTTTTGGTGATTGTCAATCAAGCCTTGATTTATATGATAATTGTAAAAAAAAAACAAAAGCTTTCCCAAATCCAACTAACGGAAATATTACTATTTCAGTAGATAATTTTAATGGAAACATTCAAACTGAAGTATTTGATATAATTGGAAATAGACTTCAAATAAGCAATGAAACTAATATTAGTTTAAGAGATTATGCTAAAGGAATTTACACCCTCAAAGTTGCTTATGGCGATAGTAGTAAGGAAGTTAAAGTGATAAAAGAATAAACACTTTTTACTTTCTTAACTTTTACTTAAATTAACGGTTTAAATTTTTAAATTATGAAAAAGACCGTTAATATAATAGTGCTAATTCTTTTGATTTCTTTTAGTGCAAAAGCACAGAATAACTACCAAATTAAAAGAGCGACTAAATTTTCTGAATATGCTACAACTCAGCTTGAATTATCTAAAGATGATAAGAAATTTCTATATGACACCTATCTTGCCAAATTCGTTGCGCAAAGAGAAAAAATTCATGGTAAAAATTTATCTGATGATGAAAAAAAACAAGTTTATAAAGCATCAAAAAATAAACTTGTTAAAACTTTGAATACAAGATTCAATGCTGAAAAAACCAAAGCAATAATGGCTGCAGTAAAAGAGATAAGAGACAAATAAAAACTATTAATAATTTTATTTTCTTTACTCAAAAAAGTGTTTGACCAAGCTGATTAAATACCTATCATAATGCTTTATCTATTGCCCTGAAAGGAATACAATTCATTACTCTGCTAATAAGGGTTTATAATTAATGAAGCTTATTGCATTAGGGATGATGAAATGAAAGTGATTAAGGAGTAAATGCCCTTTGCTTTATTAACAGAGTCAATATTTAAAATCCCTACAGTTAAAAGAAATGTTAGAAAAAAATCTTATGTTTATGCTATACTAACAACAAAAAATAAATTATGAAAAATGTGTTTTTTTATTTAATACTTGGCTGTATTATAATTTCTTGTAATAACAGTTCCAAACAAATGGATAATAATGTAGAAAATACATCTGCAGAAATTACAGAGCAAAAAATTGACATTAAAGCTATTTACGAGAAGAATGTGACTACTTTTCAAAAGCTTTTCGAAGCTTGGGAAGGACAAGACGTTGAAGGAGCTATAAATTTAATGGCTGATAACTTTATGGAAACGGGGACTGGTCTTGGAGAACCTGATCGCACAAAAGAAGAGTGGAAAAACAATAATGAAATGATGGCAAATATTATGAAACCCACTCTGAAAGAAGCCATGTTTCTACCTGGCGTAGACACATCAACACTTGAAATGGATGGATCTGTTCGCTATTATGGTATTTGGAATTTTGCTTCTGGAGACAAAAATCAAGATTTGAAAGTATATGGAAGTGCAAGTTTCAACGAAGTTGGATTAATGACATCACTTACTCATTATGCAGATTTTGGTATGGTAATGATGCAAATATTACCAGAAGAAGTAGTGTCACAGATGATGGGTGGAGGAGCTGAATAATATTCCAAATATTAATCATGCTATAAGATTAGCGACTAGCCTGTTTTAAATAATTAAAGAGCTCTTCTTTTATTGGAGAGCTTTGTTTACAACTATTACCTTGCCATTTTCACTGAACCAGAACAAACATCGCCTTCTTCAATTCCTTCTAACCATATTTTAAGTGTTTTTACCCTTTTTTTTGTCAAGCGTTCTAAATATGATGATTCACACATAGGATATACACTACCGTAATAATCACTAATTCCTCTGTCGGGAAATTTCATTTCAAGTTCAGAGGCTCTAAATTTGATCCAAATTCTTTGAGAAGTTCTAAGAGCTTCAATAAAAACAGTATCTGTTGAGTACTCCTTTAAAATAGCTTTATATACAGCATTTAGTTCATCATCTGCATTACTGTAGGACTTATTTTGCTCGTAATTCATTTCACTTTGTGTTTGACCAATTCCATTTATTGAAATAATAATCAAAAAAGTAATTACTATAATTTTTTTCATTTTATTAGTTTTTGGTTAGTTAAGTTATAAAAAGTTGACATAGAAATGAAAGTAATTAAATTGTTGGAAGTTTTCATTGATTACACAAAATTTCAACTGCAAATTTAATTTTATGAGTTTCATTGTTTATGAATTTTTTTTAAAAGACAATAGAAAAATATTTATCCTTAAACAATCCTAAATATTTGGAAACTTCACTTGTATTTAGCAATTTAAATATTATGTTTGTAAGGTTATTGTAAATAAAACACTAAGCTTTCAACTTTTTAATGAAATCTAACTCAACTCAAAATTTATATAAAAGATTTCATTCACTAGATTCTTTAAGAGGAATAATGATGATTTTAGGAATCGTTCTGCATTCAGCGATTATCTATTCACCAATTAATAGTCATGAAATAAGCAATGTTTTATTTTTGAAAGATCCTATTTCAAGTCATATTTCAAACAGTTTTATAGTAGATTTCATTCACTCTTTTAGGATGCAAATTTTTTTCATCTTATCTGGTTTTTTTGGAGCATTTTTATATTATAAAAAATCACCATTACAAATGATTAAAAATAGAATATCAAGAATACTATTTCCATTTTTAATTTTTGAAACCCTTTTAGGACCCATACTTAACTTTTCAGAAAACTACTCAATTGACATCTTAAATAATATTCAAACTGAATTTTCAAACTCTATTTTTGAACCTTTTATTGGTCATTTTTGGTTTTTATACTATTTGATGATTATTACCATTATATTTTCTGGATTTGTATTACTTTTTAAAAGGTTTGATCATATTGGAAATGCTATAAGTAAAATATTTGAAAAAATTATAACTCAACCTTTTTTTAGAATCATTTTCTTTAGTTTATTCACTGTAATTGTTTATTTACTAATGGATGGATTAAATGCTTTGATGCCTCCAAAAATTGCTTCCTTCTTTATGCCTGAACCATTTCCTTCTGAACCAAGAATCAGATTAGTCCCAAATCCCTTGATGATTATCTTTTATTTATCATTTTACATGTTTGGATGGTTTCTATATAAATCCAATGGATATCTTAAATATTTCAAAAGTTTTGATTGGGCTAGTTTTATTTTAGGGTTCACTATTTTTTGCATGTACTTTTTCTATAAAAGTTCTATAGGTTATTTAGAGTTTTTAATCATTAAACCAATCATGACATGGCTTTTTATTTTTGGAATTACTGGAGTTTTTATAAGGTATTTCAGTTCTTATTCTCCAAAAACAAGATACATTTCTGATTCTTCTTATTGGGTTTATCTTGTTCATATGGAATTTTGTTATTTAATCCCATGCTTGATTTTTAGCTGGAACATCCCATCTACTCTGAAATTTTTAATTGTTACAACTCTAACATCACTAATTTGTTTTCTAAGCTATCATTATTTAGTTAGAAATACTTTTGTTGGTAAGTTTTTAAATGGCAGAAAATACCCAAGGAAAACCATTTAAATTTTCTTTTTATAACAACGCTTTTTATTAATTCTTCACCTATTAAATATTAATCCTTTTTCATAAAATATTTATTTGTCATATACATCATTATTTTTTGATATGAAATATTAAACTTCATAAAAGAGCTGGGTTCCCTATCTAAAAAAAATTGAAAAATCTTTATTCCTATCAAGAGTTATTATTTCTGGCTTCATGACGGTTTAAAATCTTTAATATTATTAAAAACAAATTTTAGTTATTTAATTTTATTTAAAGCTTTTTTCTCCAAGGTAAAAAATAAAATTTGAATCCTTTTTCTTTAAAAATAACTTTGTAAAAATTTTCTCCATTGATTTATTTAGTAAAATATTTCATTTATATGGAATGTTTGTTTATTCATTTACAGGGAGGATATTTTAACCCATCCTCCCTTAAGTGTAATGTTGTCTTTCCTCAGATATTTTTTATAAAACATAGCGATATTTTTAACTACATTTGCGTGGTCGATATTCACGTATTGACAAACAGGTTAAAAGGGTATGTTTGGTATGGTTGCCTTTCATATCCTTTTTTCTTTAATGCTAAATGGTGTAATCTAATTAATGGAATTTAGAAGATTTAAAAGAAAAGGACTTGTGTTCAATAACAACAGTATTGGATTAGGGCTAGAGGTGAGAATAAAAAAAAAAATAAGGGTCTTTCGAATAGAACGGTTAACAAAAGATAACCATAAGTTCGATTACCTAATTTATGATGGACCAAACCTTATAGGTGAATCTCTTAATAAGGAAATAGTAGATTTTTTTGAGACCAATGACTTCAAATACTCTTTCTTTGATGGAGAATTAAAAACGTGGAATAAAATTTCTTAATTTATCAATTAAATATTTTTAAATACATGAAACACTTTTACTTAGATTGGAATTTTAATTCAATGGACTTTAGAGTATGCTTACCAATTTTACTAACCCTAGTATTTTTCTCAACTTATTGGTTTGTTTCAAAATCTGAAAAAATTAAAAATAAATTTTATTCCAAATATGATTTTGACAAGGCCTCAGTTAAACATATTTTTTTTACTAAATATTTTGGTTTTTTTTCGATGGGGATTGCCCCTACAATTATCTGTCTTTTTTATTTACCAGAAATGTCTCTTAAAAAATTAGGATTCACCTTTATTTCTGATACTTTTTTATTTACACTAGTTTGGACCATAGGCCTTTCAATATTAGTGGTTCCATTGATATATTTTTCTGCCAGAAATCCGAAAAGCTTAGTTAACTATCCTCAAATAAGAGCTAAAATTTGGACAAAAAAAACAATTTTCATCAATGCTCTTGGATGGTTTTTGTACTTATTTGGATATGAGTTTTTATTTAGAGGAGTCTTATTAATTCCTCTTATTGATCCATTAGGTATGTGGCCAGCAATTGCCATTAATATTGCTTTATATTCAGCAACTCACATCCCAAAAGGCTTAGACGAGACTATAGGAGCCATTCCTTTAGGATTTGTTCTTTGCTTGTTAACAATATCATCAGGAACTATTTGGATTGCTTTTATAGTTCACGTCGTAATGGCATGGACCAACTCATTTACATCATTAAAATTTAATCCTGAAATGCAATATCAAAAATAATGATCAATTTAAAAGGAAAAGTTGCTGTCATTACTGGGTCTAGCAGGGGGATTGGAAAATCCATAGCTGTAGAATTAGCTAAGCAAGGGGCATATATTGTTTTAAATGGGAGAGATCAGTCAAGATTAGAATCTGCTAAATTAGAATTATGCAAGATTCACAATAATATTGTCAGCTACTGTTGCGATGTTTCAGAGATTAATCAAGCAAATGAACTCATTAAAACAGCCATACAACATTTTGGAAAATTAGATATACTAATTAATAATGTTGGTGTTTCCATGAGAGGGGATGTTGCAGATTTAAATCCAGAAGTTTTTAAAACAGTTTTTGAAAGCAATGTGCTAGGATCAGTTTACCCTACGGTTCCAGCACTCAAAGAACTTAGAAAAACAAAGGGAAGTGTTGTCTTTATTTCAAGCTTGGCGGGGATTAGAGGGTTGCCTTTCCTTTCTGCTTATAGTGCTTCAAAAATGGCTTTAAGGGGCATTGCTGAATCTATTAGAATTGAAGAACAAAAACATAATATTCATGTGGGTCTAGTACTAGTGGGGATTACTCAAATAGAACACAATAAGGAAACCATTTCATCAGACGGCTCAAAAAGAGTATTAAAAAAAAGAGATTCATCTAAAGTAGACTCAACTGAAAAAGTAGCAAAAAAAGTAGTTAAGAACATTCAAAAAAGAAAATTCATTACTACACTCACCACTATTGGTAAATTAAATAAGTTCTTACAAGCCAGGTTCCCTATGTTGGTTGAAAAAATAATTTTAGGAAATCTTGATAAATTTCGAGAAAAAAGTGAGTGATTATGTTGATAGGTAAAGATTTTGATAAAATAGAATTTTCATTTTTTGGATTAAATCTACTAGAGCCTAATGCTTTTATTGGAGATTTAATAATCTTAATTACTGCTTTATTCTTATTATCAAAGTTTAGAAACTTTGATAAGTCAAATCCGTTTATAAAAAACTGGAGATATTTCTTTTTGTTATTTGGTTCTGGTATGTTTTTAGGTGGGGTGGGTCATTTAATGTTTAATTATCTCGGATTTTATGGAAAATATATTCCATGGCTGATGGGTATTTGCGCTGTTTATTTTATTGAAAAAGCCATGATTTCCTTATTGAAAAATAATTATAAATCCCTACTAAATAAGCTCATACTGTTCAAATTATTTCTTTTTATATCATTAGAAATTTTTGTTTTTTGTTTTGTGGATATGTCTGAAGACCATTCCATTGGGTTGAGGGTGCCAGCAATTAATTCTACTATTGGGTTTATATTTTTTTTGGGATTTTTAGGTTATAAGTTTAGTAAAGAGATAGATAAATCCTTTATTTTTTTTCTTTACAGCGTTCTTTTAATGATTCCATCGGGTCTTTTTATTACCTATAAAATTAATATTTACCCTTGGTTCGACAAAAATGATTTTGGGCATTTAACCCTTGTACTAACCATGCTTCTTTTTTATAAAGGCATCAAATCCTACTCAAATAAAATACTTAGCCAATATTGAATTTTTATTGAAATGATGTTTTTATATAAGATTAATTTATTTTTGGTAATGTATTTTATAATTGAAGAAGTATTTGTTAACTTGAATTATTAATTAGCCAATTACTTAATGAAATTAAGATATCTAACATTGTTTTTTAATTTATCATTGATCTGCTCTTGTTTTGCTCAAGACAGGTTTCTTGAAAGTGATGTCGTTATGGATCATGATACCATGTTCTTAAAAAAAGAGATGCATAAAATTTCAGCTGTAGTTTATAACAAACATGGGGATATTGGATATTTTGAAAATGGATTAAGAGAAGGACTACACAAAGAATGGTTTAGAAATGGCAACCTAAAAGATGAAATAAACTTTAAAAGCGGCTTAAAACATGGCGAATTCAGATATTGGGATGACAAAGGTCAATTACTTAAGGAAGGACATTATGTGAATGATTCTTTAGACGGGTTTATTAAAGAATGGTATCATAATGGTAATATTAAGCTTGAAGTGCACTATAAAAATGGGAAAATGCACGGCTTAAGAACAGAATGGTATAAAAGTGGACATAAATGGTCTGAACAGCAAATGGAAAATGGATATGTTGTTTCTGGAAGACATTTTTATAACGATGGCACCGAAATTACTCATGGTAATTTTTTAAAACATTGAATAAAACTCAAATTACTTTAAAAATTTGCGGGTGGTCAAGCCTTTTTATGGGTGGAATTTTTTTCTTAAATCCCTATTTTTATGCATCTATAGAAGGAGCCAATTTTGAAAATATTGCTTGGCTTAGAAATTTAGGAGCAGCTTTAATTTCAGTTAATGGCATGGGAGCTCTATTGGCTTCTTCAGACCCTGTAAAAGAAAAAAAGCTATACGATATTGTTTTACTCGCCTCATGCTTAGAGACAATTGCTTTGTCTTGGTCTACTTACTCTTGGGAGTTTTCAGCTACCGTTCAGGAATTGATTATTGTTCCATTAATAATGGCTGGGTTGGTAAGTGTTTTATTATTAATATTTAGACCTAAGTAATGTGGGTTATTAATATTATTCTCTCAGGTTTTTTCCTTTTATTTTTTGCTATTATCATGAATGCCATTGTTCAATATTTAAAAATTATGACTTGGTATGATTTTTTGATGATGTTAAAAGACAGTTCTAAGTCAACAAAAATTCGTTTAATTGATTATTTATGGCTTTTTCTAGGTTATCCATTTTTACTAGGGCTTATTATATACTACACTACAAAAATTTTCTTTATTTAAATTTAATTGTTGTTTATTAGTTTTGTAACTTTATTAAAAATTATATAATGAAAAATCTTTTAGTATTTATATTCTCAATTCCTTCTATTTTCTTAGCTCAAGACCAATTAACTTTTAATGACATCCTAAAAATTAAAAATCAAGATGTTTTTTTAAAGACAGTTATCGAAAAAGGGTATTCTGAAGGCAATTCTGATGGAGAAAAAACTTATTATGGCAAAGGACTTTCTAAAGATAAAACAGAAGCTACTGATTGGGCTGAATATACCTCGTTAACATCTGAGTTCTATTTTGAACAAAGCAATCTTGAATATTCTAGAAAATATACTAAAGGTAAAAAATGTTATTACGATCAAATAGTTTCAGAAATTAAGAACACTTGTGAATATAATAAAATTATGAAGCATTCATCTACCAAAAATGGATCTGTTAATTTCACAACCTACAAGTGCCCAGGATCAAAATATAAAGGATATTTAGGATTTGCTCAGATAGATGGAAATGGAGTAATTCAATTATTTCCTAAATAGGCAAATTATCGAGATTTTTTAATTGCTAAATTTATTGCCGACCAACTTGGATCATCAATATTAAATCTAAATCCAAAATTAAAGGTAAACTTCTTCACAACTATAAATCCTAATTCAATTTGATTTTCATCGTAG
>NTKH01000049.1 GCA_002457645.1 Bacteroidetes bacterium MED-G20
TACTATCCAAACTGATCTTTCAAAATACAACAATAATAATTTTAAAGCGGGAAATATATTATTGAGATTTCTTTGGTATTTTATCAATATTATTTTTTTTAAGTCTAGTTTATTTCCATTTAATTCTTTAAAATTATTTTTACTTCGACTTTTTGGTTGCTCTCTTGGAAAAGGAGTTGTGATTAAACCCAATGTAAATATTAAGTATCCATGGAAGCTTAGTTTAGGTAATTATGTTTGGATTGGAGAACAGGTTTGGATTGACAATTTAGATAATGTCACTATAGGTAATCACGTATGTATTTCACAAGGAGCCATATTGATATGTGGAAGTCATGATTATAAAAAACCATCTTTTGATTTAATAACTAAAGAAATTATTCTTAATGATGGTGTTTGGGTCGGTACAAAATCTATAATCTTGTCTGGTGTTGTTGCTGAGTCTCATGCTATACTAAGTGCAGGATCAGTTATGTCAAAAAATCTTGAGAATTATACTATATATAGAGGAAATCCAGCTAAAAAAGTGGGTTTGAGGACCATCAAATGAAGATCTCCATAATTACCGTTTGTTATAATAGTCAAGAAACGATAAAAGACACCATTGAATCTGTTATAAATCAATCTTATGATAATATAGAATATATAATTATTGATGGTAATTCAAATGATAATACTTGTAATATTATCAATTCTTATTCTAACATTGATATTTTCATTTCAGAAAATGATAAGGGCATTTATGATGCCATAAATAAAGGAATTAAGAGAGCTTCAGGTGAAATAATTGGACTATTACATGCTGATGATGTGTTTGATAATCATCAGGTAATTGAAAAAGTGATCTCCAATTTCAGTTCTAATAAAGATATTTTATATGGGGATATTAATTACGTTAAAAAAAATAATTTGAATCAAATTGTTAGGAAGTGGAGATCTGGTAATTATTCATCCAAAAAATTTAAATGGGGGTGGATGCCCCCTCATACTGGATTTTTTTTGAAGCGAAAATGTTATATTAATTTTGGTTTATATAGGCTAGACTTAGGTAGTTCAGCTGACTATGAGCTTATGCTTAGAATGTTTGAAGTGCATAAGTTATCTTCTTTTTATTTACCAATTAATATTGTTAAGATGAGGGTAGGAGGTATCAGCAATTCCAGCTTCAAAAATAGATGGACAGCTAATAAAAATGATAAAAAATCGTGGAAAGTAAATTCTTTAAATCCAGGGTGGTGTACTTTTGTTTTAAAGCCAATAATTAAGCTGAAACAGTTTATTTAAAAAGTTGCTTTCATTGTTCTAGATGCTTTTTTCTTTTTAAACTTATTAAATTGATAAGTGCTATTTCTTTGTCTTCCAGAGTAATTGGATTTTCTTCTTAGTTTTTTAGGAATTTTATACTTCATTAAGTAGTCAGCATAATATATATTATTTTTAGATGAAATCACCTTACTAAAAGAAAAATTCACCATAAAAATATCGTCAAAATTGGAAGGGTTTCCTCTTATTTGCCCAGTCCCAAAGCTGCTTGCTTGATTTTCAGGTCCATTATATTGATTAGCTAATGCTGCCGCTTGATTACTAAGTGTAGAAGGATCAGCATAAAACGTTGATATATCATCTAAATAATCTGTGTAATTTTTCATATAGTTGAAATACATTCCAAATTTATAGAATGTCCCTGAAGTAATTATGAAACCTGCTCCATATGGAGTTGAAATCCCTAAATTACTGTAACTAACTCCCTCAGTTTGAAGCGGTTTTAGCTTCTCCCATTCTTTTAGGGGAGCGTCTGGGTTTAAACTACCCAGTGGGTTATGATAAAATCCTGAAATTCCCAAAAACACATACAAGTCTAAACTGGTATTGTATGTTCCTCTTCCTCCTAAATCATTTATTTTATAAAAAGAGTACTCTGCTCTTGCGTTCAATTCATAAATGTTATTGGCAAACCTTAAGTTTCTCCAACCTCTTGGATTATCGTTTTCAGGTGAAACAGAATTAATATCATCACCCGTAATTTTAATATAGTTGATTCCTGCTGATATATATAATTTTGGAGTAACCTTATATTTGCCGTTAATTCCAGCAGTTAGATTAGTTTCTTTGATGATTAGATCTCCTAAAAAGCCTTTTCCTTCAATTCCAGTTCCTCCAATTTCTCCTAAATATCCAGTTCCTCCAAAATTAAGGCCAATCTCAAAGTTATATTGACCATTAGTTTTATTAATTAAAGAAAAAAATACAAAAAATATTATGTGACGAATACGCATTAGATTGCAAATTTAAACAAAACATAATATAAAATTAAAATTTCACTCTAATTCCCCCTTGATATTGTTGTAACCAATCACTGTTCATCTACAAATTCATAATTTTCATTGATTTTACAACTTCTAACAATAAAAATTTATTTCTAAATAGTTTCCATATCTATTCAATTTTACAATACAATTATAAAATTCTCTTTTTAAAAGTATCAGACCGATATAATAATTAATCTTTAATTTTTTTCATCTCATTTGTGATTAATTGTTATTTTATATAAAATATAAATAAATTGAAAGAAAATAGAATTGTAAAACTATTTGGAATTAAATATCCAATTATCCAGGCTGGAATGGTATGGTGCAGTGGTTGGAAATTAGCAAGTGCTGTAAGTAGTTCTGGAGGTCTTGGAATAATAGGTTCGGGTTCAATGTACCCTGATGTGTTAAAAAAACATATTCTGAAGTGTAAAAAAGCTACCAATCTTCCTTTTGCAGTCAACCTTCCATTACTGTATCCAAATATTGAAGAACATGTAAGTACAATAATTGAACATAAAGTCCCAATTGTTTTCACATCTGCTGGAAATCCAAATACTTGGACAAAAGAACTAAAGTCTAATAATATTAAAGTAGTTCATGTTGTTTCAAGTGTAAAATTTGCTTTAAAAGCAGAGTTGAGTGGCGTTGATGCAGTAGTAGCTGAGGGGTTTGAAGCTGGAGGACATAATGGTAGAGAAGAAACGACTACACTTTGTTTAGTCCCTGATGTGGTTAACGCAATAAATATTCCTTTAATTGCTGCTGGAGGAATTGTTGACGGAAAAAGTATGTTATCAGCAATGATTTTAGGGGCCGACGGTGTACAAATGGGAACTAGATTTGTTGCCTGTAAAGAATCCTCGGCTCACGATAGTTTTAAAAATATGGTTTTGAAAGCAAAAGAAGGAGACACCAAGCTTACTTTAAAAGAACTCACACCTGTAAGAATGTTAAATAATAATTTTTACAGAGAAATTGTACAACTTTATCAAGAAAATGCTTCTAAAGAAAAATTATTAAAAAAATTGGGAAAGGGACGTGCTAAAAAAGGGATGTATGAAGGAGATTTAATTAATGGGGAATTAGAAATTGGTCAAGCTTCCTCACAAATTAGAGAAGTTTATAGTGCGGCTCAAATTATTAAAGATATTATGAATGAGTTTAAAAAACTTAAACAGCAAATAAATATTGAAAGTAAGTTCAATTTTTAAAAATCATTTAACCAAACAACTTTAAGCCATATATTTACGTTTGTTTGTTATGAAGAAATTTTTATTTGACTCTTATTTCTCCTATTTTATAATTTCATCAATATTCATTAATATCATATTAAGCAAAACTGTTTCTTCTCAATGTATTAATACTCCATGTTTTTGTATATCAATTGATGAAGTAGGACAATTATCAATTTCATGGGATACTTTAAATATTTCAAATACTAATTTATTTGAACATCAATTTTTTGCAGATACTGGGAATGGCTTTGTACAAATAGGAGCTGAATCAAATCCTTTGATTAATAACTTTGATTTTCAAAATTATTTTGCAGGTAATTCTGCATCATCATATTACATCAAAAGTTTGTATGGTCTCTCTGGATCAAACTTTTTTTATAGCGATACAATATCTTCTATTTATTTTGATTTGGTAAATCTTTTTGACGGTCGTGTTTCACTATCATGGAATCATCCTATTCAGATAAATAATATACCAACAAATAGTCAATATGTTATAGAAAACTCTTCACCTGCTAACCCTCCCAATTCTGCTATTTGGAATCCAGTAATTAATTTACCCGTAGATTCAATTCATTATATTGATAATATAAGTGTTTGTTCATCATGGTTAAATTACCGAGTTAGGTTAAGTACTCCAAACTGTGATTTTGTATCCAATTTGGATGGTGGTTTTATTGAAGATCAGCAAGCTCCTGACCCTCCTATTATTAATGTAGTAACTAATGATACTGCAAATAATCAAATTCAAATTCATTGGAGTCCAAGTATAGCACAAGATGTTATGGCTTACATAGTTTTTAAATTCTCTTCTGGAATATGGAACCCATTGGATACCATTTATGGTCTTCAGAACACTATGTACTATGATACTGCAATTACTACTTTTCAAAATAATGTAGTCCAATACGCTATTGCTGCCATGGATAGTTGTAGTTCCGGTATTCCTCCACAGTTCAATACTTCTTCAGCTGGATCTGAACACAATAATATACTATTAACTCAGAACTATGATCAGTGTACTGGAGAAGTTGCCTTGTCATGGAATGAATATATTAATTGGCCCAATGGTATATCTAATTATAAAATATTTTTTAAAAATGATTTTTCTAATAATTGGAATCTATTAGATTCGACTAACTCTTTAAGTTATAACTATACCATACTGCAAGGAAATAGTAATTTTAGCTATATTGTTGAAGCAAGTTCTGATTCATTAATTTCCTTATCGAATACAATTGAGTTCTATGCCAGCCAACCACCTATACCTCAAATTTCCTATATTTCTGAAGTTAATGTTTATTCAGATACAATTTCAGTAAAATACCTTGGTCAAAATGGAATAGGTATTCAATATTTAAACATATATAGGTCAGTTAATAATGGAATAAATTTTGAATTATTAAATACCATAAATAACCCAACTTTTCCATTCACTTATTTTGATACTCAAGCAAACCCCAATGAAAGGTCTTATGCATATCAATTTTCAGTTACTGATTCATGTTTAAATGAAGTTGCTTTTTCAAATTATGGTAGTTCAATAAATCTAAGTATAAACTCAGATGAATATTTGATAAATTCCCTTAACTGGAATCCATATTTTGGCTGGGAAAACGGCGTTGCTAATTATGAAATTTTTTATAGAAATAATTTAAATAGTCCTTTCCAATCACTAATTGTTCTGGACTCTTTTGAAATTAATCATCTTCATGATTTTAGTAATTTAATAAATCTATCTTTTGATGGAAGATTGTGTTATAAAGTAATGGCTTATGAGACTCAAAACATAAATGGAACTAATGGAGTAAGTTCATCTAACACATTTTGTATTCAGAATGATCCATTGGTATTTATTCCTAACGCAATTGATTTAAGAGGGGCTGCAAATTATTGGAAACCTGTTATCAATATGATTGACTTCAGCGATTATAAGGTATCTATTTATAACAGACGTGGAGAATTGATATCATTTTTTGATGATATCAATGAGTTCTGGGATGGTAAAGTTCTTAATTCAGATGTTATTGTACCAATGGGTGTATATATTTATCAAGTTGAATTCAAAAACCCCGATGGAAAGTATTTTCATAAAAAAGGGCACATCACTTTAATAAAATAACTAGGTTTTTTGTTTTTTCTTTTTAGCAGCAGGAAATAGTATGTTATTTAAAATCAATCTATAACCTGGGGAATTTGGATATAAATTTAAATCTGTAGGTGGATCGTTTACATAGTGTCTATAATCTTCTGGGTCATGTCCTCCATAAAATGTCCACTGTCCTTTTCCATATTCACCATGTATATATCTAGCAGTTCCAAAAACTTTTGATTCTCCCATTATCAAAACATTTGATTTAACTAAACTAGTTTTAAAATCTGTTGTTTGGCCCATAAAACCCTTAATTATTCTGGTATGATTTTGACATAAAAGCGTAGGAACAATATCCCATTTCGCTGAAAATTCAAACAAAGTAAATAAGTCCTGATTTTCTGGCAGTTTATGAAGTGAAGTTCCATCAATATCAGAAAACTCATACTCCATTGGATTGGTTCTTAATTTAAAGTCTTTGAAAGCTAAAGTGTTATTATAGTTTAATTTAGATTGAGCATTTGGATCTGCTCCATCTCCATCAAACATATATTCACAAATGTCAGTACCTTCAGCAGACATAGATATATCATAAGAGTCTGTTCCAGAACACATAGTAAAAAGAAATCCACCTCCTGCAACAAATTCTTTAATTGATTTTCCTACTTCAAGCTTAAGTTTGGAGACTTTATCAAAACCCATTGCATTAGCTCTTGCTTCAGCATCTTTTTGTTGCTTAATGTACCAGGCAGCATTTCTATAGTTTCTATAGAATTTTCCATATTGTCCTGTAAAATCTTCATGGTGTAGATGAAGCCATTCATATTTGAATAATTCATTTTGAATAATTTCTTTGTCATAAATTTCTTCATAGGGTATTTCTGCATAAGATAGAACTAACGTGACAGCATCATCCCAAGGTTGTTTTCCTTTTGGAGTATAAACAGCAATCTTTGGTGCTTTTTCTAGTTTAACAATTTCTTGGTTTACTTCAGGGTTTGAAATGTTTAACTTAATTTGTTCCACTTTGGTAGCAGTAATAACTTCATAACTCACCCCTCTTATAACACATTCTTCTTGAATAGAGGAATAATTCTTAATGAGAAAACTTCCACCACGATAGTTAAGTAGCCAATCAACTTCAATATCATTTTGAAGTATCCAGTAAGCAATACCATAGGCTTTAAGATGATTAGACTGTTTGTTTTCATCCATAGGTATTAAAATAAAAGAGGCTGTAGAAGAAGAGCTTATTATAAAAAAACTAAAAATAAAAAATACTTTTTTGAATATTTTAGTCATTAAATTAAAGATAACTAGAAATTTTTTAAATGAATGTTAAAATGGATCATTTGAGTCATCATTCATTTTTGAAGGCATGGTAAATGAAGATACATCATCCCCAAAATCATTATTGGGTTTCATCCCTGCATTATACATGTAGTCTTGTTGGCTCAATCCATCTAAATTAGAGAACTTGGCATATTTTCCTGTAAATTTTAATCTTATGTCCTTAAGTGAACCATTTCTATGTTTTGCAATAATTATTTCTCCTTGGCTATTGCATGGAGTCCCATCAGGCCACTCAGTAAGTTGGTAATATTCAGGGCGATAAATAAAGCATACAATATCAGCGTCCTGCTCAATAGCTCCAGAATCTCTTAAATCAGAAAGCATAGGTCTTTTATCTCCGCCTCTTGTTTCTACAGATCTACTTAGTTGAGAGAGAGCAATAATTGGCACTTCTAATTCTTTGGCTATTTCTTTAATTGATCTAGAAATATTACTTATTTCTTGTTCTCTATTTCCACCTTTTCCACCTGAGCTCATTAACTGTAAATAGTCTATTATAATTAATTGAACCCCGTGTTGTTGTTTAAGTCTCCTACACTTGGCTCTCAATTCAAAAATAGATAAAGCAGGTGTATCATCAATATATATTGGGGCTTCAGAGAGAGATTTTGTTCTTTCAAAAAACTGTTCAAATTCTGGTTTAGAAAAATTTCCTCTTCTTATATCTTCCGCAGGTATTTCCGCTTCTCCTGAAATAAGTCTGTTAACTAACTGGATAGAACTCATTTCCAGTGAGAAAATAGCAACAGGATGTTTAAAGTCAACGGCAACATTTCTTGCCATAGATAAAACAAATGCTGTTTTACCCATACCTGGTCTTGCAGCAACCACAATCATATCTGATTTTTGCCAACCTGAAGTGACTTTATCTAGTTCTTTAAATCCACTACCTACACCATTAATCCCATCTTCTTTTTGCATGGCAATCTCAATTTCTGATTGAGCTTTAAATAAAAGTGATGCCATTGTTTCATAATCTTTTCTTATGTTTCCTTCTGCAACTTTAAACAATTCACTTTCTGCTTCATCTAGTAAATTGAACACATCAGTTGTTTCATCGTATGCATTTTGAATAACTTTTCCAGAAATTCTTATCATCTCTCTTAGGATATACTTTTGAACCAGTATTCTAGCATGTGCTTCTGCATGAGCTGCTGATGCAATTCTATTGGTTAGTTGCGAAATGTAATAGGCTCCACCAACAGAATCGATTTCACCATTTGATCTAAGTTTTTGGGTTACAGTTAGTATATCAATACTTTCAGAAGATGAAAATAGCTCTTGGATAGCAGCATAAATTTTCTGATGAGCTTCTTTATAAAATATTTGTGGTTGATGTATAATATCAATTACATCATTCAAAGGAGATTTCTCTAACATTAATGCTCCAAGTACCGCTTCTTCTAAATCTAGAGCTTGTGGAGGAAGTTTCCCAATTCCTGAAAGATCTTGAGGTCTTGTGATTGTTCTAAGGGTAGATTTTTTCGGTATTTCGACTCTATTATCCATTAAAACAAATGTAAATAATTAAAGATTATGCGATTGGTTTTGGAGATTTATAATTATCAAATAACTTTATTAACAAATGTTAGTAAATCTGAAAAATCGATATATTATTTTATTCTTTTTAATTTTTTGCTTCTTATCATGTGCTAAAAAAGATAATGATGCACCTGTAATATCCATTATTTCACCTGTGGAAAATACATCTTACCAACTTCCAGCTTCTATAGTTATTAGGGGAAATGTAATAGACGATCATAATATCAATAATATAAAAATAAATATAGTAGATGAAAATCAATCACCAATTTCAACTGAAATAAATATTACTATTGATTCATTCGAATACCAGTTTGAAGAAAGTTTTCAAATCAATGAAAGGTTGCTAAATAGTGGAACTTACTATGTAAACGTTAAAGCATTTGATGAAGAAAATAATTTAAGCTCTAGCTATAGAAGTATTCAAATTTCAGAAATTCCTAGGGTCTTAAAATCTATTTATTTTTTAACTCAGGGTCATTTTTTTACTTATTTGTATCAATTGACTGTTGGTAACGGCTTTGTGATTACTGAAAATATTCATTCTATAACAGGAAATTTTCAAAAATCTATTTCTAATTCTCGTCATGAATATATTTTTGTGGGAACTGAGAATGTAGGAAATGCTTTTGAACATGAATTTTTTACGGATCTATGGATGATTAACCCTTCATTATCTCCTTATAATTATTTTACTGGTTTGCATTTGACAGATTTAGGAAATCAATTGCATGTTGTTTCTGGAGATGGAGAAATAAAAACATTCAACAAAAACGGACAAATAACTAATACCATATATGCTGCGCAGCAGGAATGGTTTGGTGAAGTTGTTTTTGACGATGATTTTATAATTGGTGAAGTATTTTCTAGTTTAATATCAAGAAGTATCGTTGTTCTTAATAGAAATAGCGGTGCAGAAAATCAACGTTTTCAAAATATTGGAGAAGTAGTAAAAATTGGAAAACTAAGTGATGACATTTGTTATGTGGTTAATCAATATCAGAATAATATGCAATTAAAAAAATATTCGATTTCTACTAATAATTATTGGCTAGAATATGAGTTTCCAAATTGCAATGTGTATGATGCTTTTTATAAAGATAATCTACTCTTTCTGGCAACAGATTTAGGTTTTTTAAGATTTAATTTTAATACCATGTCTTTGGTGAATTTAAATGGACAATATCCCTTTCATAATTTGAAATACGAAGATATTTCAGGACTATTCTACCTTACTTCAGGCAGTAAATTATGTATATTTGATGAGGTGAATAATGCTTTAAATACTTTTGATTTAAACGATACTCTAACAGACATTTTGTTGCATTACAATAAATAATTAGTTGCCCATATCACTAAACTTATCTGTTCTTATTTTGATTCTTTCAATATCAGAAAGTTTTTCTAAATCCTCAATATTTTTTTGGATTTCTGATTTTAATTTTTTGTACATTTTTTCAGGTTCGGCATGAGCCCCTCCTAATGGTTCTTTAATAATACTGTCAATTAATTTATTTTTTAGCATGTCTTTCCCAGTGAGCTTTAGAGCATCTGCAGCATTTTCTTTATAATCCCAACTTCTCCAGAGAATTGATGAACACGATTCAGGAGAAATTACAGAATACCAGGTATTTTCCAACATTATAACTTTATCTCCGATTCCAATTCCAAGAGCACCTCCAGAAGCTCCCTCTCCAATTACAATGCAAATTACAGGTACTTTTAATAGCATCATTTCGTATAAGTTTCTTGCAATTGCTTCTCCTTGTCCTCTTTCTTCAGCTTCAAGTCCTGGATAAGCTCCAGGAGTATCAATTAATGTAATAATAGGTTTATTAAATTTTTCAGCCAATTTCATGAGTCTAAGTGCTTTACGATATCCTTCGGGATTAGCCATTCCAAAGTTTCTATACTTTCTCTCTTTTGTATTTCTTCCTTTTTGTTGACCTATTATCATGTAAGTTTTCCCATCAATTTCTCCAAAACCTCCAACCATGGCTTTATCATCCTTAACATTTCTATCTCCATGCAGTTCTAAAAAATTACCATCTGTGATGGCGTTAACATAATCTAAGGTATAAGGTCTGTCAGGATGTCTACTTAATTGTACTTTTTGCCATGGAGAGAGGTTTTCAAAAATATTTCTTGTGATTTTCGAAAGTTTAATCTCTAATTCTTTTAAAGTTTCTTTAATCCCGACCTGACCTTTGTCCCCAATTTCAAGAGTTTGAGAAATCTGTTTTTTAATTTCTTCAATTGGCTTTTCAAATTCTAAATATGAACGTTCCATTCAATTTTTTTTAATGTGAAATTAGCAATATTTGGTAGTCTAGCTGAAAAAATACATTTAAAACTTATGAAGAATTGTATAAATGTATTGTGATTTTAATAGGTTTAATTTTTTTGAATTATATTTTTTTAAAGTTATTAGGTATTAATTTTTGTTTACATTAAAAAACTTTTATTTTTGCAATCCTTAAAGAATAAACAATGAGCAAAAGAACATTTCAACCTTCTAATAGAAAAAGAAAAAACAAACATGGTTTTAGATCTAGAATGGCTACAAAAAATGGCAGAAAAATTCTTAATGCTCGTAGAAGAAAAGGTCGTAAAAAAGTCTCTGTTTCTGATGAGCCAAGACCAAAAAGATAATTCTAATAATTTTTAAGGAATCCAACTTTGCTTTGATAGGATAAGCGCTTCTTGAACAGAAATTCTTTCACCATAGTTATATGCTGAAACAAAGGGTCCTGGGAATTCATGATTCTTAAGTTCATTTCTTGAATCTCTGGCTTTTTTATATTCAGAGTGATTACCAACTGTATATTTAATCCAACCCATATGACTTTCAATTTCATAATTTTCTTTGTAGTTAAATTTTGCAGCAAAATATGAAGAGTTCACAATTTTATGCCCTGCAAGTATTTGAACTTTATAATCTATATTATTATTGATTTTTTTGTTTGTAATCACATTTTGAATATTATCATTAGCTGTTTTTTTATTTAATTCTAACTCTTTAAATTTGTTTGATTCATCTACAGTGTCTTTTTTGATGTTTTCAACAATTAATGCTTGGGTATCCTTTTGAGTTTTATTGATAGTTATTTCATTATCTATTTCACTTTCATTTTCAAATTTAGAATCATTAAATATTTCTTTTTTCTCTATTGTATCAACCTCATACTTTTCTTCG
>NTKH01000005.1 GCA_002457645.1 Bacteroidetes bacterium MED-G20
CTAAAGAAAAAATAACCAATCCAACTACCATTATAATTAATGTATATGGAAGAATATCTTTGGCTTTAAGTCCAGTAATTCCTAATAAAGGAAGTGCCCAAAAAGGTTGCATCATATTAGTTAATTGATCACCATAAGCCATGGCCAAAATACTTTTATATAAAGGGATTCCCATCTCAATAGCAGACTGAATAATTAAAGGCCCTTGAATATACCACTGACCTCCTCCACTTGGCACTAAAAAATTTACTAATCCAGCACTTATAAAAGTGAAGATTGGATAAGTATAATCCGATGAAATACTTTGAAAATAAGCTGCTAAATCATTTATAATCCCAGTATTACTAACCACTCCCATTATTCCAAAATATAATGGAAATTGAATCAATATACCAACTGTCCCAACAACAGCTTTTTCAGTTGCTCCAAGAAAACTAGAAATACTCCTATGAAAAACTAGAGCAAAACCTAATAAAGTCAAGTTTAAATAATTAGGATTGATAAACTGAAAAGAAATTGTAGCTGAATGGCTAAAAGCTAAATAAATACAAAAAATGATGATAAATATCCCAATAACTGAACTTACTAATTTAGAATGATCTAATTTTTCAAACCCAATTAAATTAAATTTAGAATCCTCATATTTAATTTTTTTTGTCTTTTCAGGAATTGCAACTTTAGTTTTTTTACCCAAAAAATACATGGTGACGGGTAATACCAAAAGTAAGGAACATGTTACTGCAATATTCATATTAGAAAATACTGTTTTTGAGAAATCTATTAAATGAGGGACGCTACTTTTTACACTTTTAGGGGCTAAATGTGCCAAATGTCCAATTTCAGAAATTTTAACTAAAGAAGATCCTGATATACCACCATGCCAAATCATTAATCCAGAGTACCCAGCTGCTCCTATCAATCCATGATTGATTCCCATAGAAAATTGGGAGGCGTAATCCATTATTTTTTTACAAAAAATAGCTCCAAAAATTAATCCTAATCCCCAGTTAAACCAACTTACAATCAAGGTGAAAAAAGTAACAATAAGAGCACTTTTAGCATTGTTACTACAGAATGGAAGAAGTCGATTAATAGCAGCATCAATAGGCTTACTTAGAGCCAATACATGGCCAAATAATAGCATTAACATCATCTGAACTGCAAATTCCAAACCCTGAATATTCCATAAGCCTTCATTCCAGGAATTAAGAATATTAATAAACTTATCTAACCCATTTAAATGATCTATATCGATATTGTTTGGCCAAAAAAAAGCCAATATAAAAGTAAAAAGAGTTAATAATACAGCTATTGAAAATGGAGATGGTAATAAAAATCTAATCCCTTTTATATATTTTTCAATGAGGGACATTATTAGAAATTAATTAAAATGGTAAATCATCATCATCGTCACCAACTGGTTCAAAATCTGGTTCCGAAGGAGGTTCCTCACTAGTTGGTACCGCTCCTCCACTTTTATTCAATCTCCAAGCTTGTAAATTGACATAATACTTGCCATTATATTCATTTCCCCTGACATTAAATGATACCTCAACATCGTCTCCTTCAGATAAGCCATCTAATAAACTGGTTTTATCCTTAATACACTCTAATTTTATATCTTGAGGATATTGTTCATTGGTAGTAATTACAAATTCTCTTTTTGTAAACCCTGAATCCCAAGATTGTAAATCTGAAATTAATTTTACTTTACCATTTAATTTAAGTTCCATTTTTTGTTTAATTATTAAACGAAAGTAATGTTTTCCATGCTGCTTCCAAATCATTGACAGCTAAAAATTCTTTAGCTTTTTCGTGAAGAGACCATTCTAATTTTTTAGGATCGTCTTCCAAATCTAAAAAAAGCTCACTAAGCTCGATCAACTTAAAATCATTAACAGCAGTTTCGTTGGGTAATAACTCAATACCTGCTAACTTTCCCAAATCATTTCCTGAAAGATATTTGCTGGATAAAATTTCATTTGGAATTTGATCAAAACCAATTCCTTTCAAAGACATTGGCTTAGTAATTTCAAACATTGATTTTCTTTCAGTTCTTGAATACCAATTACCACCCATTCTTGCAACTAGGTCAATTTTTTCTTGATCTATCATATTACTTTCATCGAGAATATTATTCTGAATATGAATTTTTAATATTTCACAAATTATTAAATTCCCTGCTCCTCCTTCATGGCCTAATTCTTTTACTTCATTAACCTTGCATTCTAAATGAACAGGAGATTCTTTTACTCTAAAAGGATTTACCAGTTCTGATTTAACTTTTGTAAACCCACTTTTAATAAACTCATCTTCATTTGAATCATACGGAGAACTGGCTAAAGACATTTGTTCTACCATTTTGTAATCAACCATATTAATAACAACCTCCTTCACCTTTTGAATGTTGTTATAAGTATCTTTATGTTTCCCTGTTCTTCCGCTTCTTGATGGTGAAAAAATTGCAATTGGAGGGTTTGAGCTGAAGACATTGAAAAAAGAAAAGGGAGCTAGGTTTGGTCTTCCATTTTCATCTATTGTACTAGCAAAACAGATGGGCCTTGGAACAACTGCACCCAACAAATAATGATGAAGTTTTGATGGCTTAAGTTCTTTTGGGTTTAGTGAAAGCATTTTTTAGTTAATTATACTTAACAAAGTTAACAGAAAAAAAATTTGAGCTTTCCTATTTAAGAAAATTGAATAAATTTGCAAACTGCTTTTTTGAAGCAATACATTAAATGCGGGTATGGTGGAATTGGTAGACACGCTAGACTTAGGATCTAGTGCCGCAAGGCGTGGGGGTTCGACTCCCTTTACCCGCACTAACATTTAAAATGGCATGAGTTGACCCTTTGTGCCATTTTTAAATTGAACATAAAATAAAAATATGGACGTTAGCATTAAAAACTTAGATGCACTTAACGCTGTTCTTACAGTAAAAATTTCTAATGAAGACTATAAAGCACCTTATGATTCTTCATTAAAAAACTACAGAAAACAAATGCAACTTCCTGGATTTAGGAAAGGTCACGTGCCAACTAGTATTATTAAAAAGAAGTATGGCCCTTCGATATTAGCAGAAGAAATAGATAAAATTTTAAATAAATCTATTTATGATCATATTACTGAAAATAAATTAAATATTTTAGGCAACCCACTACCAATTGAAGATGAAAAAATTAAGGCAGATTGGAATAACCCAAGTGACTTTGAATTTAAGTATGAATTAGGAATTGCTCCAGAATTTAGTTTGGAGCTCCCTGGAAGATATAAATTTACAAGATATCAGCCCAAAATAGACGAGTCCTTAATCAATAAGCAAAGCGATGATTTTGCAAGAAGATATGGTAAACTTATAAGCGTAGAAAAAGCGGGAGACAGAGATATGATTCTTGCAAATTTTAAAGAATTAGATGAGAATGGCAGTATTGTTAAAGAAGGATTTAATCAGAGTTCAACGATTTCACTGGAGTTTATTAATGATAAAAAATCTAAGAAAAGATTATTGGGGTGTAAAGCAAAAGACACCTTCAAATTAGACCCAAAAAAAATATCTAGAGGTGAAGCAGACATGGCAGCCATGCTAGGAATAGATAAGGAAAGAGCTAAACTTTATTTAAGAGATGTTTTTATGACTGTTAACGAAGTAAAAACATTAGAGCCAGCAAATTTAGATATAGCACTTTTTGATAAAATTTATGGGGCTGGTGAAGCAAAAACATTAGAAGAATTTAGGAATAAGGTAAAAGAGGACTTAAATAAAATGTTTATTGCTGATATTGATAGGCTTCTTAAAAATGAAATTTCTAAAACTTTAATTAAAAAACTCAGAATAAAACTTCCAGATACCTTTTTGAAAAAATGGATTTTATCATCCAATAAAGAAGCTAAAAAAGAAGATATTGATAAAGAATATGATAATTATTCAAATGGGCTCAAATGGCAACTTATTGAGAATTTTATAATTAAAAACCAAAATATTAAAGTATCAGCAGAAGAATTGATGAAATTCACCATGGATTTAATGGGAAATCAGTATGTTCAATATGGAATGATGATTCCAGAAGAAGAGGAGCTGAAAAAAACTGCTGAAAAAGTGTTATCTAATAAAGATGAAGGAAGAAAAATAAATGATATGATTTATGACAAAAAAGTCATGGATTTTCTAAAAAGCACTATGAAGATCAATGATAAATTTCTCAATCATGAAGATTTTACTAAAAAGGTAGCAGAGCTCACTCAATAAATTCCTAACTTTAAAAAAAAGAAATAATTATGTACAATAGCAGCGAAGAATTTAGAAAATATGCTACAAAGCACATGGGTATATCAAGCTCAACTTTAGACAAGTACAATTCAATATTACCAAACATTCCTGTTGGAATGACTCCAAATATTATTGAAGAAAGGCAAATGAATATTGCGGTGATGGATGTATTTTCTAGATTGATGATGGACAGAATTATATTTCTTGGAACTGCTATTGATGACTATGTAGCCAATATCATCACTGCTCAATTACTCTTTTTAGAATCTATGGATGCTAAAAGAGATATTCAGATTTATATTAATTCACCAGGAGGTTCCGTTTATGCTGGTTTGGGTATTTATGATACCATGCAATATATAAATCCAGATATATCTACTATTTGTACAGGTATGGCTGCGTCAATGGGAGCAGTATTATTATGTGCTGGTCAAGATGGGAAAAGAACAGGACTAAAACACTCTAGAGTAATGATTCATCAACCTTTAGGAGGAGCTCAAGGTCAAGCATCAGATATAGAGATAACAGCTAGAGAAATACAGAAGCTCAAAAAAGAATTGTATGATATTATTTCACATCACACCAAAAAAGATTACAAAACTGTTTGGAAAGACAGTGATAGAGATTATTGGATGACATCTGAAGAGGCCAAAAAATATGGCATGATAGATGAAGTACTAACTAGAAAATAATAAATGTCTAAAACTTCAGAAGAAAGTATAAGATGTTCTTTTTGCGGTAGAGAGAAGAAAGAGGTAAATGTATTAATTGCCGGTATTACTGGTCATATTTGTGACTCTTGTATAAGCCAAGCTCACCTCATTGTTAAAGAAGAAGGAGGATTAAAGTCTAAAAAAGAAATTGAAGAAACTTTAAAACTTCTTACTCCCAAAGAAATAGTTGATAAACTCAATAAACATGTTATAGGGCAAGATGAAGCTAAAAAAGTTCTTTCAGTAGCTGTTTATAATCATTATAAAAGACTACTTCAAAAAAACAATGTAAATGATAGTATAGAGATTGAAAAATCTAATGTTATCATGGTTGGAGAAACTGGTACAGGGAAAACATTACTTGCTAGGACAATAGCTAATTTATTAAATGTCCCATTTTGTATTGCAGATGCAACAGTCTTAACAGAAGCTGGATATGTGGGGGAAGATGTAGAAAGTATTTTATCTAGACTGCTTCAAGCTGCAGACTATAATGTTCAATCAGCCGAAAGAGGAATTGTTTTTATTGATGAAATTGATAAAGTTGCAAGAAAAAGTGACAATCCATCTATTACAAGAGACGTCTCGGGTGAAGGAGTACAGCAAGCAATGCTCAAGCTATTAGAAGGAGCACAAGTAAGCGTTCCGCCTCAGGGTGGAAGAAAACATCCTGAACAAAAAATGATTCAGATTGACACTAAAAACATTCTCTTCATTTGTGGTGGTGCGTTTGACGGTATTTCAAAAATCATTGAAAGAAGAGTAAAAAGTCAATCTATAGGTTTTAATTCACTTTCTGATGAAGAATTTAATGATGAGAAAATGCTATCTCATGTAAACCAATTAGATATTAAAAAATATGGTCTAATTCCTGAGCTAATTGGGAGATTTCCTGTTTTAACTTATTTGCATCCTCTAACAAAAGAAACTTTAATAAGTATTTTAACAGACCCTCAAAATGCATTAATTAAGCAATATGTTAAACTTTTTGAAATGGATGATGTTAAGCTCATTATAAAAGAAGAAGTTTTAAATTATATTGTTGATAAGGCCATTCTTCTTAAACTAGGAGCAAGAGGTTTAAGATCCATTTGCGAAGCAATTTTAACTGAGTCTATGTTTAATGCACCTGAAAAAGATATAAAAGAGCTTATAATAGATATTTCTTACGCTGAAAAGCAATTTTTAAAATCAAAAATCAGTAAACTTAAAGTTGCTTAAGTCTTCTTGCTATAACACATTATTTTAAAATTATGAGGATTCTCATTGTCCTTAATGTGTTTCATAATTTCTGTTGAATTCCAATTATCTAAATTAACATCCGGGAAAAAAGTATCTCCTTCAAAAAACTCATCTATATGAGTAATATACATTCTATCTATTAAATTAAAATCTAAAAACTTTTTATAAATTTCCCCACCACCAATAACAAAAATCTCTTCATTATCTCCAAAATTCATACAACTCAAGCTTTCTTCAATAGAATTAACAACCAAACAACCATTTGCTTCAAAAGATTTATTTCTTGTTATAATAATATTGGTTCTGTTTCTTAGAGGTCTATATTTTTCTGGAATACTTTCATAATTTTTTCTACCCATAATCACAGGGTGACTAGTAGTTGAATCCATAAAAAATTTCATGTCTTTAGGTAAGTGCCAAATCAGTTGATTATTTTTTCCAATAGCCCTATTATTAGAAATGGCTACTATTAATGAAACTATCATATAGAAACAGCAGCTTTTATATGAGGATGAGGATCATAATTTAAGAGTTCAAAGTCCTCAAACTTAAAATTATTAATATTCTTAACAGATGGATTAATTTTCATAATAGGTAAAGAACGAAAATCTCTTGATAGCTGCTCTTTAGCTTGTTCTAAGTGATTGTTGTAAAGATGAACATCTCCAAATGTGTGAATAAAATCTCCGGGATCTAAATTAGTAACTTGAGCCACCATCATTGTGAATAGTGCATAGGAAGCAATATTAAAAGGAACCCCTAAAAAAGTATCAGCACTTCTTTGATAGAGCTGACAAGATAATTTATTGTCACTAACATAGAATTGAAAAAAAGCATGACAAGGAGGTAAAGCAGCCTTCCCATCAGAAACATTTTCGGAAAAAGTCTTTGAAGTATCTGGAAGAACACTTGGATTCCAAGCAGAAACAATCATTCTTCTACTATTTGGATTATTTTTTATTTGACTTATTAATTCATTAATTTGATCTACGCCATCAGAATTCCAATTTCTCCATTGATGACCATATACTGGGCCTAAATCTCCATTTTGATTTGCCCAAGAGTCCCAAATTTTTACATTATTATCTTTTAAATATTTAATATTTGTTTCTCCTTTTATAAACCAGAGCAATTCGTGAATAATTGATTTTAAATGTAATTTTTTGGTAGTTAAAAGCGGAAATCCTTCAGAAAGATCAAAACGCATTTGGTACCCAAAAGTGCTAATAGTTCCAGTTCCAGTACGATCTCCTTTTTGAACGCCATTCTCTAGAATATGATTTAATAATTTATGGTACTGCTTCATGCAATTTTATTGAAGAATAAAAATAGAATGTATTTAATCAAATAGAGTTATAAGATTTAAAAACTTATTAACGATAAATTAAAAAGTCATTCCAACAATTGTTGCTGATAATAAAGAAGCTAATGTACCAGCCAAGAGTGCTTTCATACCAAGCTCAGATAGTAACTTTCTTTTTGTTGGAGCCAAAGCGCCAATACCTCCTATCTGAATACCAATTGAAGCAAAATTTGCAAACCCACATAACATATAAGTAGCCATAGTTATTGATTTATCTTCAAAAAAAGCACCAGATGATTTAAGTTCTCCTAAGCTTATATAACCAATAAACTCAGTCATAATTAACTTTTCTCCTATTAATCTACCAACTAAAGTGATATCCTCACTACATACTCCTAAAATCCACATAAAAGGAGCAAAAATATAACCCAATATTACTTGTAATGAAAGTTCATTAAACTGTCCATCACTAAAATTATTGATAAATGAATTAATCCCTGTTAAGGATCCGATTTTTGTTAAAATAAAATTTCCCATCGCTAAAAAAGCAATAAATACTAATAGCATAGAAGCAACATTAACGGCTAATTTTAACCCTTCAATAGTCCCATTTGAAATTGCATCTAAGACATTACTTCCAATTTTTTCTTTAGAAACTTCTACATTGGAATCTATTTTATCAGACTGAGGAATTAAAATTTTTGAAATTATAATTGCTCCAGGAGCAGCCATAAAAGATGCTGCTAAAAGATGTTTTGCAAATTTTAATCTTTCTACATCATCATCTCCTCCTAAAAAAGCAATATAGGCTGCTAAAACTCCTCCTGCTAGAGTCGCCATTCCTCCTGTCATCACTAATAAAATTTCTGACCTATTCATTTTGGCTAAATAAGCCTTAATCATTAAAGGAGACTCTGTTTGACCTAAAAAAATATTACCTGCCACCGATAAACTTTCTGCCCCTGATAATTTTAATAATTTAGTCATTAATAGAGCAAGAGAATAAACAATCTTTTGAATTATTCCTAAATAGAAAAGAAGACTTGTTAAAGCCGAAAAAAAGATTATGGTCGGTAATACCTGAAATGCAAATATAAAGCCATGCTTTTCAGTATCTAAAAATGAATCAAAAAGAAAATCTGCTCCAGCTTTACTAAAATCTAAAATGTAAACAAATACCTTACCTAATAATTCAAAGGCTAACCTAAAATATTCAAGAAAAGAAATATTAAATGGATTGAGTATTAAAAAAGCTAATAAAATTTGAAATCCTAAACCAATTACAACAATCTTCCACTGAATTTTTTTTCTTTGTTCACTAAATAAAAAGGCAATAGCCAAAATAAAAACTAAACCTAATAAACCTCTAAAAATTGACATCATTAAAATATATTACAGTTCTAATTTAATTTGGAATAAGTATGAATATCTTTCTCAATAAGTAAATTTAATTTTTCTAAATTAACTGAAATAATTTTCATTTTTGAAATTATTTTTTCTGGTATAAGTTGACCATTTTCTAGAGTTGCAATTTTTTGATCCCCATTTTGTAAAATAAGTGATGAATTTCCGTACATATCGTTAACAACAAAAATTGAATCAATTAGCGTTTTACTTTCAGGTATATTTTCAAAAAAAAGTGTAGAGTCTTGTAAATTCCATGAACCGTATACATTATCTACGTTAAATATATTTTCGTTTTTATTTTTTTGAATTGAAAGTATATACTTTTCATCTCTCGGGACAGTTGAGGAGGTTCCATTTGAAAAGGTTACATAATCAATTTCCCATTCACCAATAATTTGTTGCTCCACAGAATGATTACACCCTGATGATAAAAATAATAGAAATATAAGAATTGTATTAATTCTCTTTTCTGTTATTAATTTCATCTCTAAATCTAGAAGCTGCTTCATAATCTTCATTATCAATAGAGTTTTTAAGCTGTTTCTTAAGCTCCTTTAAGGTCATTCTTTCTGTCGGATTTTTTGTAATTTCCTCCAGATTTATTTCTGGTGTAATATCTTCATTTTCGGTCAATTCCTCATCATCTAAAATAATTCCTGCAGAATTTAAAACAAATTCATAAGTATAAATTGGTGATTCAAATCGTACTGCAAGAGCAATAGCATCGGAGGTTCTAGAGTCAATTTCTACTTCTTTGCCATTCTGTTCGCAAATTAATCTTGCAAAAAAAATTCCTTCCACTAAATTGTAAATGATCACCTCAACTAAATTAATTTTAAAATTATCAGCAAAATTTTTAAATAAATCATGAGTCAAAGGTCTACTTGGTGTCATTTTTTCTAGTTCTATGGCAATTGCTTGAGCTTCAAATCCACCAATTATAATGGGAAGTCTCCTCTTTCCAATAACTTCTGAAAGCACTAAAGCGTAAGCTCCCGATTGGGTTTGACTGTAGGATAACCCAGCGATATCTAACTTTATTTTCTCCATAGATAGTTCAACATTAAAGTTTATAATGTCTTATTTATAAAGATAATTAAAATCTATGATTTTTATTGAGAAGATTTAAAATTATTGATTGCCGAAGTAAGTCTTGGTAAAACTTCAAAAGCATCTCCAATTATTCCATAATCTGCTGCTTTGAAAAAAGGAGCTTCTGGATCAGTGTTAATAACTACAATAACTTTACTCCCATTTACACCAGCAAGATGTTGAATAGCACCAGAAATACCAGCAGCAATATATAAATTAGGTCTAATTGCAACCCCAGTTTGACCAACATGTTCATGATGTGGTCTCCATCCTATATCCGCAACTGGTCTTGAACAAGCAGTAGTTGCTCCCAAAGAATTGGCTAATTCTTCAACAATTCCCCAATTTTCAGGTCCTTTCAGTCCTCTTCCAGCAGAAACTACCAATTCTGCTTCTGGTAATGGAATTCCATCTCCAAGTGGCTTTAATTCTTTAACTTTTATTCTTGCTTCCCCTAAATCTTCATTAATTTCAGTGATCAAAGCGGTTGTTTTATTTTCCTTAGGGGGGATAGAGTTTGGTAAAATTGAAATTACCTTAATGGGTGTGTGAACACTTACAAATGCAATGGCTTTGCCAGAAAAAACATTGGTTTTAACAATAAATTCATCAGATTTTTCAGGAAATGATATGGCTCCAGATATATGACCAGCTTCTAAATTTGCAGCAACTCTTGGACCTACTGCTTTACCAGTTTGATCTTGAGATAATACGATATATTCACAATTATATTTTTTTACTGCATTAATTATAAGATTTGATAATAATTGTTCGTTTCTCTCATTAATACTTTTACAAATAAGAACATGCTCAGCTCCAAAATTTCCAGTTTCTAAAAGTAAAGAATCTGATACGTCGCCATAAGTTAATAAAGTCACATTTCCTAAGCTCTTACCATAAGTTATGGTCTCCTGAACTGCTTTAGTTAATTTATCTTTAATTTCTACAAATACTAATACTGACATAACTATATAACTTTTGATTCATTGTGTAATAATTCTACTAGTTCCTCCATATTTTCAGGATCAACATACTTACATCCTGTCTTAGGGTTAGGTAATTCAAACTTAACAACAGATGTTAAAGCTTTTTGTTCTACAGGTTCAATCACTTTTAAAGGTTTGGTTCTCGCTGCCATAATTCCTCTCATATTTGGAATTCTTTGCTCAGCCATTCCCTTTGAAGCACTTAGAACAAAAGGGAAATCAACTTCCACCACTTCCAATCCACCTTGAACGTCTCTTTCAAGAACTGCTTTAGAACCTTCAGTTTCTAATTTCGAAGCTAATGAAACAAATGGCATTTCTAAAAGTGCAGATAACATAGAGCCTATTTGAGAACCATTATAGTCAATAGTTTCCTTTCCTGTCATAATAATATCATAATCTTCGTTGGCTGCATAATCTGCAATTTGTTTAGCAACGAAATATGAATCAGTTGGATTAGCATTAATTCTTACCGCATCATTAGCTCCAATTGCTAAGGCTTTCCTTATCGTGGGGTCGTCTGATGAGTTTCCAACGGTAATTGTTGTGACAGTTCCTCCATTTGACTCGACTAACTCTAAAGCTCTTACAAGTGCATACCATTCATCATATGGATTAACTATATACTGAACACCATTTTGATCAAATTTTGAATTATTATCAACAAAGTTAATTTTACTCGTAGTATCAGGAACTTTACTTATACATACTAATATTTTCATAAAATAAATTAATATAGATTAATATTTTAAAGTTATGTAATTCTTTTAAAAAGACTTAAAATTATTCTCATTTTATTATGCATGCATAATAAAATTTCATTAATGGAAAATATTTAATATATAATTTGTTAAAAAAATTAAATAATATTTAAAAAGTCTCATTTTATGATTTACTTTTGGCAAAATTTATACAATGAGAACGGTTCAATATAGAGAAGCTCTTAGAGAGGCAATGGTGGAAGAAATGAGAAAAGACGAAACAGTTTTTTTAATGGGTGAAGAAGTTGCCGAATATAATGGTGCTTACAAGGTGTCTCAAGGAATGTTGGATGAATTTGGTCCTAAAAGAGTAATTGATACGCCTATTGCTGAGCTTGGTTTTGCTGGAATAGCTGTTGGTGCAGCTATGAATGGTCTTAGACCAATTGTTGAATTCATGACTTGGAATTTTGCATTATTAGCCACCGATCAAATTATTAATAGTGCAGCAAAAATGCTTCAAATGAGTGGAGGACAATACTCTTGTCCTATTGTTTTTCGAGGGGGAAATGGACCAGCAGGCCAATTGGCTGCAACTCACTCACAGAGTTTTGAATCTTTTTATGCGCATGTTCCAGGACTTAAAGTAGTAACTCCATCTAATCCATATGACGCGAAAGGATTGTTAAAGTCCGCTATTAGAGATAATGATCCTGTCTTAATAATGGAATCTGAAAAAATGTACGGAGATAAAGGTGAAATACCCGAGGGTGAATATTTGATTCCTATTGGCAAAGCTGATATTAAGCAAAAAGGTGACCATGTTACTATAGTTTCTTTTGGTAAAATTTTAAAAGTTGTTCAGGAAGCTGCTGATGTACTAGAAAAAGATGGGATTTCGTGTGAAATAATTGATTTAAGATCAGTTCGCCCAATTGATTATGAATGTGTTGTAAATTCTGTCAAAAAAACAAACCGTTGTGTGGTTGTTGAAGAAAGCTGGCCATTAGCATCTATTTCTGGAGAAATTGCTTACCATTTACAGAGACATGCATTTGATTATTTAGATGCTCCAGTTATGAGAGTTATGCAAGCTGATACCCCATTTGCATTTTCAAAAGTTTTAATTGAAGAAGCACTTCCAAGTGTTCAAAAAATAATTGATTCAGTAAAATCCAGTCTGTACGTTAGTTAAATTATTAAAGAGCTGAGATTAATAAGTCAAGGTTTTTGTGCGGTAGGTCAAATGCTTCCCCCAAAATAGAGGAAGTCAGCGTTCCATTATATATGTAAACTCCGTGTCTAAAACCTTTAGCGCTTTGAATCAACTTTTCACAACCACCACTATCAGCAATTTCAATCAATAAGGGAGAAAATATATTACTAAGACTATAACTTGCTGTTCTAGATACTCTTGAACCTATATTTGGAACGCAATAATGAATGACGTCGTGTTTAATAAATGTTGGTTTTTGATGAGTGGTAATTTTCGATGTTTCAAAGCACCCCCCTTTATCAATACTAACATCTACAATTACAGATCCTGATTTCATTTTCTTAACCATATCTTCGCTAACTACACAAGGTGTTCTAAAAGAAGAAGCACTAATTGCGCCAATTGCTACATCGCATCTTTTTAATGCTTTCTCTAAAACTTTGGGTTGAATTACGGATGTAAATACTTTGTGTCCTATCTCATTTTGTAACCTTCTTAGCTTAAATAATGAATTATCAAATACCTTAACAGAAACTCCTAATGCTAATGCAGCACTTGCCGCAAATTGTCCAACAGTACCAGCTCCAATAATTACTAATTCTGGAGGAGAAATTCCTGCAACTCCACCTAACATTAAACCTTTTCCATTATTAGCATTACTCATTAACTCAGCAGCGATAAGAAAAGATGTTGTTCCTGCTATCTCTCCCATGGACCTGATCAATGGAAAAGAACCGTTTTCATCTTCAATATAATCCCAAGCAATTGCTGTAATTTTTTTTGACATTAATTTTTCCAAGGCATCTTTAGGTTGGACTGTCAATTGTAAAGCAGAAAATAGTATCTGCTTATATTTCATCAATGAAATTTCTTTATTATTTGGGGGACTGACTTTTAAGATAATATCTGCCTGATAAACTTCTTTTGTATCATGTATTATTTCCGCTCCTAACTCACTATAATCAGAATCCGAAAAATTAGCTTTTTGTCCTGCACCAGATTCAACAACTACCCTATGACCATTAGCAACAAGAAATCCAACAGATTCTGGAACTAAAGCTACTCTTTGTTCTTGAAGTTCAGTTTCTTTAGGGATACCAATATATAAACTTTGATTTTTTTGACCTATTTCTAACATTTCTTCCTTTGGAGAAAGAGAAGCTTGAAAAGCCAATGATTTTAACGCATCTCCGGATAAACTCATGTCTCAATAGTAATTTTACGTAAATTATTCTCAATATTAATATCAATCTTTACGTAATTATTTGGTAAAAAGTTATGGATTTTTTCTGGCCATTCAATAAAACAAAGATTTTTACCATATAATATTTCTAGCAATCCTATATTTTCTATTTCATTTTCATTTTCAATTCTATAACAATCAACATGATAAATAGACTGACTTTTATTTCCTAAATAAGTGTTGATGATACTAAAAGTAGGGGAACTGGCTTCTTTAATTCCAAAAAGAGCAACTATATACTTTATCAAAGTAGTCTTTCCACTGCCCATTTCTCCATCAAACAAAAAAATACGATTATTAGAGGATAACTTATGTATTTTTTCAGCAACCTTGGAAAGATCATTAATAGAACTAACAGAGAATGTGATGGGAGACATTATTTTGAGGCTATGTAAATAAGTTCTGAAGGATTTAGTCTCAACTTTTTATAATCAAAATCCTTTAAAGATTCTTTAGGATCAAAAATATTTATTTTAAACCCAACTTTTTCAAGTTTTTTAGGATAATCTAAACCATATAATCTAAGATGATCTTTTTGCCAAAAATGGATTTCTCTTTCCTTAGGATCAGTGATATTTGAATCTTCATAAGTTTCTTGATTGTTATAATCAATAGGAACTTGAAAAATCCCCCAGCCGCCTTTCTTCATAACACGATATAACTCTTTCATACATTGATAATCATCTTCCACATGTTCTAAAACATGGTTGCAAAATATTACATCGAAAGAATTCTCTTCAAGAGGAATTTGATGCAAATCAAAATGAATATCTGCAATTGGAGATACCATATCAGCAGTCAAATAGTCGATATTTTTTTGTTTTTTAAATATTGGATAAAAACATTGCTCAGGTGCTATGTGAAGAACTTTTTGTTTATCAACTTTAAAAAAGTTACTTTTTTTAAGATACAACCACATGAGTCTATGTCTCTCTAATGTTAAATCGTAAGGACATAATACATTTTCTCTATGAGCAGTGCTAGAACCATAAGAAAGGAATTTTCTAAAATTTTTTTCACATACAGGACAGTGAACTTTATTTCCAGAATAAGCAAAAGGAGCAAAAAATTTAAAAATATAACTCAACCTAATTAAAAGTGGCCTTGGAAGTGAATTAAGTAAAAATTTATATAGCTTTTTCATTTTAGAAGCTGGTCTATTTCTTGAGCATAATCAAAAGAATCGTCTCTGTAAAAGTGCAATTCAGGCATTTTTCTTAGTTGATTTCTTACTACCTTGCTTAATTCATGTCTAATCAATTTTGAATGATCTAGAATATTCTGAAAAGATGCATCGTTATTCTTACCACCAAAAATACTTATATAAACTTTAGCGATAGATAAATCAGGGCTCATCCTTACAACTGTTGTAGTAATCATAGCTCCTTTGGCAATTATAATAGCATTTTGCTGGAAGAATTTTCCCAATTCTTTTTTAATTACACTGGCTATTTTTTCTTGTCTTACACTCATAGAATTTGCAAATTTAGAAAAAGAGATCACTTTAACACAATACTATTGCATATTGATTTTTGTAGATCTATTAGTTAACTAAGTATGTTAACTTTGCTTTAGAAATTATAATGAAAAACTTATTAAGAATAGCGAAAATCACATTACAGTTTAGAAAATCTCTTTTTTTAAACTTGGGGTTTAACATTCTAGGAATGTTTTTTTCTATATTTTCATTTGCCATGATTATCCCTCTTTTAAGAATCATTTTTAATTCTTCGATGGATGTTTTTCAGAAAATGGTTAATTCTTACAATGGAATTTTTAGTTGGTCAAAAGAAGGAATTGTAGATTTTGTTAATTTTAGTCTTGCTCAGTATGCTATAACCAATGGTAGGTATTCCACACTTATTCTTATATGTGGATTTTTGGTGGTGATGGTGTTTTTAAAAAATACTTTTACTTTTTTAAGTACCTTTTTTCTTTCTGATCTAGTTCAGTCCTCCATTAAAAGTTTAAGAGAGTTGATGTATCAAAAAGTATTAATACTTCCATTAAAATTTTTTTCTGAGGAAAAGAAAGGGGATTTACTATCAATGTTTTCAGCTGACTTAAAAGAAGTTGAACTATCTATAAAAGCCACTACTAATGCAATTTTTAAAGATCCTTTTTATGTATTGGGATATTTTTTAACCCTTTTCGTTATTAGTTTTAAGTTAACTATTTTCATTGTCTTATTCTTACCTTTTGCTGGTTTTATTATATCAAAAATCAGTAATGGACTTAGAAAAAGATCTCAAAAAGGCCAAGAAAACCTAGGTAGTATTTTATCCCTAACTGAAGAAACTTTATTTGGACTAAGAATTATTAAAAGTTTCAATGCTCAAAAATTTATGAAAAAAAGATTTAACGATAAGAGTTATTCTTTGTATAACTTAATGTTAGGAATTAATCGACGTGTTTATTTAGCTTCTCCAGTTAGTGAATTTTTGGGAGTTTTAGCGACCTCAGGAGTGTTACTTTATGGTGGAAATTTAGTTTTTAAAGGAGAAATACAACCCGATGTATTTATTGGTTATTTAATTTTATTTTCTCAACTTATAAGTCCTTTTAAATCCATTTCTAAAGCCATATATGACTCATCACAAGGAATTGCAGCACTTGAAAGAATTGAAAAAATTACTTTGGAGAAAACAATGATTTCAGATATTGAATCAAATGAAGAAAAATTCATTTTTTCAAAAGAAGTAAGTTTTAATAAAGTCTCCTTTAAATATGATAAAGATGATGTTCTTAATAATATTTCTTTTAAAATTAGTAAAGGGGAAACTGTTGCAATTGTTGGACATTCTGGAGCAGGTAAATCAACAATAGCAGATTTATTAATACGTTACTATGACGTCCAATCAGGATCCATCAAAATTGATAATAAAAATATTCAAGAATTAAGCTTAAATCAACTAAGGGATTTAATGGGAGTTGTAACACAAGAATCTATATTGTTTAATGACTCTGTTATCAATAATATAGGCCTGGGACTTAAAGAAATTGACCATAATCAAGCAATTAAATCTTCCAAAATGGCTAATGCACACGATTTTATTGAAAATATGGAAAAAAAATACCATACTCAGATTGGTGATGCAGGGAATAAATTATCAGGTGGAGAAAAACAAAGGTTAAGTATTGCAAGAGCTATTTATAAAAATCCTGAAATCTTAATTTTAGATGAAGCAACTTCCTCTCTAGATACTAAATCTGAAAAATCAGTTCAACAAGCATTGGATAGATTGATGAAGAACAGAACATCTTTAGTCATTGCTCATAGACTTTCTACCATTCAAAATGCAGATAAAATAATTGTATTGGATAAAGGAAAAATTGTTGAAATGGGGAGCCATAAAGAACTGATTGAAAAAAATAATTTTTATAAAAACTTTATTGACATGCAATCTTTTAGCTAATGTATGTGAAACCAAAAAAATATCTTGGTCAACATTTTTTATTAAATGATTCTATAAGTCAAAGGATTTCTGCTTCTTTATGTATTGAAAAAAATCATAATTTAATTGAAATAGGACCAGGAACTGGCGCATTAACCAAGTTTTTGTTACAAGAAAAAATAAACTTAGTTACATTCGAAATTGACCAAGAATCTATTGAATATTTAAATCTCAATTTTCCAAATTTAAAAGTATATAACCAAGATATTTTAAATGTTAACTGGGCTACATTATTCAATAATAATTTTTCTGTAACTGGAAATTTTCCTTATAATATTTCATCTCAAATTTTATTTAAAATATATGAAAATAGAGATAGAGTAGATAAAATGGTGGGAATGTTTCAAAAAGAGGTGGCTGAAAGGTTGTGCTCTGGACCAGGAACTAAAAAATATGGAATTCTTTCGGTTTTAATTCAAGCATTTTATAATGTTAATTACCTTTTTACTGTTAATGAAGATGCATTTGATCCTCCACCAAAAGTTAAATCTGGAGTCGTAAAAATTAAAAGAAATAATATTAAGAAATTAGACTGTGATGAAAAACTTTTTTTCAGAGTGGTGAAAGCTGTCTTTAATCAAAGGAGGAAAATGGCCAGAAATTCCTTAAAAGCTATGTTTGGTGATAATAAAATTGATCACTTGTTATTAACCAAAAGACCAGAGCAACTTTCAGTAAGTGATTTTATTGAACTAACTAAGTTGTTAGAATCCAAAATTAAGTAAGGATATTCCAGCTAATAATTCCTATTTTAGCGTAGATTAATTCTCAACACTTTTGTAATGCAATTTGAATTAACTAAGGAATTTATAGACCAAATAATTTTAGCTCTTGAAAAAGAAGATAGTGGATATATAGTTGAAGCCATAAATCCGTTACACCCTGCTGATATAGCTGAAATATTGGAAATTATTAATCTTACTCAAGCTCAATTTTTATATCAATTATTGGACGAAAAGTTAGCATCAGAAGTCTTAGTTGAAATTGAAGAAGATACTAGAGAACAGTTCTTGGAATCTTTTTCTCCAAAAGAAATTGCAGAGTCTGTCGAAAAGATGGATGCTGATGATGCTACAGATATTATTCAAGATTTACCAGAAGAAATACGAGAAGAAGTTTTAGAAGCATTGCAAGACGAAGATCATTCTTCAGATATTTCAATGCTGATGAATTATGATGAAAACAGTGCTGGGGGAATAATGGATACTGAATTTATTTCTGCGAACTGGAATTGGACTGTCAAAAATGCTTTAAAAAAACTAAGAGAGCAGGTAGAAAATGTAGATCAAGTTTACACAATTTATGTAGTTGATTCTTCAAAAAAATTTAAGGGTATTCTTTCTTTAAAAAGGTTTTTGTATGCATCGGACGATACCCTGATAAAGGATATTTATAGAAAAGATTCTATTACAGTTTTTGACAACGAAGAAGCAGAATTAGTGGCCTCTAAAATGGAAAAATATGACCTTGTTGTAATTCCGGTTGTAGATGAAAATAAGATTCTTTTAGGAAGAATAACTATAGATGATGCTTTAGATGTTATTAAAGAAGAAGCAGAAAAAGATTACCAAATGGCCAGTGGTATTTCTGAAAAAATTGAACCTTCTGATTCTTTATTTGTAATTAGTAGAGCCAGACTTCCTTGGTTATTAATTGGAATGGTAGGAGGAATTTTAGGTGCATATGTCATTGGCTTTTTTGAAGTTCATTTAAAAGAAAATGCTGTAATGGCCTCATTTATTCCTTTAATATTAGCTATGGGAGGAAATGTAGGGGTTCAATCATCAGCAATTATTGTTCAATCATTAGCCAATAATACGCTCAACTATGAATCTGTTTTTAAAAAACTTTTTAAAGAGCTACTTGTTGCTTTATTTAACGGCTTTATATGTGCTTTAATAGCATTAATTTTTTGTTGGTTTACAAGAAGTGATTTTGCTTTAGCTCTTACAATTGGAGTATCTCTAGTAGCAGTATTTACATATGCAGGGCTTTTTGGAACATTCATTCCTTTAATATTAAATAAATATAAAATAGATCCTGCATTAGCAACAGGACCATTTATTACTACAACTAATGATATCATTGGACTTCTTATTTATTTCTTAATTGGAATGGCTCTTTATTTTTAACGATGAGAGTTGCTCTGTTAGATGATTTTCACCCTCTTATTTCTGAATCATTTTCAAAATGGAATTGGGAATATATGGATTGTAAAGATTGGTCTTTAGAAGACTTTAAAACTAATGCTCACACTTTAGAAGGTATTGTTATAAGATCAAAGTTTGCTCTAGATAAGTCACTTTTAAAACTAGCCAACAAACTAAAATTTATTGCAAGACCAGGTTCAGGACTAGAACATATCGACCTTGAGTATTGTCAGAAAAAAAATATTGAAGTTTTTAGAAGTCCAGAAGGTAATTCTGATGCTTTAGCAGAACATGCATTAGGAATGTTATTGTCTTTAGTGAATAATTTGCAAAAAGCAAATGCAGAGGTTAAAAATAATATTTGGAAAAGAGAAGAAAACAGAGGATCAGAACTAAAAGGAAAAGTGATGGGGATAATTGGATTTGGCTACATGGGAAGAGCTTTTGCACAGAGACTTAAAGGATTCGGAATGGAAATTATAGCATACGATAAGTATAAGTCTGGATTTAAAACAAAATATGTTCAAGAAGTAACTTTAAATAAAATATTTGAAAAATCAGACTTTGTAAGTTTACATACCCCCCTAAATAAAGATACTATTGGAATGGTTAATAAAAATTTTATAGAAAAATTTAAGAAATCATTTGTATTGATTAATACTGCAAGGGGGCAATCTGTTATACTTAAAGATTTAAACGAAGCATTAAAAACTAATAAAATTTTGGGTGCATGTTTGGATGTTCTTGAGATTGAATTAAAAAACTTTAACTTAAAAAACACTTCAAACAAAAATTTTGAACAACTCAAAAAATTTGAAAATGTTATTTTAAGTCCACATATTGCTGGATGGACAAAGGAATCTAAAAAAAAAATGGCTTCAATCATTATTGAAAAAATTCATAAAAAATTTATTTTATAATACTCCATGACTAAATCAAATATTTATAAATTATTAGGGCCCCTAATCTTCTTTATAATTCTACTGGTAGATACTCCAAGTGGAATGTCTATAGAAGGATTCCATTTACTTGGAATCATAATTTGGATGGCAGTATGGTGGATAAGCGAGGTAGTTCCAATTGCTGTAACTTCTTTATTACCCATTATACTATTTCCCTCTTTAAATATTTTAAACATCCAAGATACTGGCGCCAACTATGGTCATAAATATATTTTCTTATTTATAGGTGGTTTTATTCTTGCTAATGCTATTCAAAAATGGAATTTACATAAAAGAATTGCGCTTAATATTATATTGAAAATTGGCGGAAGTACTGATAAAATCATATTAGGATTTATGTTAGCTACTGGATTTCTATCTATGTGGATTTCCAATACCGCCACAACAGTGATGATGTTGCCTATAGCTCTTTCGGTAATCAATCAATTAAAAGATCACCCTGATACAATAGAAAATGAAAATAAAGTATTTGGCAAAGCTTTAATGCTTGGGGTTGCCTATAGTGCTTCGGCTGGTGGAATTGCAACTTTAATAGGAACTCCTCCTAATTTAATATTTGCTGGATTTGTTCAAGAAAACTTTAATATTGAAATATCTTTTTTTCAATGGATGAAAATTGGATTTCCTGTATCAATTATTCTAATGCTATTTATTTGGTGGTTTCTGACTAAATATGCTTTCAAGCTTAATAAAACTGGGTTTCCAGGTGGAAAAGAAGAAATAAAAAATATTTTATCTAAAATGGGTGGAATTAATAATGAAGAAAAAAAGATTTTGTTAGTATTCACTTTAACAATTTTGTCATGGATATTTAGAAAAAACACCATCAATTTAATTATTCCCAATTTTGATGATAGTATGATTGCTATTTCAAGTGCAATTATATTATTCATTTTACCTTCCAAAAATAAAAAAGAACCCATTATGAAATGGAAAGATGCTTTAACCATCCCGTGGGGAATATTATTACTTTTTGGTGGTGGGTTATCTATAGCAAAAGGGTTTCAAGCAACAGGATTAGATCATTGGATTGGAGATCAATTATCTTTCGTAACTTTTTCTAGTTCACTATTAGTAATTCTTTTAATAATTGCTGGAGTCAATTTTTTGACTGAAATGACCTCTAATATGGCGACAACGGCAATGCTTCTCCCTGTAATGATTCCCATTGCAAATATTATGCAGATAAACCCTTTTTTACTTCTCGTTGGCACTACTCTTGCAGCTTCATGTGCATTCATGTTACCTGTTGCAACGCCCCCAAATGCAGTAGTATTTGGCTCTAAACTATTGAAAATATCTGATATGGTTAAAGCGGGAATATTGATAAATATATTCTCCATTATTATAATTTTAATAATGGTCTATTTTGGTATGCCCATTATTTGGAGTCTTATTTAGGTTCTTTACAATCTAACAACTTTAAGATTCTCCATTTTTCCATTAATATTAATTCTTAAGATATAAATTCCTTTTTTAAACTCTTTAAGCGAAATAAGTGCTCCATTTTGTTTTGAAATTTTATTTCCCTCAAGGTTGAATATTTCAGTTTCTATTTTCCCATCATAGTCTTTAATTTTTAAAGTTAAGTTATTAATAGTCATGGTTGGGATAGCCTTTATTTTAAGACTTTTTATTGAACTTGAATTATTTAAACTCATTAAATTAAAAGCCCCTATACATGGAGGATTATTTTCTGAAACAATATTGCCAAAATAATCTCTTCCACCATTGTTATAAAGGAAATTAGTGGTATCAGAACTTCCAGAAATTAATTTTCCAACTCCAATAATCGGACTAACACCCTGCAATTGGTACATGTTAGGATCATTAATCCCAAAAGGAGAAGGATTTAGAAGTTTAGGATCATTAAAAAATGCGTTGTTTAAGAGGTCTGTATCCAAATTTATTCTTGAAGAATCATAGAATACATTATGGCTTATATTTAAAGTATTTAAGTTGTTTTGTAAAAGCGTTGGGATTTTCTGACCATTTGTCCCAGTATAAATTATATTATTATATAAGTGTACATCACCAACATTAGGCCAAAAATATATTTCTGGATTAATACTGTCATTAATGAAAACGGTATTATTATAAATAAAAGTTGCAGTATTTGGACATCTTGGACCCGAACCACAATAATTTGAAATCCAAAATATTTTACCTTTTTTATTCCATGGTGTATTATTTGGATCTAATCTATAGCCGTCGTTAACACTTATATTATATCTATATCCGCAATTGATATTGTCCCCTAAAATTTCTACAAATCCACCCTCATTATTATAACTATAATTATATTGAAAAACTACATTCTCATTTCCATAATCTATGTGAGCACCATAAGAATCTTGAGGACCATGAGCATTCATAAAATAATTATGTTGTGCTATTGCATTTTTACAATCAAATGTCCACATTCCGCTTCCTCTTTTCCACATTCTATTATCTTCACTAGAACCACAATGATTAAAAAAACAGCCTTGAACTAATATATTTTTGCTTTTGTTTGGTACGAAACCTGAACCACCTGTATCTTGAAAATCACAGTTTAAGATGTCAATATCAAAATTTTTAACACTATCAATATTATTTAAGCCAATTGACTTAATCCAAATACCATAATGCCCAGTATGATGAAAATAGCAGTTTGAAACTTTAACATCTGAAATAATATTAAATAAGAAGTTTGTAGTATCTGACTGTGTTTCTAATTTTAATCCATATCCTTTATGAACATTCTGAGATAATGTTGGTGTGGGATATATATTATGAATCTCTAAATTATTGAACCTAAAGCCAGATAAAGAATGAGATGTAGCAACAATTTTAACTCCAAAACGCACATTTTTTCCAGAACCCCAAGTATTTGAAGCTCCCCCAAAACCAGCTAGTAATTTTGTGTTCCCTAGTGAGTCAAGATGGTTATCTTCATTGTATAGATTAAGATTATTGATAGAAATGTATTCATTATTATAAATTAAAATACAAGATTGATATCCATTACCATTAATTGTGGCTTTTCCTGCTCCCCCATAACTATCTACAACAATTGAGTTATTTGGATCTCCAGAACCTTTTAACCAAAACATACCCTGCCAAATATCTCCAGCTTTAAATAAAATAGAATCTCCTGGTTGGAAAGTAAAAGTATTGAGTTTGTTAATTGAATTTATTGGAAATTGAGAACTAAGACCAGAATTATTATCGTCACCAGATGAAGTACTTATAAAATAGGAGTTAGCATTGACATTTAGAACAAGGTAAAGAGTAAATGATAAAAGAAAAATATGTTTAGAAAAAATCAATTTAATTTGTAAATTTTATTTAACCCCATCTTTATTAATTCTTAATATTTACAATTTAGTAGTTATTAAATTTCGACCATTTGCCATGCACCAGAATTAATTAAGGGCTCAGCTTGTTTAAATTTTAGCTCTTTGGTTTCTCCATTTTGTAGATTTAATATTTTAACTCTTTCATTTCTGCCAGGTTTTTTAGCAACCATCACAGGTGAGTGTTTTACCGGCTGAGATTGATTTTGCTGAGCCATTTCATTATTCATTTGTGTTGATTGAGCCAAATCCTCTCGTCCCGCTTTTAATTTACTAAAGTCTTGTCGTGGCTTTTGTGAAGGAGCAGAAGAAACAGTTTGTTCATTAGGATCATGTAACTGACATTTCATTAAGAAAGAGATGATATCTCTGTTCATCTTATCCATCATGTTCTGAAAAAGCTCATAACCTTCCAGCTTATAAATCAAAAGAGGATCTTTTTGCTCATATTGTGCATGATACACACTTTGCTTAAGAAAATCCATTTCTCTTAAATGTTCTTTCCATTCATTATCAATAAAAGCTAAAGTGATATTTCTTTCTAAGGCTTTTAAAGCTTCAGAGCCTTCAGTTTCATATACTTTTTCAAGTTTTGTAACAATTTTCATAGCTTTTCTTCCATCAGTAAATGGAATAACAATATTTTCAATATTATTTGACTGATTTTCATAGATATTTTTGATAACAGGGAATGTGGTAGATTTAATTCTTTCTTTCTTTCTTTGATATTTATCTTTTGCTTCTTTATAAAGCTCTTCAGTTAACAAAGCAGCATCTTTTTCTAAAAATTCTTTCTCTGAAAATGGTAACTCAATACCAAAACTGGCAATAACATTATACTTTAAATCTTCGAAATCAGCGTTTTGCTGAGCATTAACAACTATTACATTCGAAATATCAAATATCATATTATCAATATCTAAATCTAACTTATCTCCAAACAATGCATTTTTTCTTCTATTATAAATAGCTGTTCTTTGACTATTCATAACATCATCAAACTCTAAAAGTCTTTTTCTAATACCAAAGTTATTTTCTTCCACTTTTTTCTGAGCCCTTTCAATAGATTTGGTAATCATTGAATGCTGAATGACTTCCCCATCCTGATGACCCATTCTATCCATCATCTTGGCTATTCTCTCAGATCCAAAAAGTCTCATTAAGTTATCTTCAAGAGAAACAAAAAACTGAGAAGATCCTGGATCTCCTTGTCTACCAGCTCTACCTCTTAATTGTCGATCAACTCTTCTTGAATCATGTCTTTCTGTTCCAATAATTGCTAAGCCTCCAGCCTCTTTTACTCCTACTCCAAGTTTTATATCTGTTCCTCTACCAGCCATGTTTGTTGCAATAGTTACTGTTCCAGGTTTACCAGCTTCAGTAACCACTTCTGCTTCTTTCTGATGCAACTTTGCATTTAATACCTGGTGGGGTAATTTTTTAAGCTTAAGCATTCTAGACAATAGTTCAGAAACTTCAACAGAAGTAGTTCCAACTAAAATCGGCCTTCCTTTAGAACGTATATTTTCTATTTCTTGAATGATTGCTTGATACTTTTCCCTACCTGTTTTATAAACTAAATCATTTTGATCGTCTCTTACAATAGGCTTATTAGTTTTAACAACCACGACATCAAGCTTATAAATATCCCATAACTCTTTAGCTTCAGTTTCAGCTGTACCAGTCATACCAGCTAACTTATGATACATTCTAAAATAGTTTTGTAGAGTTATTGTTGCATAAGTTTGAGATGCAGCCTCAACTTTTACATTCTCTTTCGCTTCAATAGCTTGATGAAGGCCGTCAGAATATCTTCTTCCGTCCATAATTCTTCCTGTTTGCTCATCAACAATTTTAACTTTATTTTCCATTACAACGTACTCTACATCTTTTTCAAATAAGGAGTAGGCTTTGAGCAACTGGTTCATGGAGTGGATTCTTTCGGCTTTGATGGTGTAATCTGACATCATCTGATCTTTTAACTCTACCCTTTTTTGAGCGTCCGCAGTTTTTTCTTCAATTTCAGCAACTTTTGCTCCTATATCTGGTAAAATATAAAATTCTGGATCATTTTCTCCAGAAATTAAATCAATTCCTTTTTCAGTTAAGTCAATAGTATTGTTCTTTTCATCAATTACAAAGTATAATGGCTCGTCTGCATTAGGCATTTCTTTGGCATTATCTTGTAAATAAAAATTTTCAGTTTTTTGCAAATGGATTTTAACACCTGGTTCGCTTAGATATTTAATTAATGCTTTATTTTTTGGTAGGCCCCTAAAAGATCTAAATAATGATAATGAACCTTCTTCAAATAATTTTTTTTGTTCTTTTTTCTCTAGACCCTCATTTTCTGATTTAGCAATTTTTGTTTTGGCTTCATTAAGTAGTCCATTAATTAATTTTTTTTGGTAACTAACTAACTTTTCAACTTTAGGCTTTAGGCCAACATATTCCTGCTCATCTCCCTTAGGAACAGGTCCTGATATTATTAAAGGAGTTCTTGCATCATCAATTAATACGGAATCAACCTCATCAATAATTGCATAATGATGTTTTCTTTGAACCAAACCTTCTGTCTCTGAGACCATATTATCTCTTAAATAATCAAATCCAAATTCATTATTTGTCCCAAAAGTAATATCAGCATTATAAGCTTTAATTCTTTCAGGAGAATGTGGTTGATATAAATCGATACAATCTACAGAAAGACCGTGGAATTGATATATTGGACCCATCCATTGAGAATCTCTTTTAGCTAAATAATCATTGACTGTTATTAGATGAACTCCTTTTCCTACTAATGCGTTAAGATAAACTGGTAAAGTAGCTACCAAAGTCTTTCCTTCTCCAGTCATCATTTCCGCTATTTTACCTTTGTGAAGAGCGGCTCCACCCATTAATTGAACATCATAATGGATCATTGACCAGTCAACTGCTGTACCCGCAGCATCCCATTTATTTTTCCAAATAGCATGCTCACCAATTATAGAAACAGCATCCAATTTATTAGCTAGATCAATATCATTATCGTTGGCTTTAACTTTAAGTTGTCCGTTTTCTGCTAATCTTCTGGATGTCTCCTTTACGACAGCAAATGCACTTGGCATAATTTCTAATAGAGTGGATTCTATAGATTCATTTTCTTCCTTTTCTATTGATTCAATTTTCTCATAAATAGCTTCTTTTTCTGAAATATTTAGTAAATCAGAATTAGCATTGTTTTTTAAGTCTTTTATTTCATTTCTAAAAGATATACAACTATCGATTATAATCTCTTTAAATTCTTTGGTTTTATTTCTTAATTCATCATCGCTAATGGATTGCAATTTTTCATGAGCCTTATTTGTTAAATCAACAATAGGCAAAAGCTCATTGAGGTCTTTTTGATTTTTGTCACCAAATATTTTTTTTAATATACCATCCAGCATTTGATCAATTTTCGGAAAACAAAAATAGATGAATAGTTGGAATTATAACCAATGATCATCTTAAAAAAAGTAAATAGAAAATAGAGAATTAATATTCGTCTTCATTAAAGAAGAAATCTTCTTTTGTAGGGTAATCTGGCCAAATCTCTTCAATTCTATCATATATTTCACCTTCATCTTCAATAGCTTGGAGATTTTCTACTACTTCTAACGGAGCACCTGTCCTCATAGCAAAGTCTATTAACTCATCTTTGGCAGCTGGCCATGGAGCGTCTTCTAAATACGATGCTAATTCTAAAGTCCAATACATAATATCAATTATAAGAATTGGCAAAAGTAATTTTTTTAACGAGAATCCAAAGAAATTTTAAAAAAATTAATAATAAATTAATTTATTTTTTGTTAGGTATCCAAGGCTGCTCAGGAATTTTTGCATCAAAAAGTACTTTTCTTGATAAAACGAATAAAAAATCAGATAACCTATTTAAAAATTCAATAATTATAGGGCTAACTTTTTGTATTTCTGCAGTTTCTATAGTTAGTCTTTCTGCTCTACGACATACGCATCTAGCAATATGACAGTATGACGAAAGAGTGCTTCCTCCTGGTAAAATAAAATTTTTCATTTCTGGCAATAAATTTTGAATTTCATCTATTGATTTTTCAAGATTTATTGTTGAATCAGTAGTCAAAGGTGGTAAATGAATCATCATTTTTTTATTATTTCCTGTAGCCAAGTAAGAACCAATGATAAATAATTGTTCTTGAACAGAAATTAATAAATTAGTTTCTCTTTCACCCATATTATCTTTTATAAGTCCTATCCAAGAGTTCAATTCATCAATAGTACCATAAGCCTGAATACTTAAATGATTCTTTTTTACCCTTTCTCCTCCAAAAAGTGAGGTTTCTCCTTTATCTCCAGACTTTGTGTAAATTTTCATACCGTTTCTAATTCAAATTGATTTACAATATTATTAAGAACTGAATATAGTTCTTGAGTAGATTCTAAAGTAACTAATAACGTTCTAATAGGTTTGAAATTTGGAATTCCTTTAAAATAATTTGCATAATGTCTTCTCATTTCAACAATTCCAACTCTTTCTCCTTTCCATCTTATGCTAAAATCTAAATGTTCTTTAACAACTTTTACTCTTTCTTCCAAGGACGGTAAAGACAACTCCTTGCCCGTTTTCATAAAATATTTTACTTGATTAAAAAACCATGGATTCCCAATACTGGCTCTTCCAATCATAATACCATCAATACCAAACCTATTTTTATAACTCAAAGCCTTTTGAGGAGAATCAATATCTCCATTGCCAAAAACAGGAATATTCATTCTTGGATTGTTTTTAACCTCAGATATTAATGCCCAATCAGCCTCACCCTTATACATTTGAGCACGAGTCCTGCCATGAATAGAAATTGCTTTTATTCCAACATCTTGTAACCTTTCTGCTGCTTCAACAATATATTTTGAATTTTCATCCCAACCTAATCTTGTTTTGACTGTGACTGGAAGATTGGTAGAATTTACTATTTCCTTTGTCATTTCTACCATTTTTGGAATGTCTTGAAGAATTCCAGCTCCTGCACCTTTACAAGCAACTTTTTTGACTGGACAACCATAGTTGATATCGATAATATCTGGGTTGGCCTTTTCACATACTTCAGTAGCTAGTCGCATAGAAGAAATTTCAGACCCAAATATTTGGATTCCAATTGGTCGTTCATATTCAAAAATGTCTAGCTTTTGTACACTTTTAACAGCATCTCTAATCAGTCCTTCAGATGAAATAAATTCAGTATACATCATATCTGCGCCATATTTCTTACATAATGCTCTGAAGGGGGGGTCACTAACATCTTCCATAGGAGCCAGAAGAAGAGGGAAATCACCTAAAGATATATTACCTATTTTAATCATAATTAAACTGTAAAGTTATGGATTAACAACTAATTACTATATTTCGTTTATGAAAAATAAAGCTTTATTACCTGTTAGAAAATATCTGAGCTTATTTTTATTATCAATTTCTATTGTTTTAATAGTCAAATTGTTATTTAACATGTTTGCAGTAGGATTTATCGAGAAAATATGGGACTTAAATGGTTTAGAAATATATAATGACCTTCAAAATCAAGAATTCAAGTACATATATGCTCACAAAGCCTTGGCTTTTTTTGATCAATTAGGGACCTTTCTTATTCCCTCCATTTTATTTTTAATAATCATAAAGTCAATTCCCATTAATTATCTAATTCCTGAAAAAAATGATTGGTTTAAACTTGTAATTTATTTTTTTATTTTACTAGGAATAGCTCAAATTCTTTTAGTAATTTCAACCTACATCGGATATGATTTTCTACCACTATCAACCCAAGATTTTTTAAGGAATCAACAAGATTTTAACACCAAAATTCAAGAAGGGTTTATTACCGAAAGTTTTTATGGTTTTTTATTTAATATTATTTTATTAGCTGTAATTCCAGCACTGGGAGAAGAATTATTTTTCAGAGGAATTTTACAAAAAATATGTATTGGATTGTTTAAAAATAATACGGCTGGAATAATAATAACATCTTTAATTTTTGGAATTCTTCATTTTCAAATAGATAACTTATTATCCATAATATTTGCAAGCCTTCTTCTTGGATATATTTACGATTTTAGTAATAATATTTTTCTAACGATTTTACTACATTTTGGATTCAATTCATTTTCTCTTTTATGTATGCAGACAATAAAGTGGAACTTGGTTACAGAATCTCAACTAGATTTATTAGCCAACTACTTATTTATTCCAATTGGAATTGTTCTTTCAGTTATGGTATTAGCTAGGAAAATATTTTGGAGGAAAAAGACTATTTCTCTCGATTGACAGAGTAAACAACTTTAAAAGCTTCAGCTTCTTTGAGCTCATCGTGAACTTTTCTAACAATTCTCATTTCTGTTTTTTTATCTACCTTAAAAACATTGAAAAAACGTGAATCCCAAACTTGAGAATACTCTGGATTTTTTCTAAGTTTCACTAAATATTCTCTTATTTCAGCGTAATCATTAATTAAATCATCATCTAACTGAACTCTGAAGTCATCTACTTTTCCAGGAACTCTTCCAATCCAAAAATAGGAAGCTTTGATATTTTTTTCTAAATCAATGGTTTCTTTGATGGCGACTTTATCTATTTCCAACTTTTTAGACTCTTTTTCCTTAAATACAGTAGTAACCATAAAGAAAAATAAAAGCATGAATACAATATCAGGCAGAGCTGCAGTTGAAATTGCTGGATCTTTTTTCTTTTTACCTTTTGAAAATTTAGACATAATTAGTTATTATTGAACTGATCTGTTTTTTTCTTTCATTATTTTTTTTGGATAAACTTGTCTAATTGCAGAAATTTTTTGCTTATCACTTTCTACTTTATCATTTAGCTTTTCAAATGAAATACCAAATCTATTAACACACAAACTGTCTCTTAAAGAGTTGAGTCCTTGCATAATTTGATCTAAAACACTCATATAAGTAACATATTTTGTAGAATTATCTAATTGAATAGAAACTGTTGCATTATTAGGTAAAGTTTGAAAGCCATCTCCAAAAGCAATACAAGCATCAAGTCTTCTTTTCCAAGCATCTTGTTCTATTTTAAATAAAGGAGCATCAGGATATACATTTAGAGCATTTTCTAAGGACTCTAATGTGTCTTCACAAATTTTTCTAGTTACTTCAATGTATTCTGGTTGATTTGGAGTTCCATTTTTGTGTTGGTAAAATTTTTTAACTGCGTTTTGAATATCAGAAATATCTGCAAACTCTCCTTCAATTCCTATCTTATCATTTTTATTAGCCATTATTTGAAGGACGTTTCTTTCATTTAATAAAAACTCAACATCAGATTTTTGAGGTAACCTCTCTTCATGAACTTGAGGCAAATTCATTGTAGTTGTGATAAGAAAAAATATCAATAGCAAAAAAGCAATATCAGCCATTGAACCAGCATTTATTTCTTCGACTTCTCTTTTAGCCATTACTTTCTAAGGTATTTGAAAAACGGACTTCCTACCCATCCCAATACAGCAATAAGTATTAATATAATTGTAGATGAAATAGCCATTTTAGCCATCACTACATCAGACTTAACAACTTTTATACTCAATAATTTACTATTGTAATCTAATAATTCTTGATCACTTACATTGAAAGAAAAAAGATAAACAGCCAATATAAAAAAGGTAAAAATACCTAAACCAATGAGCGATTTTATTGCTTTTTTTGAGTCAATATAAGCTAAGTAGATAAAAGCAGCAATAACCAAACCAATAGCTAAATAAATAATTATCATAGAAAAATTGATAAGAGTAGAAACATCGCTCCATAGAGTTTCTTGTTTTTCTTTAGTAATCTCTAAAGTTCTTTCGGAAAGATGAGCATTTAATTTTGTTGCAGTCATTTCTGAAGCCAATCCTTGTTCTTTAGCCTCGACAATAGCCCATTGTTTTTGCTGTTCATAACTCATTTCTGAAGGATTATCGTCAAGCATTACCCAAACAGTGAACAGTATTCCAAAAAAAACTATTGAATAAGTTACGATCTTCGTAATTAAATTTTGTTTGTTATTTTCCATTTTAGAAATTTTACAAAAATTTATTTTCCAATATTATGCTTTACTAAAACATCAATTAGGGAGATTGATGCATCTTCCATTTGATTCACTAAAGAATCTATTTTGGAAACAATATAATTATAAAATATTTGAAGTATAATGGCCACAATTAAACCAGAAACTGTAGTAATTAATGCTACTTTAATACCACCAGCTAATTCATCTGGCTTTGCTTCTCCTTTAAGTTCAATAATATCAAATGCTTGAATCATACCAATAACAGTTCCCATGAAACCGAGCATGGGAGCTAAGGCTATAAATAAGCCTATCCAAGAAAGTCCTCTTTCTAATAATCCCATTTGAACACCTCCATAGGCAATAACAGATTTCTCTACCATTTCAACTCCCTCAGAACTTCTTTCTAATCCTTGTAGAAATATACTAGCAACTGGTCCACGAGTGTTTCTGCAAACTTCTTTGGCAGCATCGACACCACCATTTGATAAAGCATTTTCAATGTCATCTAAAAGTTGTTTTGAGTTTGTTGTGGCTAGGTTTAAATAAATTATTCTTTCAATAGATAGAGCTAACCCAAGAATAAGAGCAATAAGAACAAAAGACATAAACAATGGGCCTCCTTCAATAAATTTAAGTTTTAGAGATTGAGAGACAGAAGTTTCTTCTTCAACAACTTCTTCTACAGTTGACTCATTAATTTCTTCAACAGTTTCCTCAACTAATGGCTCATTAATTTCTTCAACAGTGTTTGAATCTTGACTTTCATCTAGTTCTTCTGTAGAGTCAGAAACGATTAAATCGATTGAATCCGATTGTGCATAAAGAGAATTGGTAATAACTAATATTAAAAATCCTAAAATAAAAACTGCTTTTTTCATGGTAAATCTATATTGATGTTTAAAAATTGATTTTTTGCGGTGGCCAAATTACAAAAAAATATAGCTTTTTTACAACAAAAACATTTTATCTTAATGAAATCATAATCATATAGTAAATTCTCCTGAAATATTGAAGTTGAAATTTTCAATAAATTTTGTTTTATCATTTGGAAATTTATTTATTAAAAACATTGATTTAACAATGACTGCTTCAATAGTCATATCCTTAACTCCAATAACCCCAACTTTTTTTAGGTTCTCACCATTTTCATACTTGTCTTGATCAATTGTTCCAGAGGCACATTGACTCACATTTAGAAAAATTTTATTCAATTTTGTCTGCTCTTGAATAAATGAATAAAATTCTTTGCTAATGGGTAAATTTCCAGAACCATAACTATTTAATATAATTATTTTACTTGGATTATTTAATATGGAATGCATTAATTCATTGATTAATATTCCAGGATAAAAAAACACAACATGTACTTTTGGGTCAAACCCCTTGAGGAAATGAAATTCTTTAGTGTTATTTTTTAAGACTGCGTTATAATTATACTTAATTTTTACTCCTACATCTGCTAATGAAGGATAATTGTAAGACATAAATGCATCAAAATGGTGAGAACTTACTTTTGTGGTTCTATTTCCTCTAAAAAGTTGATATTCAAAATAAATAGCCACTTCATTAATAATAGACTCCTTATTTTTTTTAGCTGAAGCAATTTCAATTGATGTAATCAAGTTTTCTTTGCCATCTGTCCTCACTTGTCCAATAGGCAGCTGAGAGCCAGTTAAAATAATAGGCTTATCTAAATTTTGAAACATAAAACTAAGGGCACAAGCAGTATAGGACATAGTGTCAGTTCCATGTAATACAACAAATCCATCATATTTATGATAATTTTCATAAATATGATCACCAATTTCTTCCCAAGTATTTATATTTATATCTGATGAATCTATTGGCTTTTCAAATGATATCGCATCTATCCTGCAGTTAATTTTATTTAGCTCAGGAACTTCATTAGTGATTTGATTAAAATTAAAAGGTTTCAAAGAATTTTTGATCTCTTCCTCTTTCATTCCTATAGTTCCTCCAGTATAAATTAATAAAACTTTAGATTTATTCACATTAAAAAAAATGGTAAGATGATTAATAAGCCATCAATAAAAATTAAATAATAATATTCATTTTTGCTTTTATATGAAGGTAATAAAATGATACATGTGAGTATTAAAAAGACACATAATTTGTAATTTTCAAGAAAAATAAATAATGAAAATAAAATTAAACACAAGAAATAAGATAAAAAAAGAGCATTGACAGCTCCAATTATTTGAGGAATAGTCTTAATTTCTTCATCGAATTCCATATCTCTGACATCAAATGGAATGGTAATTAAAAAAATATATATAAAAATGAAGCATGCCAAAATATAATCAACTTCATTTGAATATAAAATTTGAGGCAATAAACAACATGTCCAAGTCCAACAAATTGTAATGATTAAAATTTTTAATCCAGGAATACTTCTAAATTTAATGGTATTGAAAAAATTTATTCTATAAAATATAACCATCAATAAAAATGGAGATGAAATAAAACTTGCAGTATAATTCAAAGAAAAAATAGAAAAAAAAATAGAAAAAAATAAAGCCATTAAAATGATGAATTTGATTATTTTACTATTTGATTCTATCCATATTATTTGATTCGATCTCTCTTTGTGAACTTTTCTCTCACTCAAGTTTTGTAAATTATAGCTAAAAAGTGTTGCAAAAAATACAAGACCCAAAAAAAAATAATTTATTGATAATCTAGAATATAAAAATGTAGTTAGAGTTACACCAACAGAGCCAAAGGCAATCCAAATATTTGAAAAAACTAAATTTTGTATTGTTTTTTTTAAATTCAAGTGCGCTAAATAACTTACTAATTATTTAAAATAAATATGGCTATAATTCCAATTAGACTTCCGAAGGCAGAGGCTACAGAGTTTTTAATTTTTTTCCCAGAAATATATCCCTTTTTATAGTGGGATTGTAAAACTTCATTTTCAGTCATTGAAGATAATCTAACCAATTTATGTTTTTTGGTTCTTATTATTATTGTGCTGATTAAAGGAGTTGCAAGAGATAGGAATCCATTGGGTTTATTTAAAAATCCTGTACCCTCTTCATAAGTGTCGATAAGCCCTAGACCTGAACCAAATACAATTCCACTCACAAAATGTCGAATTGGCTTATAATAATATTTAGCATCTTTTTTACCAGTTGTATATTTTTCCATTTGACTGATTTCTAAAAAATTACCTTGGCTTGGATTGGGTTGATAAATCCATACTTTTTCTTGGTTTTTTAAAGTGTAAAATGCTACATCATTGTTAGGATAAATTTTGAAAGTCCAGATGTCGTTATTTTTCTTTTTTTTGAAACCAGTTATATGGTCTGTTTTACTTTGCGATAAGTTATAAATTACGGTATCTCCCGAAAAAAGTTGTAAAACAACTATAGAATCTTGTCCATTTTGTCCCTGAACAAAAATTATTGATAGTAAAAAATAAATGAAAAATAAGTGAGATAGCTTGTAAATGTTCATAAATTAAATTTAAACAATTCATTAACAAAATAAAATGAAACAAGTTGTATATATATATTTGTTTACTTAAATAAAAATATGATTCATAATTCTTTTGAAAGCAGACATATAGGAGTTAATGAAAAGAACATTGAACAAATGTTAAAAGCTATTGGAGTTGGCTCTGTAGATGAGCTGATTCAAGAAACCATACCAAATTCTATTTTGAAGAATGAGGCTTTAAAAATAGATAAAGCTGTAAGTGAGCAAGATTACTTGTCTAATTTGAAGAAAATTGCCTCCAAAAACAGTAATTTTGATAATTATATTGGACAAGGTTACTATGGGACAATAACACCAAGTGTCATTAAAAGAAATGTTCTTTGTAACCCTGGTTGGTATACTGCTTACACTCCCTATCAAGCAGAAATTGCTCAAGGCAGGTTAGAAGCTTTATTGAATTTTCAGACTTTTATTTCCGATTTAACTGGTATGGAACTAGCAAACGCTTCATTATTAGATGAATCTACCGCTGCAGCTGAGTCAATGCTTATGTTTTACCACATGAGGTCAAGAGCTCAAATTAAAAATAATGTGAATAAATTTTTTGTAAGTGACCATATCTTTTTACAAACTAAAGATGTGATTATTGCTAGAGCTGAACCTTTAGAAATCGAAATAATTTTTGGAGATCCAGCAACTATCAAATTAAATGAAGAGTATTTTGGCGGAATATTACAATATCCTGATGCTTATGGTGAAATTTATGATTACAGCGATTTCACTTCAAAAGCCAAAAATTTAGATATTCAAGTTTCTGTGATAGCTGATATTATGAGTTTAGTATTGCTTAAGAGTCCAGGAAGTTGGGGTGCCGATGTAGTAGTGGGTTCTACTCAAAGATTAGGTGTTCCTATGGGATATGGAGGGCCTCATGCTGCCTTTTTTGCATGTAAAGAATCTCACAAAAGGTTTATCCCAGGAAGAATCATTGGCGTATCTATGGATGTTCATGGAAATCCTGCACTAAGAATGGCTCTTCAAACTAGAGAACAACATATTAAAAGAGGAAAAGCTACTTCAAATATATGTACGGCACAAGCGCTACTAGCTGTGATGGCAAGTATGTATGTTGTGTATCACGGGCCCAAGGGATTGAAAAGTATTGCTGAAATTATTCAATCTAAAACCGCCTCACTTAAACAATTACTAATTGATAATGGTTTTAATATTATTAATGAAAATCAATTTGACACATTATCCTTCAGAGAAGATTTAGTTTCCTTGAAAAATCATTTGGAAAAAAATAAAATTAACATCGGATATTTGAATGATATCGCATCAATTTCAATTGATGAGACAACCACATGGGACCAATTAAATTTATTAGCAAATTCTCTTGTGAAATTTAAAAACTCTAAATCTTCAGTTGCTCTAAAAAATA
>NTKH01000050.1 GCA_002457645.1 Bacteroidetes bacterium MED-G20
AGGGGTTATTGGATTGGCCATGGCATTAATTGTTGCTGGAGAAACAAGTATTGACCATGAGGTAAGAGATCAATTTCTATTTATTACGGCTGGTATTGTGTTATTAACATCGTTAATTAACGCAACTACTATTAAAGCACTGGTAACAGGACTTGGCCTTACTAGAATTCCTGTAGCGAAAGCTACTTTAGTTTCTCATACCATAGAGCGTTTGAAAATAAACTCTCAGGAAAGATTACAACTAATGAAAAATGACAGGTTTATGGGGGGTGCTGATTGGGAAACTGTTGAAAGTTATTTGCCTAAATTATGGACTCCTGCAAAAAAAGATTTATTTGAAGAGGAAGATAATGGTTTATTAAAAGAAATTAGGATCAACTTATTGAACAAAGAAAAAAGTTCTTACTGGAAGCAATTTAGTAAGGGCTTATTAGGTGTCAAAGCATATAATATATTGGAAGATATTAATAACGAATTACTAGATCAAAATGGAGAATTTCCCGTAACCAGTTCAACATATATAAATAAACTTTGGAGCAGTTCAAATATATTTGTAGAGGTACAAAAATGGTCAAATCTGAGAAAATCTTCATTCAATGACTTGTTTGATCAACTTAATACCAACTATGATGCAGTAAGAGCTATTATAAATTCTCAAGATGATTTAGTCTTATTACTTGATGATTTAAAATCGGATAAGTCTAATTCTGATGAGGACTTGAAAGTTTTAAAATTGTTAAAAGATGAAGTGAATGAGAAAAAAATTCAGGGTTTAACTTTTCTGAGGAATCTTAAAAACTCTTTTCCTGAAGTCTATAAAACCATAGAAACAAGACAAGCCAGTAGAGACTTATTAAATTATCAAAAGAGTGAATTTTCCAGCATGGTAAAATTAGGAAGAGTAGACAAGGATGACGCTGATAAGTTCTTATTAGAAATTGAATATAAAATGAATGAACTTCTATCCAACCCTCCATCTTTTATATTACCCAATGCAATAGACCTATTAAAACAGATTCCCTGGATTAAAAGTTTGGATGACAATGAATTAAGTAAAATATCCAAAATTGTAGAGATTAAAATATTCCCTTTAAATTACAATTTTCAAGATGAATTAAAAAGTCATGGCATGGGAGTATTGTTAAGGGGAAATGTTGAAGTTTCAGAAAATAAAAGTTCTAAAGTCTTAGAAATAGGTACAGTTACTTCTTTTTCTAATAGTTCAGAAAATAAAGAAATTATTTCTAATTCACCTGTTACTATGGTATGGATACCCAGTAATCGTTTAGATGAGTTTGATAAGATTACAACAGATTATAAAAACTATTTTTCTTAAATATTTCTATTATTTTGGATTTATAACATAAATCTAAAATAAAGAGACAAACATTTAATTATGTATCAAAGTTGGTTGCTAAGAACGATATGTATCAGAACCGAAAGCTTCACCTATTCCAGTTTGACAAAACTGTCTTAAACTTTCTAAGTATTTAGCTGAACTAAAATTCTGGTTGGCAAAAAAGTCGGTTTTTTCATCAAAATCACCATAAGTAAATTTTACACGAGTCTTACTTTCATTTTCACTAAGTTCGTAAGACATGTAGAGAGATTCAATAGGCATAGAAGAATTAATGAATTCCCATTTAATTTTTTCATTTTCAATTTCTGTACATTTAATGAGTAAAAACATTTCTCCCCATTTGAAAGTTCTGGTCTTATCTGAATTTTCTTCTACGTCAGTGGTGTACCATTGTCTTAGATTTTCTACTTTATTTATGGCATTATAAACTTTGTTGACTGGAGCATTAATGTGTAATAAATGTTCTATTGAATATTGCATTTTTATTTTTTTTAAGGATTTATTTTAATAAAGTTAAAAGTATTGAAATTTTTGTTTTGAAATTTCTAATAAGTTAAATTAAGTACATTAACTATTAAAAAAACATTAAGAAATCTATTAAAATATAGAATAACTTATCTATTTAATTATTTAAACTAATGGCAGTATCTATAAGAGCAAGATGTGAATAGGCTTGTGGAAAATTACCTAACAGATCTTTGGTTTCAAAATCTATATCTTCACTAAACAAGCTTAAATGATTACTGTAAGAAATTAAATTCTCAAACAATCTTTTGGCTTTATCTTTATATCCTATTTTATGCAAGCTATTGATCATCCAAAATGTACATACTGTAAAAGAGGAACTTGGTAGACCAAAATCGTCTTCGTTTTTGTATCTATACATAAGGCCATCTTTCAAAAGTTCTTTTTCAATTGCTTTAACAGTACTAATATATTTTGAATCTTTTGAATTAATAAAACCATAATCTTCCATAAGAAGAATGGAGGCATCTAAATCTTTTCCTTTGTAAGTCTGAGTAAATGCTTTTTTGTTTTCATTCCAAGCATTTGTCATGATATCATTATAAATTTCTTCTCTAAGAGGCTCCCATTTATAAACAGATTTACCTCCTTGAACAATTTTTGAAATTTTTATTGCTCTATCAACAGCTACCCAACATAAGAGTTTAGAAAAAGTAAAATGCATATTATCTCCTCTAATTTCCCATATTCCTTTATCTGCTAGTTTCCAATTATTCTTTACTACCCAAACTATGGATTTTACTATGGACCATAATTCTTCGTGTTTATCATCTTCATTGGAGTACTTTTGAATTTGAAAATGAATGGCATCCATCAAAATTCCATATATATCGTTTTGTTTTTGTAAATATGCAGCATTACCAATTCTGACAGGTTTTGAATTTTTATAGCCTGATAAATAATCTAAAGTTTTTTCCGTAAGATTTTTCTCACCAGAAATTCCATACATTATTTGAAGTTTTTCATTTTTATCTGGAATTATATTAAGAATAAAATCTATAAAATTCTTAACCATTTTTGTATGACCAATTTTAGATATTACTTTTATTACCATTGATGCATCTCTTATCCAACAAAATCGGTAATCCCAATTTCTTACTTCTCCTATGGATTCCGGGATTGATGTCGTAGCAGCTGCTATTATTGCTCCAGTTTTTTCATAATTCAGTAACTTAAGTGTCATAGCACTTCTTAATATTTCATTATTATATTCCTGAAATGTAGGAGTTTTATAACACCAACTTTTCCAATAGACTTTAGTCTGATCTAGTTCAAAAAAAACTTTATCCATACTTGGTAAATTTATTTTTTCATTATAAGAAATGACAAAATATATATTTTCTCTTAGTTCGTTTTCATAAGAGTTGATGATAGCATCTTTATCTAAATTAGTGTAAAGAAATAGTGTTTCATATTTTTTATCATCTACAATACTAACAACGAAATTTTCCTTTTTGTAGGTTCTGGTATTTCCTGAAGCAAATGCCAATTTAGGTTCATATAAAACTTTAAATTTTGGCTTTCCTTTTTTTAGTTTTAAAATTCTAGAAATTTCGGGAGGCGTATAGTATTTACCATTTTCTTTTTTGAATCTTGGCATGAAATCTATAACTTCAAATTCGTTTTCTCCATCGCTAATATTGGTTTGAAGAACACAGGTATTTCTAAAATATTTTTGATTTATTTTGTAGGTTTTATTGCACTCTATCTTAAAATATCCACCAATTTCTTCATCAAGAATTTTGCAAAAAATAGAATCAGAATCAAACTGTGGTAAACAACACCATTCAATTGAGGTGTCTTTTTTAATTAATGCAGAAGATTTACAATTACCAATTATTCCATAATTTAAACTTTCTCTTTCTATTTTCATTGTTTTCTTATAAAATGAATGGATATTTGCATAATTAAAAATATAAAGTGAGCAAAATTATAATTGTTTCTAACAGATTACCAATTAAAATCAAAAAAAATAAAAATTCGTATGAATTTATTAATTCATCTGGCGGTTTAGCAACCGGGATGGATTCTATTCATTCAAAAAAAGATACATTATGGATAGGTTGGCCAGGAATTGCCGAAGATGAATTAAATAAAAATATTTTAAATGATCTTGATCAATTTTTAGAAACTAAAAACTATAAAGCTGTTAATCTTAACAAAAAAGAGATCAATGATTTTTATTATGGTCTTTCAAACAAAAGTTTATGGCCTCTTTTTCATTATTTTATAGAATATTCTGTTTTTGATAAATCTAATTGGGAATCCTACAAAAGAGTGAATGACAAATTTACGAAGTGTATTATCGAAAATTATAACGAAGGAGATTTAATTTGGATTCATGATTATCAACTAATGCTTTGTCCAAAAATGGTAAGAGACTTATTACCCAACTCCATTATTGGTTTTTTTCTCCATATTCCTTTTCCATCATTTGAAATTTTCAGAATATTCCCTTGGAGATTAGAACTTTTAAAAGGAATTTTAGGGGCCGACTTAGTTGGATTTCACACTTATAATTATCAAAGACATTTTCTTAGTTCTGTCAAAAGAATTTTAATGTCCAATGTCAAAATAAACAGGGTTAGTGTAGGTACAAGACAAGTGGTCGTTAATACTTTCCCAATGGGAATTGATTTTGAAAAATACAATAATTCTGCTAAAAAATATTTCAACAAAAACTTAAATTATTTTGAGAAAAAATCTAGTAAAGTAAAAAATATATTGTCAATTGATCGATTGGACTACACAAAAGGAATTGTACAAAGAATTAAAGCTTTTGAGATTTTTCTTGAAACATATCCTGAATATTTAGAAAAAGTGAAATTAACAATGCTTTCTGTTCCTTCAAGGGAAAATGTTTCTGATTATAAGAACCTTAAAAAAGAAACAGATGAAATTGTAGGAAGAATCAATGGTAAGTACAGTACTGTCAGCTGGAGTCCAATTTCATATTATTATAGATCAATGTCATTTGATCAATTAATTGAACTTTACATGATAAGCGATATTGCTATGATAACGCCCGTTAGAGATGGAATGAATTTAGTAGCTAAAGAATACATAGCAACAAGGGTTAATGGAGAAGGTGTTTTAATTTTAAGTGAGATGGCAGGGGCATCAAAAGAATTGTTTGAGGCAATTCAAATCAATCCGTTTGATTTAAATAATATGTCAGAAAGTATATATAGAGCACTAACTATGTCCAAAGAAGAACAAATAAAAAGAAATTTAAGTATGCAAAATAGGATTAAAAGATATAATGTCGAACTTTGGGCAAATGAATTTATCAATTCTTTAAATAATAAAAATGAAATTAAAAGTTCTGGTGGTGTGAAAAAAATTAATGAGTCTTTAAAGCAATCAATTTTTGAAAAATTTAATATATCAAAAAGAAGAGTAATTTTTCTTGATTATGACGGAACATTAGTAGGTTTTAATAAAAAGCCAGAATTAGCTCTTCCAGATAAATCCCTTTATAAATTGATTGATAAAATTATTGCTTATGAAAACACCGAATTAGTGATAGTGAGCGGAAGAGACACAAAATTTTTAGAAAAGTGTTTTGGAAAATTAAATTTAACTTTGGTTGCTGAGCATGGTATATTTATGAAAAAAAATAATGAATCGTGGGTCTCAAAATATACAAGGAAAAGAAAATGGCTTGATGACTTAAGACCCCTATTTCAGTCTTTTTCTGATAGAACACCTGGTACATTTATTGAAGAAAAGCAAACAAGTTTAGTATGGCATTACAGAGGAAGTGATCCTGAACTAGCTGCACATAGAGTAGTTGAATTAAAAACTGAATTAAGAAGTCTAATTTCTCAAGATTTGACTTTAATGGACATGAACAAAGCAATTGAAGTTAAAAGTGCTACTTACAATAAGGGAATTGCAGTTAATGAAATTATAAGACAGAAGAATTATGATTTTATTTTATGTTTGGGTGACGATGTTACTGATGAAGATATGTTTATTAATTTACCAAAATCAGCTTTTACTATTAAGGTTGGAAAAAGTAATACTAAAGCAAAATATTTCTTGGAAGATTATAATGATGTTAGATCTTTTCTAAATAATTTAACAGATTAAATGGTTGGAAATAAATTGACAAATGAAACTTAGGAAAGGTTAATAATTTTTTCTTTTAGCTTTTTTAACTCAATGGAGTCCTTATTCAAATGTTCTAAAATTTCATCTAACTCTATTGAGTCTTTGATGAAATGTTCTATTGTTTCTTTAAGTTCCAATGAATCGTTTGTATAGTGTTTATAAGCTTCACTTCTTTCAGATTCAGATAATTCCATTTTCTTAAAATCTTCTTTATGCTCAACAAGTTCTTCAGAGAGTTCTACAATTTCTATTCGATGCTCTTTAACCTCGTTTTTCATGTGGATAGACTCGTTTTGATGTTCTAGTAAATCTTTTGAAAGTAAATTTATTTTATTTTTTAATTCTTCAATTTCATTAGAGTTAGAAGACCCACATGATATTAGAATCAATGATAAAAAAAAGTATAAATGTTTCATATTTAATATAATTTAGAACAATGTTACAAATTCAATTTTTAAAATAAAATACCTTATTTAGGTTATAATTTTGTTTAACTTGAAGCCTTAGAGATGAACAGCTATGAAGTTATTTTTATTTTATCAACCATTTGGGTAGGTCCATTCTGGTTTGCAATGCTGTTACAACCTAAGGCAGAAAAAACAAAAAAGTTATTATCAAAGCCATTATTTTTTCTTGGCCCAATTATTCTTTGGTTTTTGATTATGATAATTTCAAAAGATAGTATGACAAATTTTGCAGATAGTTTTTCAAATAATGAAGGTTTTTTGATAGGTTTAATTGATGCTTTATCAAGCGAAGCAGGAATAACAGCAACTTGGGCCCATATGGTCGCAGGAGATATATTTGCAACAAGGTGGATATGGAAAAAAAGTTTAGAACATAATTTAAATCCCATTCTAAGAAGTCTCGCTATATTTTTTGGAGTAATGCTAATGCCTGTAGGTATATTAATATTAATCCTTTCCACTTTAAAAAAAGAAAAATTTCTCCTATGAAAATAATTAAAGTATTGATTTTATCTTTTCTAATTTTAAATCTTAACCTTGGTTTTAAATGTCAAGATAGTTTGTCATTCCATAAAGAATTTTATCAAACACAGCAAAAATCATTATTGCTCCTGTCCAGCTGGTCTGCTGGAAATTTAGCATTCAGTCCTTTTTTAGCTAATAATTTTAAGATTAATAGAAAAAACTTCGTGGGACCTGTTTCAAGTAACGATTACTTTTATCAAATGAACTTTAATTGGAATGTTTTTAATGCTGGAATTGTTGGAATGAGCCATTTTTTAGTATACAAAGATCAACGAAAGCCATGGAATATTCAGGAATTATTAATGAAAAAGAAAAAGGCAGAAAAAAGTATAATTATTAATATGGGACTTGATATTGCTTATATGCTATCTGGACTTTTAATAAAACAATCAGACAGAAATCTATCTATCAATGAAGGTTATGGAAATTCATTGATCCTACAAGGAGGATACCTCTTTATTTATGATGCTATTTTCTTAAGAAGATTAAAAAAATTGAGTAAAAAATATAATTTTTAATAAACATTTTAATATGTTTTTTTTGCTGTTTTTATTTCAAAATTCATTTAAGTATTCACTAAATTAAGAACCTATAATTCCTTTTAGGGCTATAACAGCTGACTTTTCGATTTCCTCTAAAGTCAAAGTTTGTTTGTTCATTACTTTAAACCTTTTCTTATTTTTTGTCAAAGAACCGTCTTCAAAAACACTTGAGAAATCTGCATAAATTCCTTTTTTACTCCAAATAGTTTTTTTATCTGGTCCCTTAGCACTAACATTAACAATAGCTTGATAAGAAATATAGTCCTCAGCAAGATCACTACTGAAAATAATACCACCCATAACTATTTTTACATCATAATATTCAGCGTAATTTTTTTTAAGTGCACTTTTTAAATTTTCACCAGTTGGGAAAAAGTCAAATACATACGAAGTGGCATTGGGACTTGAATTTGCTCCTTGTGCAAATGTAGAACCATTTTTAACTTTACTTAATTCATTATATAATACTTTTTCAACTTTAGAGTTTTCATTAATTATTTCACAGAATTTATCCATTATTTTTTTGACCTCATTTCCATCAAATACCGCTTTTTCAGTAATTTTAATTTGTTTTCCTCTTATTGTTTTAATGGCACCAGTATAACCATTAAAATCTTTTTGAAGAATTTCATTTCTCATAGTTTTGTCAATATCGAATATCACTTTATATAGGTATCCATTATTTTCATTTTGAGAAATAAATTGAGATAGAAAAAAAATATAAATAATGGTAAAAAAATGTTTCATAAGCTTTGTTTTAAAACAATAATAATATTCTAAAATAATCTTTTTTCTTGTTTATAATATTCCTTTTATTATTTTTATTTAAAAATTTATAGGATGAAAAAGTTGTTTTTAATCTTTCTAGTATTTATATCTTTTAATACTATTTCTCAATTTAATTTTTATGGACCTGAGCCATTTAATGATATTTTAGATAATTCTTTTTCAACTTCTTGGACTCCATCAAATTTATCTTCATTTGAAAATAGAAAATATATTGTAATCTTAGATGGTGTTTCGCAAACCAATGTTGTTAGCTTAAACTCAACTAATAAAGAACAAGTTGAAATAAGTACAATTTCAAATATTTCTGGAAATACTGCTTCATATGGATCTGTACTAAGAAGTATTTTTCAAATAATTGATGAAAATACCCATTTTGAGAATGATCCTGCTGGTGGAAGTGGTACTTATACATCATTATCAGGACTTTATAAATTAAATCCTGCCTTACACAGTTACTATAGCATCAATTCTGATTCTCTGACCAATACCCTAAACACTACTGATAACGGTTCTTATTATATTTCACAACAAACAAATTCAGGTTATTTATTAGTAGAATTTGTTGGTTCTTCTTCTAGTGCACAAATAAAAGCAGTGGAACAATGGGAATACAGTAGTTCAATAGACACTTTAGTTGAGAATTCTTCTTGGACTTCAAAGTATCTATCGATTAATGGATCTAGTTTAGAGTGGACTTCAAATGTCTCAAACGCAACCAATTTTTTTATTGCAGATGCTTCTGATATTATTGACTTAGAAATTCAAGATGGATCTGACTTTAACCCCAATAATGTTACCTACAAGTCTAATGCAACTGCTCCAATACCTTCCAACATTAGCTCTATGTCAAATAGTCCTTTATTGAATTTAGCTAACAATATAGATGCCTATTATGTTTCTCAACTTGGTAATTCACCTAGTGCAACTAATGCAGCTACTATTGCTTTAGATGAAATAGAGACAACTCTTATCAATAATGGTTCTTCTTTACGTTATCCAAAGGCCTTTTACCTAGCTTTAAGAGAAAATATGTTATCACACGATATTAGTAGTTCTGATATTTACAATGCTGAACTTGGTAACAGAACAATAGAACATGTTTATTTTACAAACGCATCTGACGATAACGGAGTACCACATCCATTTATGGTAATTGGCTCGCATTGTTTAGCAGCTCGACCAAATTTATTATTAGATGTAAATAGACCACCAGGAGCCACTCCTGGAGCTGGATATGCTCAATCCGAAGTAACGAGACATGGTAAGCTGGGTCAATTTTTAGCTAAAATTCCTCTAAAAGATTATGGATTGGTTTCTACACTTTTGGATAATGATTTGTCTCCTTATGGAGATTTAGCTACTGCATATGACGCTATTCACGGATCTAGTACTGTAAAAGATGAATTTAATTATGCAGGAACTGCATCAATTGGAATGGCTGTTGATGGAGTCACAATATATCCTTCTTTCAATAATAATCTAAGACATACTGTGGAGGATGCTGAAATTACCAGTTCAGGAATTCATGTTGGGGGAGGGCTAGAGCTACACTATCATGCAGACGCTCATGCATTTAATGGAAATGGTATTAATCTTTACAATATTTCTGATTATAATTCTAACGACCATCCACCTGTCATTGGTATATCTTATGATGGAATAGCACTTTTTGGAAAACATGAAATATCTTTTTCTTCAATGGAAGGGTCACAAGTCAGTTTAGATGAATATGGTGGTCATGATCACGGAGATGGATTTGGTTATCATTATCATGCTCATACCCAATTAACAGTCGGAACAACTCCACCAAATAATTCTTTCAATCAACATATATTACTTGTTGGTGCTTGGAAAGGAAATATAAATGATATTCCAGGGTTTTTAGAAGTAAAAACCAGTCAACTAAATGATAATAATATAAATAGGTATGTTGGTGTTTCATATCCAGGAATGGGCATGAATATGGAAACTAGCATTAAAATATCTATTTATCCTAACCCAACCAAAGACTACATTTCAATTTCTACAAAAAATTTAATTGGAGATGTGACTACTAAAATATTTGATGTAGTTGGAAATATGCTTCAAACAACTGATGAAAAAATAATAAGTTTAAAAGATTATGCTAAAGGGATTTATATTATTAAAATAGTATACCAAGATCAAGTAAAAGAATTTAAATTAATCAAAGAATAACTTTAAGCATTATATATAATTTAAATTATAATTCAAAATTAGTAACTCTATTAGAAATTAATTTTAATCTGAGTAAATTTTATTTTTTCATGATTATAATAAAGTTGTTAATTTTATGTTGATAATCTTAAGTTTCTATACTTATTTTAATAAATACTTTTCTTTACTTTTATTGAAAAAGTTAAAAATTGGGTTTCTTTTCGTCTCTTTTAGATATAATTAACAATAAATCAAATGTAAAAGGAATAGATTCTAGTCATAATGATCTTAATGATATAAAATCACCTACAGACAAAAAAAGAGATAACTTCAAAGAGTCAAGGCATGCTCAAAAGCGCAGGCGAAAAAAGTATTTCAGTTCTGCTAGTCTCACCAAAGAAGAGGAGAAATGGATGAATGAGTACATGACAAATATCCATAAAAATGAAAAAGTCATAGCTGAAGATAACATTTCAAAGGGAAAAATGTGGATTGGTATGACTAGGAAACAATTGGTTTTAATGAAAGGGAAACCAGAAAAAAAAGTTGAGACTATGTCTAGAAATAATAAAATAGAAGAGTATTATTATGACAAGTTTAAGGACGAAAATGGATATATATCCTATAAAATAAAAGTTGTGTTAATTTGGGGAAAAGTAGAAAAATGGTATTTATATTAATTGATCATTAATTAACTCAACATCATAATAGATTACATAAATAAGTATTTATAAAAAATTAAAAAAAACCATAACTGTCTGTTAATAAAACAATTATGGCTTATGGTGGTGATCGCGCCAGGATTCGAACCTGGGACCGTCTGCTTAGAAGGCAGATGCTCTATCCAGCTGAGCTACGCGACCAATTTCAGCCGCAAAAATAGAAAAAATGTTCGACATCTTAAGCATCTTTTATTTTTAGTGTAAATTGCTAAAAATTTATCGTGGTTATGTCATATTGTAGATACTTTATTTCCTTAATTTTTATCCTAAGTCTTTTAAATATTAATTCACAAACTCC
>NTKH01000051.1 GCA_002457645.1 Bacteroidetes bacterium MED-G20
ATGAAAGACTTTGCTTTTATCATAAATTTTTTGAAAATGAAGATTCGATAACTCATTAATTTTTTCTGAATAAATTAAATTTCCACCAACATTATAAAATTCAATTTTATCGATTTCTTTTCTTGGCCAATTAGACTCTACAGTAAAACTTTTTTCAACTGGATTTGGAAATATTTTTATGGGACTATTGTTTAAATAATTGTTTTCAATATCAGTCATTCCGTTTTGGCTCAAGGAATCCAAGTCCAAAGTCTCATCACCAGCTATATAATCAGTAAAAAGATAGTAAATCACAAACATTTCGTCAGTAGTATTAAACCCTGCACAAATTGTTTGGGGAGGAGTATTAGGGTTATGTAAATTAGAATAAGTATTGTCGTAATAAGCAATTGATTTTATAGTGCTGCCTGCATTTATTTTTTTCATTTTATTAAAATGATAGGCTCCTTGCCATTCAAAGTCCCAATCTGGAACTTTAACAAAATTGGTAGTATCGCCATTAGAACTTAATCCATATGTTTCTATTGATTTTCCAATTAAATGCATGTGAGGAAATACTCCAAATAATGATAGATCTGGAGAGAAACTAGGTACTTGATAGGAGTCATTTACAGTTAATGTTTGATTAGCAGGAATACAAAAGCTAAAATTTTGAACTATAGGATTTATTTCGATTTCTCTAAACTGATTCACTTGATCTGAATAGAAATAAAAATGAACCTGAGTACTGTCCATCATTCCTAAAGATCCAACAGGATAATGCATCGCTAATATCACATTACTATTTGCTGGAAAATTCATCCCAAAAGCCATATTATCATCTCCTGGATAAGTTATAGGTAAAGATCCTGGAGCAAATTCGCCTACTAAAACACCATTATTAGGGCCCATACAATCATTTTCTATTCCAATTGTAGAATTTCCAGAAGGATCAATATATACCAGACAATGGTGAACTATTGATGTATTTCCAGGAACTACTTCAACAGCTCTTATTTTTTTATCTACTAAAAGCTGACTTGGTATAGTAAAGCAAACATAATCGTCGTTTTGAAAAGCATTACTCATATAGGTAGGGGCTTTAACTGTTAAATCTGGAACCCCAAGTTGAGGGCCAGTTGTATTATAAACGGGAGGCGTTGGTGCTAGACTAGGATTTCCCTCCGGGGCACCAAAGCTAATCCAATCATTGATTAAATTTATTTCTTGGTTAGATAGTACTCTTTCATGTCTAAATCTTGAAAAATTTGTATCTGGTGGCCATGGGGGCATATATCCACTCAAGATAGAAGATTGAATGGCATTTCTCATATTATAAGAATCCTGATAATCAATTAAAGAAAAAGGTCCCACTCCGCCACTGTGGTGGCATCCAGTACAATTGGCGTAAAATATGGGTGCAATATGCACATTAAAAGTGATAGTACTTGATGAATTATTTATTTGAACTTTTGTCAAAACAAAAGAACTGCCCAAAAAAGTAAAGATGATTAATGTAAATAATAGATTTTTCATTTTAGGGAAAATAGGACTAGCGTGAATATTGACTTCATAATTAGAACAATTTAAATGATTTTATATTGAAATAAATTACCATTTGTTAATATTTCAGTAAAGATTTAGGTTCTTTTTTAAAATGAAGGCTTAAAAAAAGAGGTCTCGATCGGATTCGAACCGATGTAGATGGTTTTGCAGACCACTGCCTAGCCGCTCGGCCACGAGACCTTTATAAAGAATGACAAAAGTACAACTTCCCGACAAATAAACAATTTATTCTTCAACAACAACAGAGACATAATCTACATCCCCATTTATGGGAGGGTTTATTTTTTGTATTTCAATTCTACATTTGTTAACAATGGAAAATGTTGATTTAACTTTTCCTATTATATTATATGCAACGGATTCAATTAATTTTTGATTGTTCTTCATTTCAGAAATAATAATCTTTTTAATATCCATATAATCAACAGTCTTGGATAAATCATCATTTTCAGCAGCCTTCTTAAAATTACAGAATACATCAATATTAATAATATAGTTTCCTCCAATTTTTGTTTCTTCTTCAAGACAACCATGAAAAGAATAAGTTCTTATTCCGTGTACCTTAATGAGATTCATTTTGTTTTTTTATAAACATATTTTGAAAAAATTTAGATCTTTCTTTGAACCTTTTCATTACTTCTTCTTTACCCAAAAGTGTTGCAATTTCAAAAAGCGATGGACCCATTCCTTTTCCTGTTAATATTAATCTTAAATTAGGTAAAATAGATCCCATTCCTATTTCTTTTTTTTCAATGAATTTTATAAAAGAACTTTCTATAGACATGGAACTAAAATTTTCTATGTTGTTTAGTAAACCAAAAAATTCATTTACTAATAAAAAAGAATCAGATTTCCATTTTTTTCTAAATGTCTTTTCATCATAATCTTCTACAGATTCAAAAAAGTATTTTTCTGAAATTAGTTCTGATTGAAAAGTCGATCTTTCCTTCATCAGTTCAGCTACTTTTTCAAGATAAACTTCACTGACATCATAACTACAATTTTGTTTCATTAAAATAGCAAGTTCTGCATTAGATTTCAATCTTAAATGTTGTTGATTGAACCATTTTGCTTTTTCAGGGTCAAACTTTGCACCACTTTTCCCAACTCTTTCTAGTGAGAAATCGGAAATTAATTCATCAATTGAGTATAATTCTTTTTCATATCCTGGATTCCAACCTAAGAAAGCCAACATATTTACAAATGCTTCTGAGAAATAGTCTTTTTCTCTGTATCCAGAGAATACATCACTAGTTTTAGGATCTTTCCATTCTAGAGGAAATACTGGGAATCCAAGCCTATCACCATCTCTTTTACTTAATTTTCCATTTCCATCTGGCTTGAGTATTAATGGAAGATGAGCAAATTTTGGCATAAATTCCTCCCATTTTAAAAACTTGTATAATAACACATGTAATGGAGCTGATGGTAACCACTCCTCTCCTCTAATAACATGAGATATTTTCATTAGATAATCATCTACCACATTGGCCAAATGATAGGTAGGCATGCCGTCTCCCTTAAAGATTACCTTATCATCCATATTATTAGTGTTAACTATAACCCATCCTCTTATTTCATCATAAAACCTAACATCTACATTTCTTGGCATTTTAATTCTTATGGTGTAAGGATGGTTTTGTGAAATTCTTTTTTCAACCTCTTCTTCTGAAAGAGATAAAGAGTTTTTCATAGAATTTCTAGAAATAGAGTTATACTGCCAATTAGGCATCTTAGCTTTTTTTGCCAATTCTCTCATTTCCTCCAATTCTTTAGGAGTGTCAAAAGCATAATATGCATTTTCAGAAGCAATAAGTCTCTCCGCATATTCTCTATATATATGTTTTCTTTCTGATTGTCTGTAAGGCCCAAAACCATTTTTTTTAGATGGTCCTTCGTCAATTTCTAACCCACACCATTCTAAAGATTCAATAATGTATTTTTCTGCTCCATTAACATATCTAGACTGATCAGTATCTTCAATCCTCAAAATAAAATCACCGTTATTTTTTTTAGCAAATAAGTAATTATACAAAGCGGTTCTAACTCCACCCATGTGTAAGGGTCCAGTAGGGCTAGGCGCAAATCTTACTCGAACTTTTCTTTCTGACATAGAAAACAATAATTAAAGTGCGAAAGTAATGCTTATACCTAAAATGGAAAACATTTTGGATTTTTTTATGTATTTTTTAGATGTCGTTTAATTGAAATTCACATCTTCTATTTTCTCTGTGCTCTGAATCTGTACAGTTTTCAGCTTTATAACACGAATTAACAAAGTTTACTGCTCCTCTTCCGATAACATTAACCCTAGATCTTGCTATTCCTTTAGATTCTAGGTATCTCCTTGTTGCAGTTGCTCTATTTTTCCCCAAAACAACATTAAATTTTTTTGCTAAATATTCTTCAGTACCTAAACAATCAGTGTACCCAAATATAGAAATGGTTTTGTATAAATTCTTTTTTAGATAAGCTGCTAATAAGTCCAACTCTGCTCTTGAGTTTTTGGTTAATTTATGACTTTTAAAATCAAAATAAATAGGCTCTATTAAAAATCCTGATTTTGATAATTTTAAATTATAATCTTTATTTAAATCAATAGTTTTGGGAAGTGAATCTCCGATATTAAGAATTAAGGTCTTGGTAAAGTAGTTCCTTTTTTCAATAATCAAATAGTATATATTATTTTCTTGTAAATGCAACTCAAAGTTTCCTTGGTCGTTGGTATAGCTAATATCTTTTGAATTTGTTGTAGAATCAACTATAGTTATTTTCACAAAACTTAGTGGTTCTTCAGTATCTGAATCCACTACTTTCCCTATTGTAGGAGTGTAGTCATCTGTAATTAATACATCAATATCTTTTTCGTTTTTATATAAAACACTTGTATGAATATTTGCTACTCCATCAGCTTTGCCTTTAAAGGCATGAATTTCATAATCTTCAGCAATTTTTAATGAAAAGAAAAAATGTCCAGTAGAATCTGTTAAACAAGAATCTATTTTCATTCCTTCCATATTTATTAAATAAACTAATGCCGAAGATTCTATTTGATTAGTTTTTTCATTAATTACTTTTCCTTTAAATTCCTTCATTAAACTATCTAAAAGTAGATTTTGATTTTTTTTAAGTCTATAGTTAGAATCAATATTAAATTCTTGAATTCCATAAAGATTTTTATTTGAACCTTCAACTAATAAAATAGAGTCATTATTAAAAGCAAATTGATAATATCCATTTTCATCAGAATAGATCGTTAATTTTTTTGAATTTATTCCATTACTAAGGTTGACTTTAACATTAGGAATTCTTTCATTGTTTGACCTCAAAACGGTGTAGCCTTGAATGGTTTTATCTTTCAAAAATTTAATGTCCTTTCTTTCGTTTCTGAATAATGTTTCATCAGAAATTACCATTGTATCTCCATAGTAATCTTTCTTGGTAGCTATAATTTTATAAACTTTATTTTTTGCGAGATTGAATCTGTACTTTCCTGGGAATCCAGTTTTAAATTGATCAACTTCTTCATTATTATAATTTAGAAGCCTAACCGTAGTATTACTCTGTCGGCTGCTGTCACTTTCTAAAAAAACATAACCCTTGACATAAGGAGAAATAGGTATCATATGTGCCAAATAAATATCATCATCTCCATTACCTTTAGATCTATTAGAACTTAAAATAGCAATACTTTCATCAAAAGGATGAAGTGTAAAGCCAAAATCATCTGCTGGTGAATTAACAGGATAGGATAAATGATGAACATCAAAAACACTATCATTAATTATTTTGCATTTAAATATGTCTGCTTTTCCATATCCAGCTAAACCATTTGAAGAAAAATAAAGTATACTGTCGTCATAAATCTTTGGAGACCCTTCTCTAAATGGAGTATTTACTAATGGCCCAAGATTAATTGCTTTTCCCCACGTCCCTGATTTTTTTTGATGAGCAACATAAATATCTGTTTGACCCATTCCTTTCCTTTTATCTGAAACAAAATATATAGTTTTTCCATCAGAGCTAGCACAAACTTCTCCCGAACCTACAGAGCCTGATAAAAATTTAACTGGAATTCTCCTTCTTTGATAAATTTTTCTTTTTTCAATATTTAATTTTCCTTGATATATTATGGGATTTAAAGAAGCGTCTGAATTAGAGTTGTTGAGGTAAGGATGTCTGGTATAAAAAATTTTATCACTTGAATAGTTAGAAGAAAAACTTGTTACATTAAAATTTTTATGTGATATAATTGTATTGTTATTTAATATAGCTGATTCTGGTATTGGGTTTTCATGTGTTTTAAATAATTGAGATATATCTAATCCCATTTTATAAACAAAAGTTCTAGGGGAAATTGAATTTCCAAAAGCTAAAATTTCATTTAACTTATTGGTGAACTCTTTTCTTTCCTTACGGCTAAGAGAATCATTGTTATCTAAAAAGTTGATATTATTGAAAATCGCTTTTTCTTTACTTTTCTCAACAATATAGAAGATACCATCATCAAAAAATGAGGGTGAAAATTCTGAAGAGCTAGAATTTATTTTATCAAAAGCAGTCAATTTTTTGAAAATTTTAGCTGTATCCCATTCAATTAATGAATCTATTGACTCGATTTGTAGTTTAAGATATTTGTTTAGACTATCCGATTTATATAACTCATTTAAAATTATTCTTGAAGATTTATATCTTCCTGTACTTTTTAAGGCGATTCCATAATGATATTTTAGAAAGTTATCATCAGGACTTTTCTCAACTATTTCTCTAAAAATTGGAATTGATTTTTGAAATTCATTTTCAAAGTAATAAGAAAATGCAAAATTTATTTTTTGCTTTTGTGTCAGAGATTCGGACTGACTATAAGCTTTAGCTGCTAGAGGATATTCAAAATTACTGTAGAGAACATCAGCTAATTTTGATTGACTATAAAAAAAACTAAAATAGAAGACAGCAATTATGGATAGAATGCTTTTTCTCATTTATTAGATATTAATTTTCAGACGAAGAACTAGAATAAACACGATTTCTATTTTTCCATGGTGCTTTAGATTGATTGTTTTTTCTAAGTTTGAAAGACATGAAAACTTCATGAGTACCATCATTAGAAGTTTTGATTTTTGAAATACCCAAGTCATAAGCATATCCAATTGTAGTAGTTCCTAAATTAACTCCTCCCATAAATGATATGGCATCTTCATTCCTGTAAGACAAGCCTATTGAATAAGCATTTTTAAGAGTAAGTTTTAAGTTCCCGTCAATTTGTAAAAGATTATCTGCCATAATTCTCATGACTGCAGATGGTTGTAATTCTATAAGCGCGCCAATTTTAAAATTATAGCCTCCATTTACATAAAAAATTCTATTTAATGTATTCACTACTGGGGTTGTTAGGGCCAATAAATTAGTTTTATTTTCAAATAGATTAAAGGTTGAGAACCCAACAAAATGATTTTCTCCTTTCCAATGAATTCCGAAATTACAATCTGATATAAGTTGATTATTTGAATTCATCACAGCCACGTCGCCAGGAATTTCTGTGATTAGTCGATCTCTATCAATTGAAAATTGGGTTATGGAACCTGATAATCCAAAAGACAACTTAGCTCTCTTGCTAGTCTTAATATTATAAGCATATGTTGCGCTTAATCCAGATCTTCTGGTGGGGCCTGAAGCATCATTGAAAATGTGTCCTCCAAAACCCATATTATCACCCAAAAAAGTGTGATACATTAAGTTTTGCGTTACTGGAGCTTCATCTATCCCCATCCATTGTCTTCTAAAACTTAAGGAGAGCGGAGCATAAGATTTTGTTCCAGCTACAGCTGGGTTTATTGCAAAGTCATTGAAAAGATACTGACTATTAAGTGCAATTTGCTGGCTTTTATAACTCAACAACAATGAAAGACATACAGAAATAATAAAAATTCTCTTCATAATCTTATCTTATTATAGTTATAGGTCCAGTTTGTTCAATGGGATCTCCAGTAAAAGGAGTTAATTTTAATACATAGTAGTAAGTTGCTGAAGGAAGAGCAGAGTTATCTAAACTTGTTCCATCCCATTGAGGAAAAGTTGTATAATCTTCCCAAACAAGATTGCCCCATTTATTAAATACAATTATTTCAGCAGCATTATAATTTGTAAAATCTAACTTCCAAATGTCGTTCAATCCATCAGAATTTGGAGAAAATGTATTAGGCATTTCAATACAGCTTAAAGAGATATCTACTTGGATATTATCAAGCAAAGTATAACAATCATTGGCATCAGAAACTAGTACATCATAAGTAGTATTTTCTGCATAGGTTAAAGGGTTTTCTAAAGAACCATCAGACCATTCATAACCGTAGTAACCAACACCATTTCTCACATGGCCATGAATCATGATCCCGCCTTCAAAACAAGTTTCTTGTTCAATGGAATAATTAACTAGTAGTGGGCTATTATTTATTTGAATGGGCTCAACATCTGAAGCTACACATGGACCTAAAGAATAAGTATAAGTAATATTATGATTTCCAACCCCAGCACTTTTAGGATTAAAAACTCCATTTTCAACGCCAACTCCAGAAAAAACTCCACCTGATGGACTTCCCCCATTTAATTCAAAAACAGGATAATCCTCTCCGCAAATATCATCAAATTCACTTAAATGTGTTTCAAGTGTATAGACGTCAATTGTAATTCCAATACAATTACTGGCTGGACAAAGACCACCTTCTGACCTAACAAAATAATTTGAAGTTGAATTAGGAGATACAGTAATTTGATTACTTATAGTTGTAGAATCAATTAATGAACCAGTTCCACAGCTCCCACTGTACCAGAAAAATTGACTTCCATTTATTAAATGATTTGATGTATCAAGGATAATTGTTGAGGAATTCCCATCACATATTTCATATAAATTGGCACTAATAGTATGTGGATCAATATTATCTTCTAAAACAACAATTGGAATAAGTGCAGAGTCAGTACAATTATTGATGTCTGAAAAAGAATAAGTTATTACATGATTTCCAACTCCAGCAATTATTGGATCGAAAATAGAATCAGAAACGCCAGTTCCTGAATAAGTACCACCTTCAGGAAATCCGCCTTGAAGGATAAAGGGGGAAGATTCGCATGTAGAATCAATAGGAGAGTGATAAACGTTTAAATCATAAGTATTAATTAAAATTTCTGCACAAGATGTAGCCCCACAAGTACCTCCGTTTGCTCTTACATAATACATAGTGGTTGCATTGGGGGTGACAGTTATTGAAGATCCAGAGCCTTGAAAATTATTACCACATGATCCTTTGTACCATCCCCAAGAAGCGCCTGTTCCTAATTGACCTCCAACAACACTCAAAGTTGAAGATCCGCCCGTACAAAAATTATTAGAACTAGCACTAATTCCTGTCGGAGAAATAGATCCATCTTTGGTGTAAACAGAAATATTTTTACAAAGTGAGCCGCCACAAGTACCAATTACTCTGGCATAATAAGTAGTGTTGGAGTCAGGATAGACAATAATTGAATCACCTAATCCAATTGATGATGCACCACATGAATTTTCATACCAAGTTATTGTATAACCTTGCGGAAATGTATCAGAAAAATGAGCGAATAATTTTACTGCTGTTTGGGGGCATACAGTATCAATAATAGACCAAGTACTGTCAATGGAATTGAATGTAGAATCTATACTTATTGAATCCAGTTCTATAAAATATGGGAAATTATTCACAGTAATATTTTCACAATTTGTATTATTACATTCTCCTTCAGCTCTAACAAAATAGGTGGTGTTAGATGATTGAGTTACAACTATTGAAGAGCCAGTATCAATAGAAATTCCAGAACAAGAATCTTTATACCAAACCCATTGACTATTTGTCCCTAAAGATCCACCATCTACGTTTAAATAAACATCATTATTTGGACAGACTTCATTTTCAGAACTAATTACTGCTGATGGATTTAAAGAACTACTTTTTATGGTCAAATTTAGCGTTACGATGCTATCGCAACCAGCTATATTTGTTAAAGTATGTGTTGCTGTATTATTATCGATTGTATAGGTGACACCATCGATCCAAAGAAGACTATCGCAAACTGTCTGCAAATCCGTTCCTGTATTATTACATTGGCTTGCTCCGTTTTTACAAAGAAAAAAAGTCCCAAAAAAAAATATAATAATTGAAAATTTATGCATTTTATTAATAAATAAATATAATGGAAGTAAATCTAAATATTAAATTTTTTTAAGTTTAAATTATCAATCTAATGAGTATTCATTGAGTATTTATTAAATTTTATTTAATTGTTAGTATTACATACAACTTATAACCTTTTCAAAATTTAAAAAATTATAATTGGGGATATAAAAATCTGTTTAAAATTTCTTATAAATTAGCATTAATGTCTAAATCTCACAAGTCAAATTCATTAGCAGAAATTTCAACAATTTTTGGAATGACTCTATTACTTACTCTTTTTGGAGTTTTTGTTTATTTTATGTTAACAGCTAATAAAAAATCAGCTGAGATAAAAGAACAACTGAGCATGGATATACTTTTTCATGAAAGTGTTGATGAATCAACCGTTAAAATGATGGAGAAAAAGTTAAAATCAATGGAAGGCATAGTTAAAAATGCTCTATATGTTTCTAAAGAAGATGCTCAGGAATTAATGATGAAGCATGTTGGTCAAGATGCATTTGAAATTTTAGACGGAGTAAATCCATTGCCTTCTTCAATTCATGTTAATTTAGCATCCTCATATGTAAATCCTGATAGTGCTCATAATTTTTCATCTTCAATTTTTAAAGGGAATGAACATATTATTTCTGAAGTTGCCTACAATGAATCACAATTTTTAGAAATTGGAAATGTTTTTAAAAATTTTGAACTTATTATGATTTTTATTGCGGGAGTTTTATTGGTAATAGCAATTTTATTGATTTATAATACCATTAGATTGGCAGTTTTTTCAAAAAGATTTATGATTAGAACTATGCAATTAGTGGGTGCAAAGTCTTACTTCATTAGAAGACCCTTCATTTTTAGAGCCTTCTATCAGGGCATGATATCAGGAATTTTAGCAATTTTATTTTTGGTTTCTTTGTGGTATTCATTTACTTATATTAATCCTAGTATTATTACATCTTTAAGCTCAAGTAAAGCAGAACTAAATAGAGAAATTTTAGATTTTATTATGGTTGCATCTGGAATTTTAACAACAGGCATTCTAGTGAGTGTAATTTCTACTTACTTTGCATTAAATAAATTTATCTGGGTAAAATCTGAAAAACTACATTAATATGGAAGAAAAATCAAAAATGGTTCTTGGAAAAAAAAATTATATTTTCATTATTATTGGATGTTTAGTAGTTCTTTTAGGCTTTATTTTAATGTCAGGAGGAGGCTCAGAAAACCCCAATATTTTTAATGAGGAAGAACTTTTCTCTTTCAGAAGAATAACATTAGCCCCTTTTATGGTCATTCTTGGATATGGGCTGGTGCTTTTTGGAATTATGAAAAAGCAACAATAGTTTCTATTGGATTACCTAACTGCACTTATTTTAGGAATCGTTCAAGGGCTAACAGAATTCCTTCCTGTTAGTAGCAGCGGACATTTAGAAATCACCAAAGAGATTTTTAATACTGGCTATGAAGCAAAAGAAAGTCTACTTATGACTGTGGTCTTACATTTTGCAACTGCCCTAAGTACAATATTTATATTTAGAAAAGATATTTTAATAATTTTAAAAGGGATTATTTCTGCAAATGACTCTAAAGAAAAGCAGTTTGCTTTTAAAATAATTATCTCTATGATTCCTGCAGCTGTTGTGGGTGTTTTTTTTGAAGATATTATTGAATCATTTTTTAATGGGCAATTAATTTTAGTGGGAGCCATGTTAATAGTGACTGG
>NTKH01000052.1 GCA_002457645.1 Bacteroidetes bacterium MED-G20
GTACAAATTGTTTCCGATATCAGTGGATCTTATGATGTGATGCACAAAGCCGATTCTCTAGGCAACAACGATATGATCCCAATGTTATTTGACGATTATACCATTGCTGCTCAAAATAATTTTGCATCTCTTATTTCAGCTGGAGCAGTTGACGCAGATAGCAATGCTATAACAAATAGTGTCTCTAACTTATTTCCATTGATTACTGGAAACCCTGCTGAAGGAGCTCCATGGGATTACTTTGATTCTTTAACGACAGTAGCAATAGCAATGATGCAAGGCCTTCCTGCTGCTCAAGGCGCTGCTGCTTATTCAGGAAGTTTAAACACAAATCCAGATGTTAGTATAGCAAAAGCTACCGCTTACCAAGATACAGTATTAAGTTTTTTCTGCCCAAGAATTGTAAATGGTCTAATGTTACCTGGAAATACCGTTGGAATAACCAATGCTAATAAAGGAATAAGTGTAAATGTTTATCCAAATCCAGCAACGGATTTTGTATCCTTTAATTCTTCTACAAATATTAATACTATAACGATATTTGATAATAGCGGAAAATTAATCAAGAATATAAATCCAAACAGGTTTACATACACTATTGACGTTAGTGATTTTGCTAAAGGAATATATCATGCTGAAATTTCTAATGGCATCACAACAAAAACTGAAAAGTTTATCATTGAATAGTAAATAACTTTTTCTAAATTTTAAAAAGCCCCACTTGGGGCTTTTTTTTTGATTATATTATAATTTGTTAACACAATGGGTATCCATAATTAATATATATTTGTCCACTAATTTTTAAAATCCTATGGAACTAGTCATACAAATCACTCAGTTTATAATGAGCCTCTCCTTTTTAATTATTCTGCATGAGCTAGGACATTTTATTCCCGCTAAACTATTTAAAACCAAAGTTGAAAAATTCTATTTATTTTTTGATTGGCCTTTTTCTCTACTTAAAAAGAAAATTGGAGAGACCGAATACGGAATTGGGCTTTTACCCTTGGGTGGCTATGTTAAAATTGCTGGTATGATTGATGAGAGTATGGATAAAGATCAATTGAAAGAAGAACCTAAAGATTGGGAGTTTAGATCAAAACCAACTTGGCAAAGACTAATAATAATGATAGGAGGAGTTACTGTAAATTTAATTTTAGGGTTGCTGATTTATATCATGATACTTAATGTTTGGGGTGAAGCCTATGTCTCAAATGATAAAATTACTAATGGAGCTCATTTAAGTAATGCTAGCTATGAAAAGCATGGTTTTAAAGAAGGTGACTTAATTGTTGAAGTAGGAAATGAAAAAGTTATAGAATTTGGTAGTGCTGAAAAAAGAATTTTAATTGACGGAGAAAGAAATTTAAAAATTAAAAGAGGAGATGAACTTATTTCATTAACACTTTCTGAAGATATTGTTGAAGATCTATTAAAAAATAGAGGACAAGGAATTTTTTCTGTACACAGGTCTTATAACATTATTGATTCTGTTATTGCTGGGTCAAATGCAGAAAGTGCTGGACTTCTTTCGGGAGATAGTATTGTTGAAATAAATGGTTATAAAACACCATACTTTAAAGACTTTAGAGAAAAAATACAAAATTATAAATCCGAAGAAGTTGAAATTTCCTTTTATAGAAATCATAGCTATAATACCCTATCAGTATTAACAAATGAAAATGCTCAAATTGGATATTCAAGAGTTTTGAATAAAAGCATTTATGAATTTAAAAAATACTCTATTCCAGAAGCTATTCCAGCTGGAATAAATAAGGGAATAGAAACTCTCTCAACATATGTCAAATCACTGTCTCTTATATTTAATAAAGAAGGGGCAAAGCAAATCGGAGGTTTTGCATCTATAGGTGGATTATTTGACACCTCTTGGAATTGGCAAAGATTTTGGGCAATGACAGCACTACTTTCAATTATATTGGCTTTTATGAATATATTACCCATTCCTGCCCTTGATGGAGGGCATGTCATATTTCTACTATATGAAATGATTTCTGGAAGACCTCCAAGTGATCAATTTCTAACAAGAGCTCAAATCGTAGGAATGACTATTTTATTTACACTTTTAATTTATGCTAATGGCATGGATATTTTCAGATGGATAACTGAGTGAGATCTGCACTTTTAAACATCTTCTTGGGAATAATATTTTAAATCAAAGAGCTAGACTCAAGCCCTACAGTATACATTTACTAAAAAGGTTTAATGAATAAAGTCTATACTTTAATTTTAATGATTCTTATTTGCTTTGTTTCTTCAGGGCAAGAAATTCCATCACTTGATGAGTTTGAGGTGTATACTCAAGACAAAGACAATAAAATTTTGATTATTCCTTTTGAGAATAAAATGTATGCGTCAGCTGTTGATAATGAAATTGCTGCTTATAATAGAATAAATTATATGGACGTAAAAGAAGAACTAAAAAAAGGTATTTCTTCTCAAATACTTCTAAAAATAAGTAATAAAACTCCTGCCATTTCTATGATTCATCATAAAGATTCTGTTTCAGAAGTTCTTAACTATATTTATAATAATATAGGTCTTAAATACGAAAAAGTTAAAGTAAAAGATACTATTCAGCCACCAACCTCAAAAACAGAACAAATAAAAGATAAGCTAAAAAAGTTTGTTATTCAGACTAATCAACATCATGAAAAAGCTAAATATGATCGAGGAAAAATAAAAAATGGTGAAGTTTATACTTCCAATTATTCAGCAGAAAGGTTTATGAATGTTATCATTCAAAATCCTAATTTATTGGAGGAGCTAAATAATAAATATAAAACCAATTATTATATTTTCATAAATGAGTTTCATATTGGAAGAGCATATCCAAGTAATGAAAATATGTATATAACCAATAGAAAAATTAGCACCCATTATACAGTTTTCAATCAAAAAGGAAGAGAGATAGACGCTGGAGTTATTAAAGTAGAAATGCCAGGAGATATTTTTGGAATTAAAAAAATTGAGTATCAGTATTTATCAGTTGTAGCATCAGAACTTTGTTCTTTTATGCCTAATGCAAAAGTAGAGAAATCAACGCTTTTAAAAGAAGCAGAAGATGATAAAAACTCCAAAAAACAACGTAAAATTATTCACGGAGTATTAGAACAATAATCTAATTTCCAATGACTGTAAATTTTTTCAAAATTTGATTATCATCTATATCAATATATAGGTTGTAAATTCCTTTTTTTAATGATGGTAAATCAATCATAACTCTTTCGGCTAATGCCGAAAATTGACTTTTATATAACTCCTGTCCCAGCATATTAAAAAGAGTAATTGATCCTTGAGAATCTCTTGGAACCCTTAGATTGAAAGAACCTTGGTTTGGATTAGGGAAAAGAGTTATTTCTGAAATATTTTTTATGTTTTGACAATTGTCTGTTATTACCTTAACTTCAGATCTTTCGCTCTCACAAATTGCATCGCAGACACTCCAGTTAAAAAAATAATAATACTGTTGTATGGAAGTAATAATTTGCGATATCATAGATTTATTTATGCTTATCATACCAGGAATTACATAAGGAAAATTAGCACCTGAATTTGCTCTGTATAAATTAACTGTCGAATTTGGAGATAATCCGATTTTATAATTACTTCCAGGAAATAAAACGGCATCTAATTCTAAAGAGTTAATCCCAGTAATAAGATTTGTAAAAGTTTTTTCAAAAACTGTATTATTGATACTATCCAAAATAATAATAGTTCTATTTTGATTGCCTACCGCTTTTACATCAACAGATTTGATTTGAATTTTAGTAAAAACATCAAAAATTAAATAAGAATAATTAGTTGAATTTAAGCCGTTATTAGGAAAATAAGTTAAGCCAGTTCGGTAGCAAGAAGTATCAAATGAAATAGAGGCAAAGAATGAAGTGTCGTTGTATATGTTGTCAGTCGTTAAACTTGTTCCTTCATTCAACTTTTCAAGATCATTTTCATTAATATACCAATTTAAACTAGTTTCATCACTGCCTAAAATCACCACTGAATCCCCTTTACAACTATAAATAGGTTCTATAATTGGTCCATCAATTAATGATAAATTAAAAGCATTCTGAATGGTTTTTGAGTCGGATCCAAAAGAATTGGAGACCGTGAGTGTAGTATTGTAGCTTCCAGATTGATTAAAATACCTTGTTGCTGTTCTGGTTGTATCGTCTATTATACCATCACTTTCAAAATCCCAGGCCCATGAGTTTGGGATTCCTAAGGTGGCATCTGAAAACTGAATTTCTCCAGAACAACTGTCTTCAACTCTTATGAAAAAATCAGCTGAAGGTGGAGATAAACAAAGTAATGCTTGATAAGCATTGATCCTTCCTGATCCTAATAAGCCTGCATATGATGGGTTCAAGGCGTCTATATTATCACAAGAACTTTTCATACAATTAATTAATTGCTCATTGGATGAATTAGGTGAAAAAGATTTCATAAGACCCAGTAATCCTGCAACCATAGGTGCAGACATAGATGTTCCTGTTTTAGTGTCATATTGTGAGAATGGAACCGTACTTAGTATGGATGTTCCTGGAGCTGAAATGTCAACTCTTGTTCCATAGCAAGAAGATGATCTTTTGATATCAGATTGTGTGGTATTAGCAACACAAATTACTCCGTTATAGCATGATGGATATCTAGGGCTTGAGCCTAGGTTAACATTTGAATTTCCAGCTGAAGCAACAATTATAGAACCATTATTTATAGCTGATTGAATAATATTATTATTAGTTTGAGAATAATAAGAGCCTCCCCATGAGCAATTTATAATATCAGCATTATTTAAAGCTGCATAATATACTCCATCATAAGCATTGTTAATTGTCCCATTTAGATTATTGTCTCTTGTTGCCTTTACTGGAATTATAGAAATTCCATACCCTATTGATGAAACTCCAATATTATTATTGGTATGTGCTCCAGCTATTCCTGCAACATGAGTTCCATGATCTAGATTTGTATTAGGGGGGTTTGTATTATTGTCATTATCTGCAACATCCCAGCCGTTATAATCATCTATGTAACCATTATTATCGTCATCTATTCCATTGTTTGGAATTTCAAGCAAGTTATTCCAGATCACATTATTTAAATCAGGATGGGTTCTTTGTACCGCATCATCTACTATGGCAACAGTTATTGAACTATTACCAGTTCCAATATCCCATGCCAAACTTGCTTGAATTTTATTTAAATGCCAACAACTGTTATATCTTGGGTCATTAGGATTGAAATCTATATAATCTATAAATTTTGGTTCTGAGTATTCAATTTCGTCAAAAGAGCTTAACCTTTTAATAATATCATTTAAATCGTAGTCTCCAGCCCTAAACTCCACTAAAAATGTTAAAAATAGTTTTTTAAAATCTTTTCTTTTTCCAAAAGGTTGTTTGATGTTTATAACACCAATAGAATCTAAATAATTTCCAAATGTAAATATCTCTGATGAAATATTATTAGGAGAACTTTCTACAGATTCCCAAGAAGAGGGTGAAATATTATCTAATGAATTGAGCTTGAAATAGAGTTGATTCTCAAAAATAGTATCACTAGGTTGAGCCCATACAAGAAGGTGAAAAAATAAAAAAGAAATTAATAATTTTAATCTATATGACATTAGTTTTTATTTTTAAAAACCTCGCCTATTGGATTCCCTGTGCATGCATTAGGAAATGCAGATTTAAGCAAAATTGATAACGTAGGTGCAATATCAATAATTTTAACATTCCTGTAAATTTGTTTAGGTCGAATATTGAATCCATAGAAAAATAATGGAACATGGGAATCATAATTATAATGGGTTCCATGAGTTGTGCCTGTCTTAGTTGCCCACTCAATGTAACCAGGTTTAAGAGTGAGAAAAATATCCCCCGATCTTTCGGGATAAATTCCATTTATTAGGCTATTAATTTTTAATGACCACATCGCATTGGCAAGTGTCTTTATAGAGTATACTTCATCTACAGAAGATTGTTTTTTCAACCAATTTCTAGCTTCTTCAAAAACCTCAATTTTTGAAATATTAAAGGAATCTATTTTTTGATGATTTATATAAAATTGCATATTAGAATATCTTGCTAAAATATTAGGGACTCCAAATTTTAGTTCTAACTGACTATTAAGTTCTGGAAAAATTTCTCTTGAAATGAAATTGCCCCCCTTAAGTCTTTTTTTCTCTATTTCACCTGTTGAGGTACCTGCACCATGATCAGCGGTTAATGAAATTATAAATTCTTTAGAACCACAATGGCTCTCAAGAAATTCAATAAGATCTGCAATTTGTTGATCAAGATTCAAATACATACTTTTTACTTCTTCTGCATCAGGTCCATATTTGTGTCCAACATAATCTGTAGAAGAAAAAGAAATCACTAAAAAGTCAGTATGGTGATCAATTCCTAAGTTTTCATTTTTAATAAGTTCTTTAGAAAAATCTAAGGTATAATTATTGCCTTTGGGGGAGGCCTTAATTGAGGATGGGCCTGTTTCTAAAAATATTTTATTTAAATCATATTCAAAGTTGGTCCCCTTCCAGCTATTGTTCATGTAGGATTCAACAGTATGGTTTTTATGAAACTTAACTACCCATTCTGGGAGGTTATTTCGATAAAATGAGCTGGTTATCCATTTTGCATTGTAGTTTAACCAATAAGCTCCATCTGCAAGAGCTCCTGTAGATAAAATAGCTCCTCTATCTTTTATAGAAACTCCAAATACTTTGGATAAAGAATCTTTAATTTTTAGTTGATCTCCAACAGTGTTGCACAATAATGAAATGGGTGACATTTGACCACTCCCAGGATTGGTCTTTTCGTGAGGCTTTTTACATAAACATATTGTTTGAGAAGCCCAATCACCAGCACAATATACAGGAGAAAAATCTTTTCTACTATACCAGTTGTTCCCTATTATTCCGTGGACAGATGGTGTAGTTCCAGTAAATATACTTGCATGTCCTGGCCCTGTATAAGTAGGAATGTAATTATAGTGAGTATTTCTACAAAAAATACCTTCATTAACTAACTTTTTAATTCCTTTTTCACCAAATTCATTCCAAAACCTGTCAACATATTCATACTTCATTTGATCAACTACCACAGAAACTAAAAGTTTTGGAGTTGATTGCTGACTGTAAGTTGAAAAATAACTAAAACTTAAAAAAATTATGATGAAATTCTTCATTTATAAATTACTACATAATAAATTTAGTTAAATACAAACAAATGATATCGTTTATAGTTCACTTAAAATAAACTTTAAAAGTTATTTATTAGCTCTTTTTCTTTCGTGCTCTTTAAGTAAGACCTTTCTAAGTCTAATTTTTGAAGGGGTTACTTCGACATATTCATCTGCTTGAATATATTCTAAAGCTTCTTCTAAAGAAAACCTTATGGCTGGAGCAATTTTCACTTTATCGTCTGCTCCAGAAGATCTCATATTTGACATTTTTTTAGTTTTCGTTACATTGACTACTAAATCATTTCCTCTTGAATTCTCCCCTATCACTTGTCCTTCATATATATCTTCGTTAGGATCAACAAAAAACTTTCCTCTTTCTTGAAGATTGTTCAAACTAAATGGTATTGATTTTCCTTTTTCCATTGAAATTAAAGACCCGTTTTGTCTTTGAGGAATATCTCCTTTATAGGGTTGAAATTCAATAAATCTGTGAGACATTATTGCTTCTCCAGCAGTAACAGTTAATAAATAGTTTCTCAATCCTATAATTCCTCTTGAAGGAATATTGAATTCTAGTAACATTCTATCTCCCTTAGGAATCATACTTAACATTTCTCCTTTTTTAATAGCAACTACCTCAATTGCTTTTCCAGAATGTGTTTCTGGCAGATCAATTGTAAGTTCTTCAATAGGTTCACATTTAACTCCATCTATTTCTTTTATAATTACCTGTGGTTGACCAACTTGTAATTCATATCCTTCTCTTCGCATAGTTTCAATTAGTACTGATAAGTGAAGTACCCCTCTTCCAAAAACATTAAAGGAATCTGAAGAATTTGTACTTTCTAATTTTAAAGCTAAATTTCTTTCCAGTTCCTTATCCAATCTTTCTTTTAAGTGTCTTGATGTAACAAATTTTCCTTCTTGTCCAAAAAATGGCGAATCGTTTATGGTAAATAGCATAGACATAGTAGGTTCATCAATTTTAATCGTTGGCAAAGCCTCAGGGAATTCTAAATCTGCAACAGTATCGCCAATTTCAAAACCTTCCAAACCAACAATTGCACATAAGTCTCCAGCAATAACTTCCTCTACTTTTGATTTTCCCAATCCTTCAAATAAATAAAGTTCTTTAATTCTACACTTTTTAATTTCTCCATCCCTTTTTACAAGTGAAATTTGTTGATTTTGTTTTAATTCTCCTCTCTGCAATCTACCAATAGCTATTCTGCCTATAAAAGTTGAAAAATCAAGAGATGTAATTAGTAATTGAGTAGTTCCTTGAGCTACTTTAGGGGATGGAATAAAATTAATGACCGCATCTAGTAAAGGAAAAATATTATCATTTTCATTTTTATAGTCCCCGTTCATCCAACCCAGTTTAGCAGATCCATAAATAGTTGGGAAATCTAACTGGTCTTCAGTTGCATCAAGGTTAAACATTAAATCAAATACTTTTTCTTGTACTTCTTCAGGGCGACAGTTTTCCTTATCCACTTTGTTAATGACAACCAATGGTTTTAATCCTAATTCTATGGCTTTTTGTAAAACAAATCTAGTTTGAGGCATGGGTCCCTCAAATGCATCTACTAAAAGTAGCACACCATCGGCCATATTTAATACTCTTTCAACCTCTCCTCCAAAATCAGCGTGACCTGGTGTATCAATAATATTAATCTTATGTCCTTTATACTTTACTGAAACATTTTTAGATAAAATAGTGATCCCTCTTTCTTTTTCTAAGTCATTATTGTCAAGAATTAATTCTTTTTGTTCTTTTCTTTGATCTATTGCATTGCAAGCGTAGATCATCTTATCTACTAATGTTGTTTTTCCATGGTCTACATGGGCGATAATAGCAATGTTTCTAATATTCATGGAATTAAATAAGTTGCAAATGTATCATTCTTATTGATTAATCAATATGTGTGATGATAGCCCTTTAAAATTTGAGTTATAATATTTTCAATAGAATTAATTATATCTTTGCCGATAATTAATTTTAAAATCATGAAATTTTCAAAACTTATTTTACCTTTTTTTATTCTTTCAACTTTTATTTCTTGTAGTAAATATGAAGAAGGCCCAGGGTTTACCTTAATTGGTAAAACTACCAGACTCTGTCAAAAATGGAGGCCTATACAATATGTGGATGGAAATACTGGAGAAATCTTTGATATTGACAGCGATGGAAGTTTTATTGAATTTATGAAAGATGGAACCATTCAATTTAAAGATGTAGATAATTTTAGTCAAGCTGGTATTGATGTTGCTGGTGGAACTTGGGAGTTTTCAGAAGATAAAACTCAGGTGACATTCAATTATTTAGTTTCGTCTGTTAACTTAGATGATACTCAAACCTGTACAATAAATAAATTAAAAATAAACAGTTTAGCTCTCATTCTAACTTCTAACTGGGTTGGATACCAGAGCGGAGATAAAATTTATTACGAATACTATTAATTTAATAATTTATACTCTTTTAACAAGACATCGTAAGTTTTTTGGTTGGTATATTTTCCCTTAAGCCAAGCATAAAACAAGATCAATCTTGGATCTTTAAAGACTTTTTCCCTTTTAAAATTAAATACTTTTTCTAGACTTTTAAGTTCTTCCAAATCTATGGTTTGGGGTTCATTAATGAATTTTTCCAAAGCTTTTATGTAAGGAAAAACCATCTTATACTGTTTTGAAGCAAATAAATCAGTGTATTTATGCTTGATAGAGATTAAAGTTTTTTCCGCCAAGTCAATATGTTTTAATTCTAAGAAAATTAAGGCTCTTATCATTTCCTTTCTAAGAAGCCATTCTCTTCCCATGGTTTTTTGGTAATAGGAATCTGATCTATTAAACTCGTTTAAAAGTTTATTGGCCTGCTTATAATCATGATTGACCAACAATAAAGCAGATAAATTTAATAACAAATTAAAACTTTCTCTTAAGTTTAACTTTTCATTATATTGACTGATAGCATCCTGAATTACATTTATAGCTTCATTTATTTGATGATCAAATACTTTAATAAAGCTATCAATGGCAATATATCTTCCTAAGTACGAATAGAATATTTTATTTTCTAATAACATTAGATGATGAAGTCTTTCCAAATGCTTTTTAGAATTTGAGAAATCTCTAATATCTAAGTAGGTATAAGACATAATGTATTCAATATTGGCATAATAATTTTGGTGCTTAAAATTATCTAACTCGAAATCAAGCTCCCTATAATAATTTTCTAAAATAATAGCTAAATCATCATAATTTTTTTTGATTGCAAATTCGACTCTTATTATTTCAATATTTTTTAGATGAATTTGTGGATCGTTAATTTCTGTTTTTAAATTCTCAAATTCTAAAAGAGATTTTTTATACTCTTTAGAAGAAAAAGTAACATCGCCTTTTTTGATTTTTTCAATAAATAGATTTTTCATTTGAATAAAATACAATTGAAATTCATCTACTTGTGCCTGTTTCTTTTGTAACTTAATTATCTTTTTTTTGATGAGATTAAAGTCTCCATCAGGATAATATGGGAGTATTTCTAATTTTAATCTCTGTATTTTTAAATTATTTAAATAATCATTTGATTCATCTGAATATTTTTCTTCTTTATTAAGCACTTCCCAAGATTCTGAATACTTTTTAAAATCAATAAAATATTTGGCCAAGGTTATCATCCCTTCGCGATTATTAGATTTAAACTTCGACTCAGTATTTTCAATAATTAAAAAATTAATTAACTCCTTGGTAATTCTTTTTCTAATGGCATGGTAATTAGCCGCTCCTTTGTAGGGTAGTTTTGTGTAACTATTAGACTTGTAATAGTTAGAAAGCTCTTCAAAAACTTGGACATCTTTCCTTGAACTGCTGGGTCTTTTCCTAGTGAAAAACTTGACGAAGTTTCTATGACTTTTTTTTGAAAACGTTAAAGAGATTTCTCTTATTAAATCCATTTATATTTTTATAAAAATTACTTAAATATAATGTAACAGAAATTAATAATGTTATTTACATTTGAATAAAGTATTATTAATATGAAATACACACTTATTACTGGCGCCAGCCAAGGAATGGGGTTACATATGGCAGAAGAATGTGCTTCTCTAAACAGAAATGTATTACTAGTTTCTTTACCGGGTGAAAATCTT
>NTKH01000053.1 GCA_002457645.1 Bacteroidetes bacterium MED-G20
CAAAAGAAGGCATTTGGAAAGTTTCAGGGAGTGAAAGAATGCATGAAAGACCTGTAAAGCCTTTAATAGATTGTCTTACAGAGCTTGGTTCTGAGATTAAGTATTTAGAAAAGGAAGCTGTTCTCCCTATTGAGATAAAAAGTAAAAAATTAAAAAGTAAAAAATTATGTTTGCCAGGAGATATTAGTAGCCAATTTATATCTGCCTTGTTAATGATTGCCCCAACGATAGAAAATGGACTTACGCTAGAAATTACTTCAAAGGTTTTATCTAAACCGTATATTGATATGACACTTAATTTGATGAGCGAATTTGGAATTAAGTATAGTTGGGAAAATAATCTTATTAAAGTTGAAAAGCAGAATTACTTGGCTAAAAATATAAAAGTTGAAAATGATTGGTCTGCAGCTTCATTTTGGTACAGTTTTTTGGCTTTGTCTAAATCTGGAGAAATTAAAATTCCGAATTTATATGCCAATTCAATTCAAGGAGATTCTGTTTTATCTATCATATACTCTAAACTTGGGATTAAAACAGAATTTAATGCAGATTCAATAATTTTATCAAAAACCAAAAATATAGCTAAAGAAATAGAATTAGATCTTTCCAATCATCCCGATCTGGCGTTACCAATCACAGTCACTTGTTGTGGACTTGGAATAAAAGCTCATTTAATGGGTTTAGAAAGTTTAAAAGTTAAGGAATCTAACAGGTTAGAGTGTATTAAAAAAGAATTGAGAAAATTTAATATTAGCTGTGAAATTGACAGCTCATCAATAAAGATAAAAGAGAATCAGAATATAGTTCAACCAACATCTATAATAGAATGTCATCATGATCATAGGATAGCCATGAGTATTGCCCCTCTTGTTATGAAAGTTGATTCTATAAAGTTTGACGATAAAGAAGTGGTGAATAAATCTTATCCTAAATTTTGGGAAGATTTTAATAAAGTATCACAAAACTATAACTAATCCTAAATTAGAATTTAAATCCTTATTGGTCAATTGAGACGGAGGGTCACTATCAAACCTGTATTCTATGTCTACACTTAGAGAAAGGTTTTTATTTAACTTATATAACATATTGGTTTCATTGAGTAATCTATAATCTGATATAGAAAAAAGATATTGCTGAAAATAAGTTGTATTAATTACAGTTATTTTATTTTTGTATTTCCAAGACCCAACCATAGATATAATCGATCTTGTATAATTGGTATAATATTTTTCATTTTGTGGCAGGCGAGACCTGTTCAAAACCTCTTCTTCTTGCATGATACCAATACTTAAATCAAAATTTATTCTTGAAGAGCTGTCTCTTTCAATATTTATCAAATTTTTTCTGTAGCCCAAACCAGCTAATAATCTTCTGTTAAACAATAAGATGGCATTGCTTTGTAATTGAGTAAACATAAAATATCTACTCTTATGATTTATTTGATAATCGTATCTTAATTGAGAAAAGGCACTATTTGAAACCTCGTTTTTATTTTGACTTATGTATTGCCCACCAGAAAGAAGTCTTAGGAAGCTTTTATTTTTCTTGTAGGAGAAATTTAAGGAGTATCCTAAAATAAAAACAGATGCATTTCCAGAAATTGAAGTGCCATTAAATTCTGAAGACACTTGAAGTCCTTCTTTGTTTTTATTGAAAAGCTTTTCAGTATTTACAATGGATTGACCAAAAAATATTGAAGTCGTGAAACAAAAAACCATTAAATAAAATATTTTTTTATAAATCATATTTAAAAACCTGATTAAAATTGGAAAAAGTTAAAAGTAAAATTATTAGATTAATTATTCATTAATTTATGAATAGCTATTCCACAGGCAACTGAAACATTTAATGAGGCAATACTTCCAGTCATTGGTATTTTAAAATTTACATCGGAAGCTTTTATTAACTGCAAGTCAACTCCATCTTCTTCACTACCCATAATTAAAGCTTTAGGACCTGTCGTTTCCAACTTATCTATCAATGTTTCCGATTTCTCTGAGCAGGCATATACTTTTAGTCCACAACCCTTTAAAAAATCTAACGCAGAAGTTAAACTAGTAACCTTGCATACAGGAATTTTAAATAGCGCACCAGCAGATGTTTTTACAGCATCATTGGTAATTAAAGCCGAATCCTTACTAGGAATTACAATGGCATGTACACCAAAACATTCTGCAGTTCTAGCAATAGCACCAAAATTCCTTACGTCTTTTACTCTATCTAAAATCAAAATAAAAGGATCTTCTCCTTTTTCATAAACTTGCTGAACCAGCCAATCTATTTCATGATAAGCAACAGGTGAAATCATTGCAATAATTCCTTGGTGATTTTTTTTCACCATATGATTAAGTTTTTGAATCGGAACTTTTTGAACTACAATATTTTCTTTGTGAATAAGGGTCATCAACTCTTTCATTAAATCACCTGTTAAACCTTTTTGTATCAGAATTTTATTGATTGTTTTACCTTCTTTAATAGCCTCTATGACTGATCTAATGCCATAAGTTAAATCTTCTGAACTTCTTTTTTTCATTGTATCAAGTATACTTTTCCATTTCTCCAACTTTCTACAGCTCGATACCACGGGTTTTTGTAGGAATAATTTCTTTTTAATGCAAAATCATTGGAAGAAAAAGGATTCATTTTCTTTTCAAAAATAAATTTTAATGAATTCAAATTATTTTCATCTCCATAATTCCAAATTTCCATATTTTTATTATTTGAAATATAATTTGGAGGACCAAAAATAATACTTATTAAACCTCTATCGGTTTTCCAACCCTCTAAATGACAAGTAAATAATTTATTTGCAAATTCTACCCTTGAATAATACGTTCTTATTAAACTTCTAGCTCTCTCTTTAGATGCCCCCTTTGAAAGCCAATATTGATCTACTGCAACCTTAGGATTGCTATGTGATATTAACATATTGTATTCATCTTTAGTGGTTAAGTACCTAAGTGGAGGAATGAGCAATTCAGGGCTATTTAATTTTGGATAACTTTCATGAAAATTAAATAAAGTAAATCCACTATTTATGTTTGTATCTAATTGAAAAAATACAAAGCCATTTTCTGGTAAACGACAAGAAATAATTTTATTACTAAAATTGAACTTAGTAGAAAATGATGTTTTTTTTGGATATATAGGTTGATAAGATTTACTAAATGGAGGAGAAGACAAAGGAAAAACAATATTATTATTTGAAGCAAAAAGACCGTTAGTATTCATGTCACTTTTTATCAAAATGGATTGACCACTTCTAAAATAGTTATCAAATATTACATTGTTATTCGTGTCAGTTAAGAAAAAAAACTGTCTATTTGATTTATTAAATTTATCTATATAAATAGACCCAATAAAACTCTTTGATCTATTAATATCCGTAATTTTTATATCAACATATCCAATCTGACTAAAAGAGAATTTAAAATTGAAATTGGAGTCAATTTTAGCGCTTTTGTTGTCCAGATATTGGTCAATAATGGTATATGAACCTGAGTCAATTATTTCTTTACGATTTTTTTGATATATAGTATATTCTAATTGGATTTTAGCACTGAAGGGCTCAGTTAAATTTTTTCTTGAGTATAATAAATCATCAGTAGCGAGTTGAAAATACAATTGAGACTCCCATCCTGATTGGTGATATACTAAAAATTGAGGATGTAAAGAGTTTTTAGCATCTTCAAATGAATAATTTACAGGTTTAGATATACTACAAGAAGTAAAAATTAAAATTGTAAAAAAGTAAATTAATTTTTTCATAAAATTCTAATCAACGAACTATTGTTGGTGAGAACACAATATTACTGTGATTTAAAGAACGATCAATAAATAAAATTGAGAACTTTATACTATCAGAATGTGTTGAATAAGGATTAAAATAAAAGGGTTCTAAAATTATATCCATACCGCCTCTTAATGCCTTATTCTGTCCAGTAGAGCTGATATTTTCAATTCTATAACTATACGTTATGGAATCTGCAAATGGAGAATTATTCCCAAGAGGATCTGCAGTTCCTCTAATCCATTCTCCATCCATTAGCTCATAATAATTAACATATAAATTGTAATAATAAAAATTTCCTGGTTCATGGGGTGGAGTTAAAATATTTTGATCTAATCCTAAGTCCCCGTCGCCATCAGTAAAAGAAAATGTTAATTTTCCAGAATCTGACTGACTTTCAAAGCTAACATATTCAATAATTGGTTCGTTGGGATAACTTATAGGTTTTAAACATGATAATAAACAAAAGGATAAAAAAACAATAGCTATTTTTGATTTAGATATAATCACATCATAAATTTACATCATTTACTTTTGTTTTGAGTCTGATAAATAAAATTTTTAGTATTAAAAATGAAACTGATTTTAATTCAGTAGCTCTAGAAGTATTTAATTTTCAGTATCAAAATACAGCTATCTACAGATCTTATATAGACTTATTTAAAAGTAAAAAAATTGAACATTATTTAGACATTCCATTTCTTCCTATTCAGTTTTTTAAAAGTTGTAAAGTAATTGCTAAAAAACATTCCATAGAAAAGATTTTCCAGAGCAGTGGAACCACTCAAAGTAATAGAAGCCAACATCATATTCATAATTTAACTCTGTATGAAGAGTCTTTTAAAATAGGATTTAAAAATTTATATGGTGATATAAGTGAATGGACTGTTTTGGCTCTTTTACCATCCTATTTAGAACAGGGAGAAAGTTCTTTAATATATATGGTTAATCATTTCATTGAAAAAGGGTCTTCAGAGAGTAGATATATTGATTTTAAATTTGATTCTATAAAATTGTTAAGCGACAAGCTTAGAGATAAAAAAGTTTTACTTATTGGGGTGACATATGCATTATTAGATCTTGCTGAAAAAGGATCTGTTGATTTAAAAAATTGGGTAATAATGGAAACTGGCGGAATGAAGGGAAGAAGAAAGGAAATAATAAGAAAGGAACTTCACAAACAATTAAAGAGTTCATTTAATGTGGATTTTATTCATAGTGAATATGGAATGACAGAACTACTGTCTCAAGCTTATTCTAAGGGAAATGGTTTGTTTTCTAGCCCGCCATGGATGAAAATTATCATTAGAGATTTTGAAGATCCTTTCTCTTATAAAAAACCTCATTCAAGCGGAGGGATAAATATAATAGATCTTGCTAATATTTACAGTTGTTCTTTTATAGAAACTCAAGATATAGGAAAAGAAGTTAGTAATGGAGAATTTGAGATATTAGGAAGGTTTGATAAAGCTGAAGTAAGAGGTTGTAATCTATTATCTTTTTAATCAACTAAAATTACAAAATAGTTCTTTTTACCTCTTTGAATTAGAATGTACTTTCCATTAATTAAATCATCAGAATTTAAAACTTTTTCTTCACTAACCTTAACTTTATTAACGCTTATTGAATTTTCTTTTAGAGCTCTTCTAGCTTCTCCTCCGGATTTTAAAAAATTGGTTTTTTGAGTTAAAGCCTCTGAAATAGTTATTCCTTGTTTAATGTCAGACAAAGCTATTTTGGCCTGAGGAACTCCTTCAAATACATCTTCAAAAACCTGAGAACTCATTTTCATTAAATCTTTCACAGCTTCATCTCCTTTTTTGAATAATATTTCGGAGGCACTGATAGCAGCATTTAAGTCTTCTTCAGAATGAACTCTAATAGTAATATCATTGGCAAGCGCTTTTTGTAGAATTCTTAAATGAGGTGCTTGTTGATGCTGAACTTCAATAGCTTCAATATCTTCTTTAGATTTTAAAGTGAAAATTCTTATATAATTGGCTGCATCTTCATCAGAACTATTAATCCAATATTGATAGAATTTGTAAGGAGAAGTTTTTGTCTTATTCAACCAAACATTTCCTTGCTCAGTTTTGCCAAATTTTGATCCATCAGCTTTTTTAATTAAAGGAGTTGTACAAGCAAATGCCTCTCCTCCACCCTTTCTTCTAATGAGTTCTGTTCCAGTGACAATATTTCCCCATTGATCAGAACCACCTAGTTGAACTTTACAATTTTTATTTTGATGTAACCAGTAAAAATCATAACCTTGAATTAATTGATAAGTAAACTCCGTAAATGACATGCCTGTTTCTAATCGTGACTTAACAGAATCTTTAGCCATCATATAGTTTACAGGAATGAACTTTCCAATGTCTCTTATAAAATTAAGTACATTGAAATCTTTAAACCAATCATAATTATTAACCAGTTCAGCAGAATTTTCTCCACAATCAAAATCTAAAAATTTTTCTAGTTGTATTTTGATACTAGAAATATTTTGATTTAAAGTAGTCTCATCTAATAAATTTCGTTCAGCTGATTTACCTGAGGGATCACCTACCATACCTGTTGCACCTCCTACTAATACATATGGCTTATGACCAGCTTTTTGTAAATGAACAAGAGTCATTATTTGAACTAAGCTACCAATATGTAGAGAATCACCTGTTGGGTCAAAACCAATATATGCTGAGGTTAGTTCTTTAGAAAATTGCTCTTCTGTGCCTGGCATGATATCATGAATCATACCTCGCCATTTAAGGTCTTTTATAAAGTTCAATTTATATCCATATTATTGATAATTAACAAATATATTTGTTTCTATAAATTTAAATCTAAATTTTGAAAATTATTAATTGTAAATGAGAAACCTAGTTACAGGTGCTACAGGTCTTGTTGGAATGCATGTCGTACTTGACCTTCTAATAAATAATGAAGATGTTAAAGCTACTTATACTAAAAATTCCAACTTTGATTTCATTGATAATTTATTTTCATTTTATAATAAAAAAAATCTCTTAAAAAAAATTGAGTGGGTCGAAATGGACATTGAAGATGTTACAAAAATATACCACGAAATTAACAATATAGACCATGTTTTTCATTGTGCAGCAATTGTCAGCTTTTCTAAAAAACAAAGGAAAAAAATGCAAAATATTAATATTAAAGGAACTGCCAATATTGTAAATGCATGTCTTGAAAATAAGGTTAAAAAATTAGGTTTTATAAGTTCTGTTGCTGCAATAGGCAGAAAAGGGAATAATTCTTATTCAGAAAAAAATAGTTGGGTTAAGAGTAGTGATAATAGTTATTATGCCATTTCAAAACATAAAGCAGAAAATGAAATTTGGAGAGGAATTCAAGAAGGTCTTAATGCAGTTATAATCAATCCTGGAATAATTATTGGACCTTCAAATTGGCATCGATCAAGCACATCATTATTCAAAAAGATTTATTCTGGACTTTCATATTTCCCAAAAGGAAGTAATGGATTTGTAGATGTAAGAGATGTTTCTAGATCTATAATTGAACTAGTAAATTCCAGTATTTCTTCAGAAAGATATATAGTAGTCTCAGAAAATCTTTCATACCAATCTGTTTTTAAAATAATTGCTGAAAATTTAAAAGTAAAAGCACCTCATAAAATAGCTACAAAAAACCTTCTTTCATTAGCATGGCGTCTTGAAGCTGTAAAATGTTTTTTAACTAGAAAAAATCCTCAAATAACCAGAGAAACCGTAAAGACATCTATTCAAAAAAATAATTATCAAAATGAAAAAATAAAAAAACAAATTGGTTATAAATTCAATTCTATTGAAAATGCTATTGAAAACACAGCAAAATATATTTTAGAATTTAAGTAAAGAAATCACTTTATCAATATCTTGTTTAGAAACATCTAAATGTGTCACCATTCTTATTCTTCCTTTACCAAATGATACAATAGAAACTCCTAGCTTTTGTAATTTCTCTACAAAATTAGAGTTTTGAAAACCTTCATTCATATATCCAATTACAATATTGGTTTCTACCTCCATGACTTTATCAATCCAAGAACAACTTCTCAGCCCTTCAGCTAATAAATTTGCATGCTGGTGATCTTCAGCAAGTCTTTCAATATTATTTTCTAGAGCATAAATTCCAGCAGCTGCCAGCATCCCAACTTGTCTCATTCCTCCACCAATCACTTTTCTAACTCTTCGTGCTTTTCGAATAAACTCTTTAGACCCAACTAAGACAGATCCTACGGGTGCTCCTAATCCTTTGGAAAAACAAATTGAAATTGAATCAAATAATGGACCTATATAGTTTGTTTTAACTCCCGTTTTCACCAAAGCATTGAAAAGTCTTGCCCCATCTAAATGAAGTGGTATATTTTTAGACTCACAGAACTTAGAAATTTTCTCAATTTCTGAAATTGGATAGCAAATTCCTCCTCCTCTATTAATCGTATTTTCTAAGGCTACTAAATTGGTTACTGGATAATGTATATCATCAGGATTTATATTATCTATTATTTCATCTAAATAGACTATACCACTATTTCTATTAATTAATCTTGCAGAGGCTCCTGAATTTCTTGCAATTCCACCTCCTTCATAATTGTAAATATGTGCTTCACTACTACATATTACTTCATCTCCAGGTCGCAAATAAACCATTAAAGCAATTTGATTGGTCATTGTTCCAGAAGAGCAAAATAATCCAGCTTCATGACCAAACATTCTAGCAGTTTTATTTTCTAGTTCTTTAACCGTTGGGTCATCTTGAAAAACATCGTCTCCTAAAGCTGCATCCATCATATACTTCTTCATAAATTTAGATGGCTTAGTCACTGTATCACTTCTTAAATCAATCATAAATATTTATTAATGCATTATTTTAAAAATCATTTCTTTTAAAATTTCCTCTTCAGAAACATTGGGAACTATTACGCCTTTACTCATTAAATCATAATGTCTTAAAAATGATAAAATTTGAGCTAATTTTGTTTTAGAGTAAAAATTTGAAGCTTGTTTGTACTGTTTTAAAAAAAACGGATGCACTCCAATTTTTCCAGATAATTGATTATCGCTCATAGTATCTTTATAAAAATGGAATTTCATTAATTTGGTAAAAAAGCCATATAAATGTCCTATGGTAACTACAATGGGATGACTCTTATTATTTTTTCCAAAATGATAGGCTATAAATCCAGCTTTTTGGACATTCATTGCAGCAATAGCATCCGTTAGTTCAAAAAGATTGTAATCTTTAGAAAAACCAATATGTTTTTGAACCATTTCCACATTAACAGTTTCATCGCCATTAATTAATAACTTTAACTTTTGAATGTTCTTCTCAATTTCAGATAAATTATTTCCTAGAAATTCAGCCAATAAAACTGTGGCTTGAGAGTCTAATTTTACCTTATTTTCATTGGCACAACTTATAACCCAATCAGGAAGTTGATAATCTTTAATTGGGTCAAAATTAAATATGAAATTATTTTTAGACAGTAATTTTCCAATAGATTTTCTCTTATCTACTTTTTTACCCTTAAAACAAAATACCAATATGGTAGAAATAACAGGTTTTTTAAAATAATTTTCAAATTGTGATAAACTTCTTGAAAGGTGTTGTGCTTCTTTTACAACTACTAATTGATAGGTAGACATTACAGGATATCGTTTACAGACATCTAAAATCATTTCTGGGGTGGAATCTTTTCCATAAAAAATGGTTTCATTAAAATCTTTTTCCGATTCTTCTAAGACAGAATTCAGTATCTTTTCTGAGATTTTATCAATGAAATAGGTGTTTTCCCCATTTAGAAAGTAAATGGGTTGATAGATTCCATTTTCTATAGATTTGATGATTTCTTTAAAATTCAATTTTAGTTATTTTTAAAATATGGACCATTCTTTTTCTATTAAAACTAAGTTAGTTAATTCAAAAGAATATTTATTTGATGAACTTAGAAAAAAATGGATATTATCAACACCTGAAGAAGAGGTTAGACAACAGTTTTGGAAATACCTGCATTTTAAAAAAAAATATCCTGTCAGTTTAATGGCTATTGAAAAAACCATCGCATTTAATGGAAAAAACAAACGTTTTGATCTTCTCATTTACGATCGAAATGGAAATCCTAATATAATTGTAGAATGTAAGGCAAGAAATACAAGAATAAATGAATCAACCTTAGATCAAATTCTTTCATATCAATATAAAATTTCTGCAAAGTATCTAATTTTAACAAACGGGGAAAAAACCTACTGTTTGGAAATCGACTTAACTGAAAAAAAAGTAATCTACCTAGAAGATATACCTCAATATGTTGGTCAATAAATAGTATTTTAAAATTTAACTGATTACATAGTAAGTTATTATCGTTATTTTTGATTATAACTTTAAAGCTAAAGATATGTTAAGCTCTAGATATACTTATTTGATAAAATTAATTTTGATGGTTTTCTTGAGTTTTAATTCTTTTGCACAATCTACATTTTTTGAAAAATGCGGATTTGATCATAAACACAATCTTCATCTTCAAGACACAAGCTACCAAAAATTAATTCAATCTTCTGAAGATAGACTTAGTTCTTATTTAACATCTCCAAGAACAAGGTCGTCAAATAATATATATACCATTCCTGTAGTAGTTCATGTATTGCACTTAGGAGAGTCTATCGGAGTTGGAACCAATATTTCAGATGCCCAAATACAAAGTGCTATAACGAATTTAAACGATGTATATAGAGGTCAAACTGCTAACAGTCCAGTAGATTTTGAAATCGAATTTGCTTTGGCTCAACAAGATCCTAATTGTACTGCTCATAGTGGAATTAATAGAATTAATGCAAGTGCCGTACCAAATTATCTAGCTGGAGGAGTAGATTATTATAACGATGGCGGTGAAGCAGATGAAGATTTACTTAAGGACTTAAGTAGATGGCCAGAAACTGAATATTTTAATATTTGGATTGTAAGTGAAATAGAAAATAATAATGGAGGATCTGGTATTCAGGGTTATGCCAATTTTTTTACTGGATCTGCCTATGAGGGTTCCGTAATGATGGCAACAGTATTTGGTTTTGACCCTAACAACAGCCAACCTACTTTTAATTTAAATGCTCCAAGAGATAATGCAACAGTTGTTCACGAATTTGGACACTATTTACATCTTCATCATACTTTTAAAGGAGATGGTGATGCTGATAATAATGG
>NTKH01000054.1 GCA_002457645.1 Bacteroidetes bacterium MED-G20
TTATAGGATTTATTGACGATTATATTAAAGTATTTAAAAAAAACAAAAAAGGTTTAGCTGGAAAATTTAAAGTAATTGGTCAAATTGGGGTGGGAGTTATTGTTGGTGCTTCTATGTATTGGAGTGATGGAGTAACTATAAAATCTAAAACTTTTCATGCTAGTGAAATTAATATCAGTTCTAACGATGACAATAACTATAAAGACTATACCTGGGAAGAAACAAAGTCACTTAAAACAACTATTCCATTTGTAAAAAATAATGAGTTTGATTATTCCTGGCTCATTACGTGGATAAGCTCGGATTTAAAAAAATATTCCTGGCTGGTATTTATACCCATTATAGTAATTATAGTTATCTCAGTTTCTAATGGTGCTAATATTACAGATGGTTTAGATGGCCTCGCCACAGGTACAAGTGCTATAATAGGAATTACTTTAGCCATATTTGCCTATCTATCTGGCAATTTAGTTTTTTCAGATTATTTAAATATTCTATACATCCCTAACTCTTCTGAACTAGTAATTTTTATTAGCTCATTTGTTGGTGCATGTGTTGGATTTTTATGGTACAACTCATATCCTGCTAAAGTATTTATGGGCGATACTGGAAGTTTAGCTCTTGGAGGAATCATAGCAGTCTTTGCCATAACAATTAGAAAAGAGTTATTGATACCTGTTTTTTGCGGAGTTTTTTTAATCGAAAATCTAAGTGTAGTTCTACAAGTTTCATATTTCAAATTCACAAGGAAAAAATATGGAGAAGGAAAAAGAATTTTTCTCATGTCTCCAATTCATCATCATTATCAAAAAAAGGGCATACATGAAGCAAAAATTGTTGCAAGGTTTTGGATTATAGGAATTCTTCTTGCTGCTCTTTCCATTGTAACTCTAAAATTAAGGTGATAAGTAATTTTCAAAATATAACTGTTTTAGGAGCTGGAAAAAGTGGAGTTGGAGCCGCGATTTTAGGCATCAAACAAAACCTAAATGTAGTTGTTTACAATGACTCTAAAATTAAGGATGAGAACATTATTTTATTAAATAAATATGGTGTCAAATGGCATATTCAAGATTATACAAGTTCAGACACTTTAGATAATGACCTTTTAGTCATAAGTCCTGGAATTTTAGATAATCATCCTGTAATTCTACATTTTGAAGAAAAATCCAGGCCTGTAATAAGTGAAATTGAATTTGCTAGTTATTTCTGTGATGCAAAAAAGATTTGTATAACTGGAACCAACGGCAAAACCACCACTACATTAATGGTTGCTCAAATTCTTAAGAAAGCTGGTCTTTCAGTTAAAGCTGTAGGTAATATTGGTGATAGCTTTTCCTTATCTGTTGCTTTAGAAAAATTTGACTACTACGTAATAGAACTCAGCAGTTTTCAACTTGATAGAATGTATGACTTTAAAGCTGATATTTCCATAATTCTAAATATTACTCCAGATCATCTAGATAGGTATAACGATGATTTCACAAAATATTCACAAAGCAAGTTTAGAATTTCTCAAAATATGCTAAGAGGAGATCATTTGGTTTACAACTACGATGATCATGTTATATCAAAATGGGTTTCATCTCAAATCAAAAAATTATATCAATTACACCCCATTTCAATTAAAGAACAATTATCAAAGGGGTCTTGGTTAGAAAAAGAACAAATACAAATCAATATAAACAATAAAAAAACAACAATTATGTCAATACATCAATTGGCCCAACAGGGCAAACACAATTTATTTAATTCCATGGCTGCGGGTGTTGCAGCAAGGGTTTTAGATATTAGAAAAGAAATAATTAGAGAAAGTTTATCAGATTTTCAAAATGTTGAACACCGATTGGAGGAGGTCACAAAAATCCACGGAATTAATTTTATAAATGATTCCAAAGCAACTAATGTGAATTCAACTTGGTATGCTCTCGAAAGCATGCAACAACCAACTATTTGGATTGTGGGGGGAGTTGATAAGGGAAATGATTACTCAGTTCTTGAAGGATTGGTAAAGCAAAAAGTACTTGGAATTGTTTGTCTTGGAAAAGATAATTCAAAAATTAAGAAAGCTTTTGGTTCCATAGTTGAATCATTTTTTGAGGCAAGTTCTGCTGATCAGGCAGTTCAAATTAGTTATAGAATTGCTAAAAAAGGTTACAATGTTTTGCTTTCTCCAGCTTGTGCAAGTTTTGATTTATTTAAAAGCTATGAAGATAGAGGGCATCAATTTAAAAGCGCAGTTAGATCTCTATAAATTTTATCATGAAAGTAGCACATAAAATTTCTACAAAGAATAAGCTATTTCTCAAAAGAGAGCAATCTCTAGATGCTTTTTCATCGATTGAACATCGACTAGAGTTTTTTTCTAAATTGAATGGAAAGACATGGATAAATGACTCCAAATCTACTGACATTGGTGCAACTGCTTTCTCTATAGAAAATATCGAAGGTCCTATCATTTGGATTGTGGGTGAAACTCAGAAAGAAAGAGACCTAGATATTATTTACGATTTAGTGATTTCAAAAGTTGAGGAGATAATTTATTATGGTTCTCACGAAACAAAATTGAAGTATAGATTTGGTTCAAAAGTTAAATATTCTCAATTATTAGACATAAAAAGTGCTGTTAAAATGGCTTTGAACAATCAGTCTAATAATATTTCAGTCCTTTTTTCTCCTGCGTGTTCTAGTTTTCCAAATCATGAAAATTATAAAGCTAGAGGAGAATATTTTAAAAATTTAATATAGAAGTTTCAGTATGCAAAATTTTATAGAGAAATATCTAAAGGGTGATAAGGTAATTTGGACCATCATTATTTTACTTTCTTTATATTCAATAATAATGGCATACAGTTCCAGCTCCAACCTTGCTTTTCGAATAGCTGGAGGTAATGTAGCACCTTATGTAATTAAGCATACTTTGATTATTATCATTGGAGTTGTTCTGATAATTTATTTACAATTCTTTCCCTACAAGTATTTTTCAAGACTTTCCCAAATAGGAATTTTTGTTTCTATTGTATTGTTATTTGTTACTCTATTATTTGGTGTTAGTAAAGGAAATGCTTCCCGATGGATTATGGGATTTCAACCCTCAGACTTTGCTAAATTAGTTTTGATTCTCTATGTGTCTAGAGTGTTGACTAATAAACAAGATGAAATTAAAGATTTTAAAAAAGGCCTTGTCCCTATCCTTTGGCCTGTAATAATTATTTGTGGACTAATTCTTCCTGCTGATTTCTCTACTGCTGCCATTCTATTAATTGTTTGTTTTACGATGATGTTTATTGGAGGAGCTAAACTTAAACATCTTGTCTCCATTGTAGGAGCAGCTTTTGTTGGATTTTTATTTTTGATTTTGATAAATATGGCATTTCCAGGGTTTTTACCACGGGTTGATACTTGGGAGAATAGAATGATGAGTTATGGTAGTGGAAATAAACAAGAAAATTACCAAGCAGAAATGGCAAAAAGAGCAGTTGCAAATGGGTTTTTATTTGGAAAAGGTCCAGGTAAAGGGCATGTTAAAAATGATTTATATTCTGCTCAATCAGATTTTATATTTGCCTCCTCTATTGAGGAGTTCGGATCAATTATAGGAGGAATAGGATTATTAATATTATACATGATTCTTTTTTTTAGAGCCATTAGAATTATGAATAAAGTAGAAAGTAAATTTGCTTCCCATTTAGTTTTTGGGTTGAGTTTTATGCTCATTTTCCAATCTTTTATAAATATGGGTGTTGGAGTCAATCTGCTTCCAGTTACTGGGCAACCTCTTCCACTTATAAGTATGGGAGGAACCTCAATTTTATTTACATGTGTTTCACTGGGAATTATTCTCAATGTAAGTTCAACTGTATATAATGAATCTATAGATGTCTAAGTTTAAAGTTGTTATTAGTGGAGGCGGAACAGGTGGACATATTTACCCTGCCATTGCTATTGCTAAGCAAATTATTGAAGAAAATAGCGATGCAGAAATATTATTTGTTGGAGCTAATGGAAGGATGGAGATGGAAAAGATTCCTGAAGAAGGGTTTAAAATTATTGGACTTGATGTTGTTGGAATTCAAAGGTCATTAAGTTTAGAGTCCTTGATTAAAAATATAAAATTTCCATTATTACTACTTAAAAGTTTAAACCATGCTAAAAAAGTATTAATCGATTTTAATCCAAATGTGGTCGTGGGAGTTGGTGGTTATGCGAGTGGTCCAACTTTGCGAATGGCTCATAATTTAGGAATACCGACATTAATTCAAGAACAGAACTCTTTTGCTGGTTTAACCAATAAATGGCTAAGTAAAAAGGCATTAAAAATTTGTGTTGCCTATGATAATATGGATCGTTTTTTTGAATCTCATAAAATTGTTTTAACAGGTAACCCTGTGAGAAAAGATATTGAGAAATTATCCTTAAAGATTAAGGAAGCCAATAAGTATTTTAATATTAAAAAGAACCAAAAAGTAATTCTTGTTTTGGGAGGAAGCTTGGGGGCGAAATCAATAAATGAGGGGATTATGAAATCTGCAGATTTCCTTTCAAATAAGCCAGTTAAATTAATATGGCAAGTAGGTAAGAGGTATATTGATAGTATGGAATATTGGTTAAGTAATAATAATATGGATAATATTCAAATAATGCCATTTATTAAAAGGATGGATTTAGCTTATTCCATTTCTGACTTGATTATTTCAAGGGCAGGAGCTCTTTCAATAAGCGAATTAACTCTGGCAGGGAAACCGAGTATTTTAGTTCCTTCTCCAAATGTTTCTGAAGATCATCAAACTAAAAATGCTATGTCTTTAGTAGACAAATCAGCAGCTATTTTAATTAAAGACCACCAAACAGACCAACTTATTTCTAAAGCCATGAATTTATTAGAAGATGAAAAACTGCTTCATACAATTTCAAAAAATGCTAGATTATTGGGCAAACCAAATGCAACTAAAGACATTGTCAAACAAATATTTAACTTAAATATTTAATGCAAGAAACTGAACTTAGAAAAGTACATTTTATAGGTATTGGTGGTATAGGAATGAGTGCATTAGCTCACTATTTTATTTCTAAAAACATAAAGGTCAGTGGTTATGATAAAGTTAAATCTGGAATCACTCAAAGTCTTGAAATTAAAGGGGCAAAAGTCTTTTATGAAGATAATTTAAATTCAATTGAAAGCATTGACAATATTGATTTAGTAATTTATACTCCTGCAATTGGAGAAGATAATAATCAATTAAAATATTTTAGCAATTACAGTATTCCTTTATTGAAACGTTCCGATGTTCTTGGCGACATATCTCGACTATTCAAAACCATAGCCGTTGCAGGGACTCATGGCAAAACAACTATCAGCTCTATTATTGCTCATATTTTAAGAACCACTAATCAAGATGGTGTTTGTTTTATAGGAGGAATTGCTTCAAATTATAATTCTAATTTTTTATTGGGTAATGGAAGTTTATCGGTAATGGAAGCTGATGAATATGATCGATCTTTTTTAAAATTATCTCCTCATACAATCGTTCTAAGTTCAATGGATGCAGATCATTTAGATATTTATCATGATAAAGAAACTCTGCGAAGTAGCTTCTATGATTTCACAGAACTACTTAAAAATAAAAAAAAGTTAATTGTTGAAGAAGGGCTGGAAAACTTATTTGACAATAATTTAACGTATGGATTTAAAACTCAAAGCGATTTGCAAATTTTAAATATTGAAATTTTAAATAGCTGTTATCAATTTGACATAAAATATAGGAACAAAATTCACAAGAATTTTGCTTTTAAAATGCCAGGTAATTATAACTTATTAAATGCAGCAGGAGCTGTTTTATCATGTCTAGAAAATGAAATCAAAATGGCCGATATCAGATCAGCTTTACACTCATACAAGGGAGTTAAAAGAAGATTTGATATTCATGTTGAAAATTCAGATTTTGTTTATATTGATGATTATGCCCACCATCCAACGGAGATTAGTGCTCTTTTAAAAGCTGTTAAAGAGTTTTATCCAAATAAAAAAGTAATAGGTGTCTTTCAACCTCATTTGTATTCAAGAACAAGAGATTTTTTAGATGATTTTTCTTCAAGTTTATCGTCTTTAGATGAGCTTTTTCTTTTACCAATTTATCCAGCTAGGGAAAAACCTATTAATGGAATTAATTCATCTTTATTATTAAGTGAAGTTCAACTACTTAAAAAACAAATAATTTCATCAGAAAATGAATTATTTTCTGAACTAGACTCAAAAAATAGCTTTGTATTATTAACTATTGGAGCTGGAGACATAGACGAATGGGTTTTTTCTATTACTAATTATATTAATAAAAGATGATTAAAAAGATTTTGATCATATTCTTTTGGGTGACTTTATTGGTGCTTTGGATTGGGCTATCAGCTTTTGTCTCTAATCGTTACAATGAATTAGTGATTAAGAATATTGATATTAATTTAATAGATGATAATCAACATCATTTTATTACAAAATCAGAAATCAGTTCACTCTTATCATCCTTAGGAATTGTTAGTGAGGTAACATTAAATAAGGAGATTGAATTATCCTATATAGAAAATAAATTAATTAATCACCCAGCGGTTAGCAAAGCGGAAGTTTATTTCAATAATAATGGTGATTTAGAAGTTGATATAAAAAAACGAACGCCTATCGCCAGGTTTGTTAGCCCTGTTTATGAAAAGAATTTTTATGTAGATGAAAGAGGGTATTTAATGCCATTATGCAGTACTTACGTAAGTAGAGTTCCAATTTTTTCAGGAAATATAAACTTTCCAGAAAAGTTGAATTTATATGCTTTAGATTCTCTTCATAGGGCTCCAGCTTTTCAGGAAATTTATGAAATGAGTAAAATAATTAACAATGACTCGTTCTTAAAATCTCAAATTGTTCAAATCCACATCAATAATAATGGCTATTTTGAATTAATTCCAAGAATAGGTAACCAAAGAATACTATTTGGATTAGCAGAAAATATGGAAAATAAATTTAAAAAAATTAAACTTTTTTATGCGAATGGTCCTCAAGCTAAAGAGTTAAACAAGTATGATACGCTTAATGTTATATATGATAATCAAATAATTTGTTCAAAAAGAAATTAATATGGATGCACCAGAAATAGTCGTAGGATTGGATATTGGAACTACCAAAATTGCTTGTTTGGTTGGTAGGAAAACTGATCATGACAAAATTGAAATTTTAGGAATTGGTAAAGCACCCAGCTTAGGTGTTACTCGAGGAGTAGTTTCAAATATTGAAAAAACCGTTCAATCAATTAGATCGGCCGTAGAGGAAGCGGAGACTAAGTCAGGTATGGAAATTAATGTGGTAAATGTTGGAATTGCAGGACAGCATATTAAAAGTCTTCAACACAGAGGAATGATAACTAGAGATTCTATTGAAGAAGAAATATCTCAAAAAGATGTTGATGAATTAATTGATGATATGTACAAGTTGGTGATGATGCCTGGAGAAGAGATTATTCATGTACTGCCTCAAGAATATATAGTAGACAGACAACCAGGAATTAAAGATCCTATTGGAATGTCAGGCGTTCAACTTGAAGCTAACTTTCATATTATAACAGGTCAGATGGCTGCTGCAAGAAATATTTTTAAGTGTGTTAATAAAGCAGGATTAGAAGTAGCTGAACTAATATTAGAACCACTAGCATCTTCATCTGCTGTGATAAGCGAAGAAGAAAAAGAAGCAGGAGTGGCGCTTGTGGATATTGGTGGTGGAACTACTGATATCGCCATATTCCATGATGGTATAATTAGACATACTGCTGTTATTCCTTTTGGAGGAAATGTAATTACCGAAGATATAAAAGAGGGTTGCACTATCATGCACAGACAAGCGGAGCTTTTAAAAACTAAGTTTGGATCTGCAGTTACTCAAACTAGTCAAGAAAATGAAGTAGTATGTATTCCAGGACTAAGAGGGAGAGACCCAAAAGAAATTTCTGTAATGAACTTAGCCAATATTATTAATGCCAGAATGTCTGAAATTTTAGAACATATTTATTTTGAAATTAAGAATTCAGGGTATGAGAAAAAATTAATTGGTGGAATTGTAGTAACTGGTGGAGGATCACAGTTAAAGCATATGAATCAACTTATAGAATTTACTACAGGCATGGACTCCAGAGTTGGTTATCCTAACGAACACTTAAGTTCTAATACCAATATTAATGTAACATCACCACTTTTTGCGACTGGAGTTGGGCTGGTAGCAAAAGGATTTGAACAATTTGAATTATTAAAGTCTAGAAATGAAAAAATTAGTACAAGGATGCATTCTCAAAAAAATAAGGGGAGCTTTTTTGAAAAACTAAAAACATTTTTTGACGAAAAAGTAGATTAACAATAAAACAAAAAATCATGATGAAATTTGATTTACCAAAAGAACAATCTTCTATTATTAAAGTAATTGGTGTAGGAGGAGGCGGAAGTAACGCTGTAAACCATATGTACCGTCAAGGAATAAAAGGTGTAGACTTTGTTGTCTGTAATACTGATCATCAAGCTTTAGACACTAGCCCCGTACCTACTAAAATTCCTTTAGGTCAGAGTCTAACAGAGGGCAGAGGAGCAGGTTCTATTCCTGATGTTGGTAAAAATGCAGCCATTGAAAATTTAGAAGAGGTTAATGAAATCCTTGCCAAGAATACAAAAATGATTTTCGTTACCGCTGGGATGGGTGGTGGAACAGGGACTGGAGCTGCTCCAGTAATTGCTCAAGCTGCCAGAGATATGGGTATTCTTACTGTAGGTATTGTTACTGTTCCTTTTACTTTTGAAGGAAGAAAAAGAAGGACACAAGCAGAAGAAGGCATTGAAAAGATGAGAGAAGCTGTTGATACCTTATTGGTAATTAACAATGATAAATTAAGAGAAATGTTCGGAAATCTCAGTCTTGTTAATGCATTTGAAAATGCTGATGATGTATTAGCGATTGCTGCAAAAGGAATTGCAGAAGTAATTTCAGTAACAGGACAAATTAATGTTGATTTTAACGATGTAAATACTGTTATGAAAGATAGCGGAGTTGCTATTATGGGTTCTGCTGAAGCAGAAGGAGAAAATAGAGCTACTAAATGTGTTGAAAGTGCTTTAAACTCCCCATTACTAAATGATAATAATATTGATGGTGCAAAATATGTACTTCTTAATATTACCTACGGATCTCAAGCAGTTTTAATGGATGAAATTTCAGATATAACTGATTATATACAAGAAGAAGCTGGAAGTACTGCAGATGTCATTTGGGGTCACGGTTACGATGAATCGCTAGGTGATAAACTTTGTGTAACAATCATCGCAACTGGATTTAATACACTTCCTCATACTGGTCTTTCTATGAAAGCACCAAAGAAAAACAAAATGCATTTAGAAGATGTAGATTCCCAGACCAATTTAGAAGAACCAGAATCTAATACTTTAATAGAAAATGAAGTGATTGAGGATAACCCTGTATCTTTAAAAGGAAATGAAACTAAAAAGTTCATTTTAGAAGATGAGAATTTAGAAGACGAACCATTTAAATCTCCAAAACCAGCAGAAATTACAAACAATTTAGGTCAAATAGAAGACGATGGTAAAGTCAGATTTTTATTGGAAGAAGATGAAAATTTAGAAACAGATTTAGAGGCAATTAATATTGACTCTAATGAAGCTAAAAATTCAGTATCTTCTGATGAATTAAAAGATGAAAATTTGGTAAATGATAATAGACCCATCGAATCTAAAGAAGTTTCAGATGAGAGGCTAGAACGAATTAGAAAAGCCACAGAAAAATTACGTTCTCCTCTGGGTTTAAATGAGATGGAAAGTGAACCAGCTTACAAACGTAGAAATATTGACCTTAAAGATGTGAAATATTCTGACGAACCAACTGCTTCTAAATATACATTATGGGAAAATATAAATGATGATGGCGAAAAGGAGTCTGGGTTAAGCGATAACAACAGTTTCTTACATGATAATGTAGATTAGTATGGTTGTTAGTATAGTAAATCAAATCCCAATTGATTTAAAAAATGCGATGCTTGCTAAAGATAAAGTCAAATTAGCAGCACTAAGAGCAATTAAATCGGCATTTTTATTAGAAAGTACTAGAGATGGTTCAAAAAGTGAAATTTCTGATGAATTAGCTCAACAAATTATTTCTAAGCTTCATAAACAAAGAATGGATGCATATAAAATATATGTGGATCAGAATAGAAAAGATTTAGCAGATGAGGAAATTCAACAAGCAGAAATTTTAGAAAAATATCTTCCTAAACAATTATCAGAAACTGAAATCAAAAAAGAACTAGAATCTATTATTGGTGAAGTTGGTGCATCTACCATGGCAGATATAGGAAAAGTAATGGGAAAAGCAATGGCCTCACTAAAAGGGAAAGCTGATGGATCCCTTATTTCTAAATTAGTTAAGGAGCTTTTAAGCTAAAATGGATTTTTTAGATCCTAAAATAGAGCAATACGCATTAGAGTTTTGCGAACCTGAATCTGATTTATTAAAAGAATTAAATAGACAAACTCATCTAAATATAATGCAGCCAAGAATGCTTTCTGGACATCTGCAGGGAAGAATTCTTAGTTCTTATTCTAAAGCAATAAAGCCAAATAGCATTCTGGAGATTGGTACCTATACCGGATATAGTGCTCTTTGTCTGGCTGAAGGGCTAACAAGTAATGGAATTCTTCATACCATTGATCTGAATAAGGAAATAGCATCTTTTGCTCAAAATTTTATTAATAAATCTGAAAATAATCTGAAAATAAAATGTCATACTGGTAATGCTTTAGAAATTATTCCAAAAATCAACTTA
>NTKH01000055.1 GCA_002457645.1 Bacteroidetes bacterium MED-G20
ATTTTTGAGATGGATAAACTTTCAGGTAATTTGTTAATAGCCGTTTGAGCATCAGAAAGGGAGTTGTACTTTTTACTAAAAAACTGTTTTCCATCAACTCTTGCTCTAGACTTGACATTAAAATCTCTTAATTCTAAATTTCCAGGATTTAATATTTCAGGAGAATCATTATTGTAAGTTCCAAAATTAATATAAAAAATAGTAGGATTTTTATATTCGACTACCCTATTTGGGTTAATAGAAGTTGCTTGATTTAAAGAAATATTTCTACCATTATTATAAGCAATAATGAATGCATCTTCAAGAAATCCGTTATTTATTAATTCCAGTTTTTTAGCTGCAGCCAATTGGATAGTGGGATATTCGCCAGTAGAATATTTGTATAAATTATTAAACCTACTTACAATTAAAGGAGATATATTTAAATTATTGTCTTTGTTTAAAGGTTTAGAAAAGGCTCCTATTTGAACAGTATAAAAAAGTCCATTTATCTGGTCTATTGTTTTTACTGAGGCAAGAGAATTATCATTAGCAATTTGATTTTTCAAACTAATGAGTTCATTATTTTTATTAGTAGAAGGTCTGTTATCAACTGCTAAATTAAGTTGTAAAGCTCTTGCTTCTGATAATTTAATTCTATTTCCATTATTTAAAGCAACCACAAATGCATCCTTGTATCCCAAAGACCTTACTTGGTTTTTAGCATCATCGGCATTTTGAAGTGTCTTAAAATAACCTACTCTATATCTTGTTATATCATCTTTTATTTTCTCTGCACTAATTGGCGCAAAACCTTTAAATAAGTCTTGACGGATCGGATTTCTAAAGGCACCCACTTGTACTTTATATATCAAACCTTTTGGAATTTTTGGATTTAATGGAATAGGGTTTTCTTCTGAATAAACCTTTTCATCAGTTCTAATAAAAATATTTTCTTTTATAATTGGTGGAGGAACAAAATCTTTTGATAGAACATCAGCCTCACTATAAGATGGAGGTTCAACTTCTTCAACTATATCTTCGGTTATTTCTTCAGGCATATCTTCAGGTATATCTTCAATAATATCTTCAATTGTCATCTCAGTATTAATTGAATCTGTAATAATAGAATCGATTTCAGAAGATATTTCTTCAGGAATTTCATCTGGTAATAAAGCTAGTACACTATCACCCATTCCAGAAAGAGATAATGCTTTAATTTGAGATTTTTGAGTTGAATCTAACATGTCTAAAACCATTGCTTGATCCATTTCTTTGTTCTTAATTTCTCTATTGATAGAATCCATACTATAAACCAAGGCATCTGAATAAGATTTCACTTTTTTAGCTTCAATATTTATAGCCTTAGATTCTTTTATTAATTGTCTTTTCAATTTTGGATCAGATTCATTTTTAGATTGTTGCAATAAGGCTTCAGACTCTGCATTCATCTGATTGTAAATAGTTGCATATCCATCTTTTTTAGCTTTTAATTTCTGATTTTCAATTTCCAGATTATTTACTACTTTCTCACTTTCATAATAAGATTTAAATTCACTAGATGACGCAATAGTCATTACTTCTGCATCAACTAATGACTTAGAAATTTCAATATCTTCAACAATAGCCATTTCAATTTCTTTAAAATCTAGAGATTTTTGTTTATAGTCAGAAGATTTTTTCTTTTGAATTCGAGATAGATTTTCATATTCTTTAGCTTGTATTAAATCGCCTTCTTCTTTTAATTTAATAGCTTTTTCTTTCAATTCTTTAGATTCATCCAAGGCAATTTGAGAAAGATTTTCTAACCTTACTGACTGTTTAGTTTGGTTAGGGTTTAATGACTTAGCAACAGATAATTTATCATCAGAAAAATCTTCAATAACTGCCTCTGCATAGAGCTTCTTGGATTTTTTAAGATAATTAATTGCAGTATTTTCATTCTGAATTGCTTCATCAATTAACTTTCCTTTTTTAAACTTATCACTTTCTTTTGTGGCTTGTTCTCTTAGTGAATCTGATTTTAATGAAAGAATATCAGCAGCAGCTTCAAATTCAACTGCTTGTTTTATCTTAAAACTTTCAGAATTAACTTCAGAAATTTCTTTTTTAGAAGAGGCTATCTCACTGTTTAAATGTTTTAACTCATTTTCATTTACATAAGCCAAATCATCTGATATTTTAAGTTGAGCTTTGGCTTTTTTCTTATTTAATTTAAGTATTTTCTTATCAATTTTTGATTGGCCCTTACCACTAGTAATGTCTAATTTTTGAAGTTCCAATTCATCTGTTTGATTTGAATAATCATTAACCTTATCTATATTTTTTTTATTTATTTCAATAATCCTGTTATTTGTTTCATTTTCATATTTATCTTGAGTAAATGCTACATCATCATCAACTAAAGCAACAACCTTATAAGTCTTAGGATTAGACTTAGAATCATAAACAACTCCATTAATTGTTTGAGATGGAACTTCTTCAATGTCTTTCGCTAATGGAATATCAATTGGCAAGTTTTCAATAAATGCTATTGCTTCTTGTTCTTTTTCACTTATTATCTCTTCACTTTTATTATTTTCTTCTATTCTAAGCTCAGAACTATCCGAATTTATAGTGCTTTCAGAGCTAAGATTAGCAGATTCATTGAATTCATTTGGTAGGTTTATGTTGGAAATAATCTCAGCTTTGTCAGAACTTTCTGAATTTACTGAAGAAATATTTACACTCTCATCATTATTTACTTGAAAATCTTCATCGGGCTTAATTGAATCAATATTGAGTTCCTTATTAATTTTAAGTACATCAACAACTACTGATTCTAACTGAGGATTGTTTTTTTCAATTAAATTGGATTTTACGAAAGAATTATCTTCTTCCAAATCAACTAAATTAATATCATCCTCAAGCTCTAAATTATTATATTCCTTAGAAACTTGAATATTTTCTAATTTATCTGCTTCCAAAACTAATTGTTTCTTTTCAAACTCTGAAGTTTCATACAACTCAAAACCATCTTCTATTTCTATTTCCAATTCGGAGACTTTAGTTTGTAACTCATTTATTTTTAAATTTTGTTGCTCTATAATTTTCTTCTTTTTGGTGTTATTTAAAATTTCTTTTTCTCTATCTATTTGGAAAATTAAACTCTCCTGATCTGATCTTAAATTTTGAGCATTGGCAAGATGAAATTCCGATTCTTCTTCTTTTAATTTTGCTTGTTGTCTTATATTTTGGAGAGTAGATTTTTCTTTATGTTCAACATTATTCAACTCCTTATTTAATGAAATAAGTTGGTCATTATTTGCACTTTCAGCCATTAATTCATCTTCAGAATTTATATTATTTAGTGATTGTATTTCATCTTCCTTTTTCGTTTTTTCTTCTTCAAGTCTTTTAGCAATGGCAATAGAATAATTTGCCTGTTCATTTAAAATTTTAGATTTAAAATTATATTCAGCAGCCAATTTTAATTGAACATTTTTAATAGAATCGTTTTCTTGCTTATCAATACTTAATAATATTTCGTCTGCCTTTTCAGCATTTTCCAAAGACTCCTTAGTTTTTAATTGAGCAATGTTAGAAACCAGTGTTTTTTGTTCTATTATTTTATCTATACTTTCTTTTTTTATTTTAATAAGATTTTCTTTTTTTTCATTAAAATCAACACCTCCTAGATTTAGGCTGTCCTCAAATATTGTTGGTTCTTCAATACTTATCTCAGCTTCTTCATTTACAGATTCTAGTTCATTATTAATAGCTAATTCATTTAAAATACTATCAGGAAATTGATCAATATTAATTTGTGGTTCGGACATTTTCTTAAGTAAATTAGCTATAATAGTTGCCTCATTTTCAGGAGATTGATCAAAATAATCTTTAATAATTAATTTTTCTTCCCCATTTTTTTTAATCAGCTCTATTTCCTGTTTTAAAGCTTTTAACTCATCTTGAGCGGGAGCCTCAACTAGTCCAGCATGTATTTTTTCACTTTTTGGAGTTTCTACAATGAATTTATATTTTCCAGCATTGGGAAGTAATATATTATATTTCGAATCTTTTCCTACCGTATAGGATGCAATTAATTTATTAGTTCTAATATCTTGAATTTTAATATTAGCTTCAATATCATCAGGAATGATACTATTTTTAAAAGTTCCTGCAATGATGATATTCTGCATAGGTAATACTTTTACTTTAACATTATATACATCTATTTTACCACCCTCTGAAGACCTTTTTGAAGAGAATATCGCATTTTCGTTTTTTTTATCTACAATATATAATATGTCATCGTCTGTACTATTTATTTTATAGTCTAAATTACTTATGGGTCCAAAATCATTAGTTGAAGATTCAAAATTACATCTAAAAATATCATACCCCCCCATGGAATTATGACCTTTGGAACAAAAATAAAAAGTAGTTCCATCTGCATTTAAAAAAGGAAAATCTTCATCATATGGTGAATTGATATTTTCTGGTAGAAGCTTGGCTTCAGACCACCCACCTCCTTTTAGCCATTTTCTGTAATAAATATCCAAGCCGTTTTCGCCATTTTCACCATAACTTGAATAAAATAATAAATCTTTAACAGCTGGAAAATGAATAATTGGTCGATGATTTTTCTTCTTATCTAACTTAGTTTGAAATTCTTCAGTTGGTAGTATTCTCCCACCAATTTGTTCCAAATCATAACTGTAATTGAATTTATCTAGAGCTGTTGACTTTTTATCTATAACAACAATATCAGAAAGATTCTTCATTAAAGATTGTCCATTTTCACACATTTTGACATACATATCAATATTAAGTGACCTTGCTTGCTTTGGGTTGGCAAGATTTATAAACTTATTATAGTTGTTTAATGCGTCTTGAAAAAGATAATTATAGTGAAATACTCTCCCCAAATAGAAAAACGCTCTAGGATCAACATTTTTATCTTTAATCGCTTTTTTTAGATAAGGAATTGCTTTTGATTTATCTGCATACTTAAATAAAACACAAACTCCGTATTTAAAATTATACTCAGCATTATTTTTATTACTGAGAAAACTTAGCATGAGTGGTTCAGCTTCTATAAATTTTTGATCTTCAAATAGTTTATTGGAATACTTGATTTTTTCAGCTTCATTTTTAAAAGATTCTTGAGATATTCCTAAAAAAGAAAGTGATAGTAATAAGATAAATAAATTGGACTTAATTAATCTCAAAATCTAGTTATTTTAGTTTTTTTTAAGTTTAATTTTCATCTTGTTCTCATCTTTATTAAGTAATCTATAAATATTAGGTTTATGGGTTAAAATAACTAAAATAGAAATGAAAATAGAAAAATATATTACAGATATGGATTCAACCCTAATTATAAATATAGTAATTATAGGAAAAAAAATAGCAGCCACTATGGCTCCAAGAGAAACATAACTTGTAAAAATAAATATCATTAAAAAAATAACTACACAACCTATTGCTGCTGAAAAATTAATAGCTAAAATAATTCCCATAAGAGTTGCCACTCCTTTTCCTCCTTGAAACTTCTCATAAATTGGGAAAACATGTCCTAAAACAGCAGTAATACCTACCACTAATTGCATATTAATGAATTCTGATGAATTGGCCTCATAAAGAATTAATGAAGTAAGAATTTTGACAGAAATCCAACCTTTTAAAATATCAAAAAAAAGTACTGTAAATCCAGCTACTCTGCCAATAACTCTAAAAGTATTTGTTGCACCCGCATTATTACTTCCGTAGTCTCTTACATCTACACCAAAAAACCATTTACTTACCCATATAGCAGAGGGAATTGAACCTATGAAATAAGCAAGTAAAACTGCAATTACATTATTTAATTCAAATATATTTTGCATTTTATTTCATGAAGGTAGCTACAAAGGGTGCAACATCTTTTGGGGCACCAAGCATAAACTGATAATCCAGTTTGTCCTTGACCTTCTTTTTAGTTTCATCTTTTTTTGTTTCAGAAACAATTTTATTAAAATCATCATTAGAACTAAAAACTTTCATCAGCCCTTTTTTGTAATTAAAGTAATAGAAATTATCTTTATCTAATTGTAAATAAATTGTCATGTCATTACCCGTCAATTTTCTGGATATAACTACTTTTCCCTTAACATATTTCATTATCTGCTTTTTGTTAATATTAGAAATTCCAATATCTCCGTAAGAAACATATGCTTTTCTATTAGAATTCCACCTAAATCTTATGTCTCCAAAAAAGAAAGGTTTTTCTAAAATCTCTGGAAATTTTTTAATTTTTCCGCTGATAAGAATGTCTTGAATAATTTTTTCAGCCTCATCATTCCCCACGTATTCTCTTAATGATTTTTCATAATATGAATTTTCAGTATCTAATGATCTTAGTTCTGGAAATTCTAAAATAGATTTACTTAGACTGTTAAGTGCACTCTCACTAAAAAGAAAGTCAAAAATGGTTGAAGTTTTAAAATCAGTTGCCCATTTTTTTGGATTGAATTTCATTTCCCCAGCTGGAATAGCTTCAACCTGATCTAAATCAATGGTGAAATCAAATTTTCCAGCAGATTTCAGTCTGCAACTTTCTATGTTTAAAGAAGTGTAATTGCCTGGAAGCTTATATTCAGTTAATTTATCTTTGTTAGAGAGTTGGTACTCTTTTTTGGAGGCATCATATCTTATAAATCCATCTGCACTAATTAAATCTATATGTTTATCATTAGTTTTTGAAGATAAAAAAGATGGATATAATGAAAGGGAATCTGTATTATTAAATATCATTCCCGAGTAAATATTTATAGAATTTTTGGCTGTTGAGTCAAATTCAATCGGAATATAAATATCAATTGGATCGATAACAGCTGTAAACTCTATCCACTCTTGATCAATGTTTTTACAACTATGTGCAATTTGAGTATAACCAGAAAATTCTAAATTTTCTGATGTAGATGATAAATTAACATCCCCATAGAAACTGTAATTAGGACTAATTTTAAAGTCTTTATTCTTTTTTATATTCGCTTTCCCATGTGTTTGATCGGTTGTATCTGGTTTAATTTCAGTGAAAAAGATATTTTGTTTATCACCATTCAGATCTACATAATCATAGATTCCCGATGCTAAATAGTCGTGTCGAGTAAATATCTCCACATCGGCATCATATAATGAATAGTATTTAGTGATATCATTTGTTAATATTTCAGCTTTTTCTAATGGATCTATTTTAGCTTTTCTTCTTATTATAATTCTACCACTATCAGGTGAAATTCTCGAATCAGCAACCTTTATAAATTTAATTTCATTACAAGAAATTCTTTTTCTTTTTACATCAAACTTTGCCTTAGATGATCCAAAATTTAAAGAATCTTGATCTGGGTGAATAGAGAAGAAATTGGAAACTGCCAAATCTAAATCAGTATCAATATTAATATCAGCTTGGGCTTGTTTACTATTTTCCATTTCTAAATTATCATTATCCATATACCAATTAAATTGGTCCATGTAACATATGTACTGGTTTTCAGGAAACGTAACAAAACTTTCACCAGAATTTGATTTAAATTCTCCTATTCTTGTTTCAAAATCTACTCTAGCATTAAGGTTTTGAGTTTTAAATGATAAAGCATCTAAATCATTATTTAAGGAAACCAATCTAAACTCTGAAGTATCTGCTAGAATAGCATCTGTTTCATAAGTGTATCGGTAAGACTCCACTTCACCAGTTCCAAATCGCATAATTCCTTTTCCAATAATACCATCATAACCTAATTTTAATTCTCCCATTAAATCAGAATCTTCATCATCAAAAAATATAAAATTAGAGTCTAAAGAATAGGCATACAATAAACTTTCTTTTGGTATGTAAGAAACTTTACAATCTGTTCCCTTAACTAAAGGTATTTCTGGGTCAGATTCTTGTTTTTTATTGAGATAGGTATGTGCAACAGCTGTTACAGAATCAGGAAAAAAAGTGATATCATCTGAAATGGCAGTTGAAGTAAAAAACTCAATTGTCCCTGTTCCTTTAAGACCTTCATTTGATAATCTAATTTCATTATCGTAACTAGCTAATTGATTGTAAATTTTATAACCATCGATAGGGGTATTTCTAATAAAGCCAAGAGAATAATCTGGCATAATTATTAAGGATTCTGCAAAATCAGGAAAAATACCTCCAGATTTAAATAAACCTTTTAAGTTTAAACCTTGATTGGTAAATTCATCCAAGCTGTCCATTTCAAATGGATCCACAATAAACATGAATTCTTCTCTTTTATAAATACCTTTTTGAATAGAAGGATCATCATAATAGACATAAGTAGGAGAATTAGAATGTAATATAGGGAATTCGTGATGGGAGGTATCAACACCTGACTTATTATCTGGTTCGTCGATTTCAATATAACCTTCCAAAGATCTAATACTAGATAATGACCTGACTAAGCTGCCTTTTCGTTTAGATTCTAAATAATCAGCCCAAATAAACATGGAGTCACAATGAGCCATATTAAGTTTAAAGTCGTCGTATATGAATGAAAAGTCTGAACCATAATATTGTGTTTTTCCGGCAGTAATAAGTCCATCAAAATTAATATCTCTATTTTTTTTAATGGTCAAAAGATTTCCTTGAGGTTTAATCCAAACCTTATTTTTAAGACTTAGCACTACTCTATCTATTCCAAATATTTTTAAATCTAAAGAAGTTAGACTAAGTCGAGCATTAATAGGAGCATCAGAATTAACAATTAAGACATCATAATCTTTTTTTCCAGATCTGTTATTTATGTAATTAAATAGTTTTTCATTACAATTAATCAATTGTCTATCAGCATCATAAATAACAAAACCTAACTCTGTTAAATTAAAAAGTATAAATTGTAAATCGTTAATACTTTTTCGCAGATATTTAGCTAATCCAATAGAACTAAACGTTTTACTTTTAACTTGATCAGAAAATCTTCTAATATCGATTAATACATTACCATATGGAGTATTTAAATTATCATAAGTTTTGATATCGAAAAAATTTAAAGAGGCAAATTGTGATCTTGTTTCTTCTGATCCTTCAAGAGCTTTAAAATCTATTAATGGATCACCTACTTTCCAAACCAATGACTTAGTATACATATCTAATTGATGATAACTATTATAAAAAGGAGCAGCAGAAATCCCATCATTTCCTCTGGTTATTAAAAGTGATTTGGTTTTTTCAGAAAAAACTAAGTTGGCAGATGGATGAATTATAGAATCTTTATCTAGATTAAACTTAATTTTTGCATTATCTGATGATATTCCATCTTCATTGATAATAAATCTAATAGACTCAGCTGTTAAAACTTCTTTACCGTTATAACTTAATTTTAATTTTGATAGATTTTCAATAGATCCTGAACCATAAAGATTTCTTCCTCTTAGCGTAAAACCTCCATCAAATTCTATATTTTCATTATTATTTAATTTTTTAATGTTCAATCTTTTATCATAGGATTCAAAAGCAGGATATGTTACTCTTTTATAAGTAATAACTGAAATTACTTTTTCAGTTAATTTTCCTTTTATAGGGTGATCGAAATAATTACTGTAAAAAGAAACTGAATCTATATAATAAGAAGAGTTTTTTAAAGCTAAATTATATTTATCGAATTTGGCATAAAAAATATCTTTATCTTTTCTTGCCCTTTGCCAATCAATCTTTCCTTTATTTCCTTTCCAAATCGAAGTTAGTGGGAAATATTGACCATTAGTGTTATATATAACAGAACTGTCACCTTTCGAGAAACATTTTAAATCAACATTATCAAAGTTGAAAACAGGCACTTTTTTTAAATATTGAATATCGAAGCTGTCTTTTCTAGAAATTTCCCATCTTGTAGCTGCCTTTTGCGATCTGGATGTTAAGTATATTGTACCATCCAAAAATAAATTTTCTGAAACTTTTAAAAATTGCTGAATACGCTTATTTGTGGCATTTTTTAATAGCTGATCTAATACATTTTGCCATTTTTCAAAATTATCTGCACTCATTTCAGCATCTGAATAATAATATATGGCATTAAAATAAGAGAAGAAATCTGGATAGGGTCTTAAGCCTTTTGATACCATATCGTTTAATGTTGCATAAACATGAGCTTTATTACCTGGAGTAAAAAACTCACCTAACCATAGGGGCTCAAAAGATTTTACATATTTTTTGGCTTTTGATTTATCATAGGTTCCTAGAAAGGTTTGAACATCCTTAAGAAATTTTTCTGGCTCAGGAGTAAAGGTATTTTGACTATAAACTGATTTAAAAAAACTGATAAAAACAATCAAACAAACTAAAAATCTAAACTTCATACTCTGTTATTTTTTTACAACTAAAACTACCCAGTCATTTTCTTTTTTTGAATTTATAATTTTTAATCCACTATTTTTCAAGAAGTCTGAAATGTAATTAACATCGGAATATAGAAAACCTGATAGAATTAGTACAGATTTGTTTTTTACAACTTTTAAAAAATATTTAAATTCATCAATTATTGTATTTCTATTTATGTTAACAAGAATAAAATCATACTTTTTTTCTGGGATATTATCGCCTTTTCCGATGATTAAATTAACAGAAATAGTATTATTTATTTTTAAATTCTCTAGCGCACTATGATTAACCTTTTCATCTATCTCTACAGCATCAATTGATATAGCGCCAAGTTTAGCTGATATTATAGAAAGAATAGCTGTTCCAGAGCCAAAGTCTAAAACTGATTTACCCAAAAGCTGATGATTAAATAGTTCGT
>NTKH01000056.1 GCA_002457645.1 Bacteroidetes bacterium MED-G20
TAGCTTTCTTCGCAGGTGCTGCCTTCTTCGCTGTTGTAACTTTCTTCGCAGGTGCTGCCTTCTTCGCTGTTGTAGCTTTCTTCGCAGGTGCTGCCTTCTTCGCTGTTGTAGCTTTCTTCGCAGGTGCTGCCTTCTTCGCTGTTGTAGCTTTCTTCGCAGGCGCTGCTTTTTTTGATGTGGTTTTTTTGGCAGTTGCCGCAGTTTTTTTAGCAGCAGTTGATTGTTTTTTTTCTTCAGCCATAAGGCGATATTTTTTGTATCTCAGATAAAGGTCTATCTTAAGAGAGGTTAATTTATTTGGACCTTCAAATATTTATTTGGGCGACAAAAATAATGAATTATATGTTTTTTCCTAAAACATAGTGTAATAATTTTGTGAATTAAATACGTATAACTATAAATATCTATTTTTATGGGGTTGAAAAAAGATGAATTGTATATAAATAGGTGTATTGAATTAGCTCTAAAAGGTGCTGGAAAAGTATCTCCAAACCCAATGGTTGGTTGCGTTATTGTTCATAATGATAAAATTATTGGAGAAGGTTATCATAAACAGTATGGGGGTAAACATGCAGAAGTTAATGCTATTGAAAGTGTTAAAAATCAATCTCTTTTAAAAAAATCTGTTCTATATGTAAACTTAGAACCTTGTTCTCATCATGGAAAAACACCTCCATGCTGTGAATTTATAGCTAATAAAAAAATACCAAAGGTCGTTGTTGGTTGTAAAGATTATTCCAAAAAAGTAAATGGTAAAGGAATTACTTATTTAGAAAAAAACAATGTTAAAGTCATTCTTCATAATTCTTATAATTCGAAAATTTTAAATAAAAGGTTTTTTAATTTTCATAAAAACAATCGTCCTTATATAATCCTAAAATGGGCAGAAACAAAAGATGGTTTTATTGATTTAATAAGAATTAATAACCAAAAAGGAATTAATTGGATATCTACAGAGAATTCAAAAATACTTGTTCATAAGTGGAGAGCAGAAGAAGATGCAATTCTAGTTGGAAGAAAAACTGTCGAAAATGATAATCCAGAACTGACAGTTAGAAAATATAAAGGAATTAATCCAATTAGAATTGTAATAGACCCTGATTTAAAATTAAATTCTGACTACAAAATATTTAATAAGTCATCAAAAACAATCATTTTAAATAAAAAAGAAAACAAAGAACTTGAAAATGTGATTTTTTTAAATGTTGGAAATAAAGATATGATAGAAAGTTTGATGAAATATTTACATGAATTAAAGATAATTTCATTAATTGTTGAAGGCGGGAAAAAAACAATTGAATCCTTTTTAGATTCTAAGTTCTGGGACGAAGCAAGAGTAATTCAAGGAGACAAGAAATTTAAAAAAGGAATAAAAGCTCCTGATTTAAACAGAAAATTCTCAATAGTTGAAAATTTGGGAAAGGATAGGATTTATACTTATTTTAATGATTGAAATAATTATTACCATTTCAACATTTTCTTCAATGGTAATGTTGTTTAAATACTTTGAAAAAATAAATGTAAATAATCTTCAAGCGATATCAGCTAATTATTTTACTGCTGGGATATTATCTATTTTTTTTTTGCCAAACACTTTTGAGTTTGATAAAATAATTTATACTAATACTACTCTTTTTTTTGTATTAGCATTTATTGTAGGATTATTATTTGTGTTAACATTTAATTTATATGCTCATGGGGCACAAAAACTTGGAGTTACTCCTAGTACCATAGCAAATAAAATGTCTATGATTATTCCAATAATTATTGGCATAATTTTATTGAATGAAGAAGTTACTTTCCATAAAGTTTTAGGTATTTCATTTGCATTTGGAGCGATATTTTTATCTTCTTTAGGAAGAGGAAAATATAGCTTAAATAAAAATCATTTAATTATTATAGTTTTGCTTTTTATAGGTCAAGGACTGGCGGATGGAATATTAAACTGGGCTCAAAAATTTATTTTAAATAGTAGCAATATGAATTTATTTTTTGCTGTTACTTTTCTTTCAGCAGGATTTGCTGGTGCAATCTTTGTTTTTTTCAAACTAAAAAGTCAAAAAATTAAAATAGAGCAAAAAAGTATCATATGGGGAGTGGCACTAGGAATTCCCAATTATCTAACATTATTATACTTTATTAAATCTTTAAAAATTGAACTATTTAGCTCATCGGAGATATTCCCAATAATTAACATCGGCGTAATTATATTTTGTGCTTTTCTCTCAATTGTATTATTTAAAGAAAAAATATCTATTTACAATTGGCTAGGAGTGGTTATGGGTGTTTTTTCCATATTTATAATACTTAGCTAAATCTAAACTAAAGTATCATCAATCCCAGCAACTAATTCATATATCTTTGTGGCCGTAGTTTTGCTTAATTTTACCAAAGGTAATCTTACAGATTCTGAACAAATATTAATCAATTTTAATAAATATTTTATACCTGATGGATTTCCATCAATAAAAAGATAATGTATGATTTCTAAAAGCTCATAATGCTTTTCTCTAGCAATATCTAAATTACCATTCAGAGCTTCTTGAACCATAGATGAAAATCTTTTAGGAAAAGCATTGGCTATCACAGAAATTACTCCATCTCCACCTACGGATATATGTGGCAAGGTTAAAGCGTCATCACCTGAAATAACCAAAAAATTTTCTGGTTTTTTGGAAATAATCATCATTATTTGTTCTAAATTTCCAGACGCTTCCTTAATTCCTATAATATTAGTAAAATCATTGGCTAATCTTAATGTGGTTTCTGGTGAAATATTAGAACTGGTTCTTCCCGGTACATTATATAAGATAATCGGGAGATTCGAGGACAAAGAAATTTCTTTATAATGTTGATATATACCCATTTGCGATGGCTTATTGTAATAGGGACTTACTGAAAGAAACCCATCAATTTCGTAGTTAGAAAAATACTTGATCTTTTCTGTTGTTTCAGCAGTATTATTACCTCCTACACCTAGTAAGATTGGTAATCTTTTAGCATTAATCTCAATGATATATTCTAAAACAGCTACTTTTTCTTCATCGTTTAGGGTAACAGATTCTCCCGTTGTTCCTTGAACAACGAGATAATCAACTCCATTATTAATTTGAAATTTAACTAATTTTTCAAGTCCATTATAATCTAACTTTCCATTTTCAGTAAATGGTGTTACTAATGCTACTCCAGTTCCTTTAAACTTATTCATAATTAAATTTACTTCAATTTATTATATGCTTTGATTCTTGATGGATCTAATTGTGACAATAAATTATACATTTTATTTTTAGTTGCTTTTGATGTAGGGAGAAAAATTTTTATAATTTCTTCAGACTTTGCATTGAAAAACAACTGCATATTCAAAGAAGATGGCCGGCTTCTGTGTATGTCAAGTAAATCATCAATAGAAGAAGAAATTTTACTCAAACAAGTATCTCGATTTATATAACATTGGTCTAATCCATTAATATGATAATTGTAAAGTGTTTTTCTTAAGGCACTAAACTGAGGTTGCAGAGCATTTTGAATCAACCAAAATCTATTATTACTACCATCCCCATCTGGAGCTTTCCATCCAGATTCAGAGGCGCTTTGGCATATGCTTAAAATCTGATCGGCTTTAGTAAAATATGGAGTTCCACCTTCAAAAGAGAATGAATCGTAATCGTGACCTAAAATAATATAAATGTAATAGGCTAATATATCTGCTAAATTGTCTACATGCTGTCCTTCAAAATATTGTATCGGGGAATTTCTAATGTACTTAAAAGATACATTTTTATCAATATAATTCATCAATAAAGACTTGTAATCTGAATTAAAAATAGGTCTTTGAGAAGTTATCTGAAGTTGTCCATTAAAATCATTTCCTGACTTGGAATTAATAGTTAAAAGAAAAGAAACGTCAATTTGCTCGTGTTGTTCAAATTTATCATTGGTCCACGTATAGCCGAAGTTGACATACTCTATCATAGCATTTCTTAAAGATGTGAAAATTTCTTCATTAGCTGGATTGTTTTGAAGAGTTGGTGCTATAACCTGAACCTCGCAGTTAAAAACCTGAGAAAAAGGGGATTTAGAAATAAAAAAAAAAGAGATTAATAAAATTAAATTTCTTAGATACATTCTTCTAAAAAGTTTAAAATATCTACTGCCACTAAATCTTTAGATTTTAAATCAAATTTTCTTTCTTCTAAAGGGGTAATAAGGGTTATTTTATTGGTCTCAAATCCAAAACCAGAGCCTTTATCATTCAAAGAATTTAAAATTATAGCATCTAAATTTTTTTTCTTCATTTTTTCATAGGCATTTTTCTTTTCTGATTGTGTTTCTAACGCAAAACCTATGACAATTTGTTTCTTTTTTAACTTAGCTAAATCTTTTAAAATATCTGGTGTCTTTTTCAATGAAATACTCATTTCTAGTTCATCTTTTTTGATTTTATTAGAAGCCATTTTTAAAGGTTGATAATCGGAAACTGCAGCACTCATTATTAATACATCTGTATTTTTAAATCGATCTTCAATTTCTTTCTTCATTTCATCTGCAGAGCTAACATTTATTCTTTGAACATTTCTTGGGGTTTCTAATGAAACTGGACCAGCAATTAATTCAACATTGGCTCCTCTTTTTTCTGCTTCCCTAGCCAAAGCAAATCCCATTTTTCCACTAGAATGATTACCAATAAAACGAACTGGATCAATAGATTCGTAAGTGGGTCCAGCAGATATTAAAATTTTTAAATTTTTTAATGTTGCTTTATCTAGGAAATACTGATTAATAATTTTAGTGATTTGCTCCGGTTCTTCCATTCTTCCCTTTCCATCTAATCCGCTTGCTAATTCTCCAGATCTAGGTTCAATTATATTGATTTTTCTGTCCTTTAAGATTTTAATATTGTTTTGAGTAGATTCATTTTTATACATGTCAAGATCCATAGCTGGTGCAACAAAAATAGGAGCTTTACAGGATAAATAAGTTGCTAAAAAAAAACTGTCTCCTTTTCCAGAAACTAAGTTAGATAAAGTATTAGCTGTTGCTGGAGCAACAATCATTATATCAGACCAAGAGCCTAATTCCACATGATTGTTCCATTCTCCAGTATCGGTATTTTTTAAGAAGTCTTTATAAACTGGGTTCTTAGATAATGTAGATAAAGTTACAGTTGTAACAAACTTTAAAGCAGCTTCAGTTATTATTACTTTTACTTTAGCTCCTCTTTTAATAAGCTCTCTGACTAAATAGGCTGATTTATATGCAGCAATGCTCCCAGTGATAGCAAGTAATACATTTTTGCCACTTAGCATGAAGGTTATTCTTCAGAAGAATCCTCAGTTTCAGGAGATTTCCAAAATATTTTTTCCTGTTCTAATTCTTGAATAGCAATAGCTCCAGACTTAGGTAGTCTTTCGTAGTATCTTGATACTTCAATTTGCTCTCTGTTTTCAAAAATTTCTTCTAAATTATCTGTTGAAGTGGCAAATTCATCAAGCTTTTGGTTGAGCTCTTCCTTCATTTCAATATTAATCTGATTAGATCTTTTTGATAAAACAGAAATAGTTTGATATACATTTCCAGTTGAAGATTCTAATTCTTTGATACTTCTTGTAATGGTCGTTCTTTCTGCGTTGCTATCTTTATATGCCATTGCTAGGTTTTTTAATTTTTTCTAATTCTTTCAAACTCGCTAAATAAAAGCTTTCTGCTTCTTTTGCAAATTTACTATTTTTGAAAGAGTCTACAAAGGTATAATAAGATTTAATCGATTCTTCAAATCTTACAAGTTTTTTTGAATTTATACTGTTTGAGGCAAATAAGAAGTTTGATTTAAGAATTAAAAACAACACTTCTTCTTTATATTTTGTATTTGGAAATTCTAATATTGTTGTGTTTAAGGCAATAGTTGCCGATCGATATTTTTCCATCTTAAAGTATAACTTTCCTTTTTCAAAACTTTTAAGTTCAAGTCTATTCCTTAAGTTATTGACCATATTATTACAACTATCAATTAAATAACTGTTGGGGTATTTACTCATGAAAAGTTGAAACTCATCAATTGCCTTATAACTTTCTGTTTGATCTAAGTAATAATCTGGTGAATTCATCATTAAACAAATTGCAGAACTAAATGCGCATTCTTCAACTCTATTACTTTGGGGGAAATTTTTGACAAATCTTTTAAAATAATATCCAGCTAAATAAAAATCACCCATACAATACTGATTTTTAGCATAATAATAATATACATCTTCACCTTTATTGGTCATTCTAAAATAGGACATTAATTCCTCAAGAAGGGGTAAGGATTTATAACACTTATCATTATTATAATACTCTATAGCTTTTTCATATTTTAAATTGTAATCTGATCCCTTTAAAACTTTATTATATTCTGAACAGTGACAAAATATAAAGATGAGAAATGGGTAGAAAATAAATTTTAAAAACCTATGTAAATAAATTGTATTCAACAATGAAATTTGAGCACAAATATAAAATTATATACTATGAAATACTCTAATAATTAATAAACAATGTGAATAGATATGTTAATAAAAGTAAAACAAAATTAAAAATACCAATTAAAGTGTTATACTTTTGAGCCCAATTATTAGTCAATAACAGCTATGAAAGACATTTTTGATAAAATCAAAAATAACAGAGGACCACTTGGGCAACATGCTAAAGAATCTCATGGTTATTTTACGTTTCCCAAACTCGAAGGAGAAATAGCACCAAGAATGCATTTTAAAGGAAAAGAAGTTTTAACGTGGAGCATTAACAATTATCTAGGGCTTTCGAATCATCCTGATGTCAGAAAAGCTGATGCCGATGCTTCTAAAAATTATGGAATGGGTTACCCTATGGGTGCAAGAATGATGTCAGGTCATACCAACGAACACGAACAACTAGAAAAAAAGTTGGCAAGTTTTATGGATAAAGAATCTTGTTATCTTCTCAATTTTGGCTACCAAGGGTGCATGTCTACAATTGAAGCTTTAGTAGATAGAAATGATGTCATTGTATATGACAGTGAATCTCATGCTTGCATGGTTGACGGAGTCAGACTTCATCAAGGAAAAAGAAAAGTTTTTCTTCATAACGATATGCACAGCTTTGAAAAACAAATGAATGTAGCCACTAAAATTGCCGAACAAACTGGTGGAGGAATTTTAGTAGTTACTGAAGGTGTTTTTGGAATGAGTGGTGATCAAGGAAAATTAAAAGAGATTATTGAATATAGAAAATCGGGTAAATATAATTTTAGATTATTTGTCGACGATGCTCATGGTTTTGGAACGCTTGGCAACAAAGGGCAAGGAGCCGGAGAGGAACAAGGAATGCAAGATGAAATTGATGTTTTATTTGGGACATTTGCTAAATCTATGGCTAGTATTGGTGCATTTGTTTGTAGCACTGATGATGTCATAAATTATTTAGCTTATAACATGAGATCTCAGATCTTTGCCAAGTCATTACCAATGCCTTTCGTAATTGGTGGTTTAAAAAGGTTAGAATTACTTAAGGCTAGTGAACAAAAAGATAAGCTTTGGAAAATCACCAACGCTCTTCAGTCAGGACTTAAAAAATCAGGTTTTAATCTTGGAAATACCAATTCTTGTGTAACCCCAGTAATGCTTAGTGGAACTCTTGGAGAAGCTACAAATCTAACTTTTGACCTTAGAGAAAATTATAGTCTTTTTTGCTCGATTGTAGTTTATCCTGTTGTTCCCAAGGATGTTATTTTATTAAGACTCATACCTACAGCATCACATTCACTTGAGGATGTTGATTACACAATAAATATTTTCAATAAAATCAAATCAAAATTAGATGCAGGAGAATACCATTCTGAAAAGGTATTGGACACTAATTCTTAACTAAATAAACTGTCATCTCTTATTATCATTAAAACAGAAGAATGAGATACTATGATGTACTTTTCCTTATTGTACTGAATTTCAAATCCACTTTTCTGAAGATAAATAGCCAAGTCACCTTCCTCGGGCTGTAATGGAATATATTTTAAACTACCTTTTTTTTCCATCCAGGGTTCTTCATCTAAATTTCCGGGTATTGGATAGCCAGGACCAACCTTAATTACATAACCACTATGAATTTTTTCATTTTCTTGAACTCCTGGTGGTAAATACAGCCCTGATCTGGTTTTATTTGGTGCATTTTTTGGTTTAATTAATATTCTATCACCTACTAAAATAAATTTATTTAAATCAGAACCTTGTAAATCTATTGACATAATTATAATTATTATAAACTAGTTTATCAACATTTTATTTTTCTTAAACTTTTCATTTAAATATAAATTCTAACGAAAATAAAATTAATATTGGAATCAAAATTGAATATCAACATATTAAATGAGAAAATTCATAAATATAATTCTAACTCTCATCTTCAGTATTTTCATTTTTAACCACTACCATGCCAATGATTCCATAAGTTTTCATTCAAGCGTACTACTTAAAAATCATAAAGGTCTAATTCCACTTAAAAATTTAGATACATTAGAAATTGCCAGTCTAAATTTATCTTCTAATAATTTAAACATTTTTGAAGAAGCTTGTGATCATTATTCAACTGTTGAACACTTTCATTTCAACACCTTCTCATCTAAAAGAATGGTTAGATCAATGATTAAAGAACTAAAATCGTTTAATATAATCATAGTTAATACTGATACTATTCATGAGATTATTGCTAACATGATAAGCACTATCAGTAACCAAAATAAAGTCATATTAAATTATGTTGGTGGAAGAAAATTAATGTATGAAGATCTAATAAATAAAAGCTGCCAAAGTATATTATTCAGTCCAAATAAAAAATCTAAAGATTTAGGTTTTTCTGGTCAAATAATATTTGGTGGATTAAGTTGTAATAATGTTTTAAAAACAGATTTATCCAATAACTATAAAGCCCAATTTGGAATTAAATCCAAAAAAATAAGACTTTCTTACGTAAGTCCTATTGATATAAAAATAAAAAAGAATCAACTTTATAAAATTGATTCTATCGTCAATGCTGGTATAAAAAATAAAGCTATGCCAGGCTGCCAAATTATAGCAGCTAAAAATGGCCATGTCTTTTATAAAAAATCATTTGGAAATCACACATATGATAGTCTTTCAAAGAAAGTAGAGAATTCTGATATTTATGACTTGGCATCCATTACAAAAATAGCCAGCTCTGCATTAATTTTAATGCAACAAGAATCTTATAATAGATTTAATGTAGATTCAACTCTAGGTTATTATTTACCAAATATTTTAGATTCAACAGACTATAAAAATCTTGTAATTAAAGATGTTTTAACTCATCAAGCTGGGTTAGCTTCTTGGATTCCTTTTTATATTCAAACTCTAAATGATGGTTTACCATCCTATGAACTTTACAGCAAACTTCCATCATCCATACATCAAAACCTTGTAGCTAAAAACTTATATATGCTAAGCTCTTATAGAGATACTATTTTTAGCAGAATTCTGTCAACAGGTGTTAAAGAAAATAAAAGATATAAATACAGTGATATAGGGTATTATTTTATTAATGAAATAATTAAAAAACTAACATTAAAAGACCAAAATTTAGTTGCAGAAAATATTTATAAAAATATGGGACTTGAAAATATTGGTTACCACCCATTAAGTAAATGGAACCTAAATAGAATTCCTCCTACTGAAAATGATACTTTTTTTCGTCACCAATTAATACATGGTTATGTACATGATCAAGGAGCTGCATTACTAGGTGGTGTAGGAGGTCACGCAGGATTATTTTCAAATGCAAATGATTTGGCAGCTATTATGCAGATGTACTTGAATAAAGGAGTTTATGGAGGAGATACCATTATTAAATCGGAAATTATAGAGAAATATACTTCATCTCCATATTATGAAACAAACAATAATAGAAGGGGAATCGCATTTGACAAACCTATAAGAGATGGTGCAGGAGGACCAACATGTTTTGAATGCGCTTCTTATAAAAGTTTTGGTCATTCGGGTTTCACTGGTAATTTAACTTGGGCTGATCCTGAAAGTGGAATACTATATGTTTTTCTTTCCAATAGGGTTTATCCAGATGCTGAAAATCACAAACTCATAAGTATGAATATTAGAACAGAAATTATGAATGTAATTACTAATGCCTGTAATTATTCTACTGCAAAAGAAGTTGTTTCGCCATAGGGCCTTCATTAAATAATAAATCTAAAACACTCAGGTTCGGTATAAACTTTTCCTTTTCCTGAAATACTTGATGATACTTTAATTGTTTAAATTGATTATTTAATTTAATTTTAGGGTGTATTATAGTTCTAAAATCAGAACCGGTATCATTTATTGGAATATAAGAATCTGTAAAAGTTACTTCGATTTCCACTTTAAGAGCTTTTAAAACTTCTTGAAAAATAAGTTGATTAAACTCAAACAAATAATTACAATTTTTTTGTAAATATATTGAATGGAATTTATCTTCATAAAACTCAAAATAAGGGGACGACCTATAGGAGCTTTCTAGTGACTTCCAATGAATTTTTCTCCAACTTTGAGAGTCATCAATTTTAACATC
>NTKH01000057.1 GCA_002457645.1 Bacteroidetes bacterium MED-G20
TGGGGAGGAAAATACCAATGCCAAGAAATTTCAGCTAAAGATGGTAATGGAATTGATGAATTACTTGAAAAAGTTCTTTTAGAGTCGGAGTTGTTAGAGTTAAAAGCTGATCCAGATACAGATGCTAAAGGGACTGTTATTGAAGCCTCTTTAGATAAAGGAAGAGGTTATGTTACAACACTTTTAGTTCAGTATGGAACAATGAAAGTTGGTGATACTTTAATTGCTGGTAAAGAATTTGGTAAAATAAAAGCCATGCAAGATGAAAGCGGAAAGCCAGTAGAATCAGCAGGTCCATCTAGACCAGTTTCTGTTCTTGGAATGAATGGAGCTGCAAGTGCAGGAGATATATTTAATGTTCTGGAAGATGAAAAAGAAATGAAGCAAATAGCTTCTAAAAGACAACAACTTCAAAGAGAGCAAGGTCTTAGAACTACTAAACATATAACATTAGACGAGATAGGTAGAAGAATTGCTTTAGGAGATTTCCAAGAGTTAAATGTCATTGTAAAGGGAGATGTTGATGGTTCCATAGAGGCGCTTTCAGATTCATTATTAAAATTATCTCAAGAATCTATACAAATTAATATTATTCACAAAGCTGTAGGTCAAATTACAGAGTCAGATATTTTATTAGCATCTGCTTCTGATGCTATTGTTATAGGATTTCAAGTAAGACCATCAGCTGGAGCTAGAAAATTAGCCGAAAAAGAAGAAATAGATATTAGATTATATTCTATAATTTATAAAGCCATTGAAGAAATTAAAGAAGCTATGGAAGGCATGCTTTCTCCAGAGTTTAAAGAAGAAATTGTTGGAACAGCTGAAATCAGAGAGACTTTTAAAATTACCAAGTTTGGAACTATTGCTGGGTGTTATGTAACAGATGGTAGAATTAATAGAAACCATCAGGTAAGAATTATAAGAGAAGGAATTGTTGTCTACTCTGGAGAGTTAGGATCTTTAAAAAGATTTAAGGATGATGTCAAAGAAGTGAAAAACGGCTATGAATGTGGATTAAATATTGCTAAGTATAATGATATTAAGGTTGGTGACGTAGTAGAAGCCTATGAGGAAGTTGAAGTGAATAGAAAGCTTTAGTCGTCGTCTTTTTTGCTTTCCATATTAACAGGAAGATAATATTTTAGTTTAATCCCAAAGTAGTTTCCCCTAAGAAATATAGGATCATAGTTATCATAAATAACTCCATCATAATAGAACTTTAATCTTGTAACAGCGATAGAAGAAATGGGAATGTTTACTTCAGCGCCAATATAAAAAGTCCCCAATTTACTATCTCTTTTTTCAACTCCTAGATTACCGCATACTGAACCATTTATCCATCTAGCTCTTTCAGAGTAATGATCAATTCTTAAACTTTCTCCTTTACTAGCCACTGCAGAGGCATAAAAATCAAGATTAAAACCAATAGAATTTCTCATATAAAAGTCATTCCCTAACTGAACATATACTATTGATTTGATTGGGAAGCCGTAGCTGATATAGCTAAAAGAGCTAGTATCCCTCAAAATACTTGATTGATTAGAACTTGATCCAGTTAACTTAAAATTTCTTTGATAAAAAATTATACCACTTTCTAAGCTAAATTTTCTAGTTAAATCAGTTTTAAGTACCATTCCAAAATTATATCCAAGCTGATTCTCTAATTTTAAACTAGAGTTATTTGCAGAAAGTTCAATGGCACTTATCCCAAAATAATTAACTGGGACTAATGAGCCTAATAAAAACCCAACCTGACTATTTTTAACATTCCCTTTTTGACCATAAGAAATGGATGCTACAATTAATAATAACAAAGGGAAATATTTTAATCTCAAAATATTTGTTTGTTTTTATAAAATGAAATTATTGCAAATAGAACTATAAAAAAACTTAGAAATATAACTAGATATTGAGCCCATTTTTGTTTTATAAATGGGTCTCTAAATTTTCCTAAAGTTTTATAATTTAGTTCGGAGACTTTTAAATTATCAGTTTTTCTAACTCCAAATAAAAATATTTCCCCTTTTCTATTCTGATCTTCTCCATACTCAAAAAAAATATTTTCTTCTTCCAGATTTTTTTTGAAATAATCAGATTCTTCTTTCTTATAGAAGAAAAATACTTTGTAGGCTTTGTTGGTCGGATGATCATTGTGGTTAGTTAGTTTGATCATTCCTTCATCTATATTGTCCATAAATTAATTATTCGTTCCAATCTGTTATATATTCGATGGGTTTTCTTTGTCCTTTAGGCCATTCAATTGAAGGATAACCAAGGTATAAAACACCTAAACATTTGTCTTTTTCTTTCAACTTTAAAAAAGTGTTCATTTCATTATTGTAAATTATTTTAGGACTTGACCAAAAAGATCCTATTCCATATGCTGTTGCAGTTAAACACATATTTTGAACGGCACATGCTACCGCTTCAATCTCCTCAATTTCTGGTATTTTTTCATTTCCTCCTCTTTCCATACAAATAACTATTGATACAGATGAAAGAAAAGGTCTGGCAATTATTTTTTCAAATTTTTCGTCTTTATACAATTCTCTAGGTGTGTTTTTTTTATATAAATCCCCTAGTTTATTACTTAATTTGGATCTACTTTCACCCATGAACACTTTAAATCTCCACGGCTGTGTATTACCATGTGTTGGAGCCCAAGTAGCATTATTCAATAGATGTTCCACGATTTCCTTATGTACTTTTCTAGAAGTAAAAAACTTTGGATATATAGTTCTTCTATTTTTGATTATTTCTGTTATTTCACTTAAGTTGTATTTCATTATTCTTATTCTAAAGATGTAATATTACTTTCAACAATGGATATTTCCCAAATAGTTAAACAAAAATATCATAATATCATACCTTTGTCAAACAAATATTACTGATTGAAGATTTCTGCAATTATACCAACATTCAATGAAGAAGAGCATATATCTGAAGCTATAAAAAGTGTCTCTTGGGCTGATGAAATAATCGTGGTAGACTCTTTCAGCGAAGACAAAACTATTGAAATTGCTAAAAAGTTTGGAGTTAAGATAATACAAAGAGAGTACAAATACTCTGCATCTCAAAAAAACTGGGCCATTCCTCAATCAGAGCATAACTGGATTTTTTTATTAGATGCTGATGAGAGAGTTAGTAATTCTCTTAAAGAAGAAATTTTAAATTGGAAAAAGACTAAGCCAAAAAAAAAATCATATTGGATATACAGAACCAATCATTTTATGGGAAAAAAAATTAAATTCTCTGGTTGGCAAGGGGATAAAGTCATCAGACTTTTTCATAGAGATTGCAGATATGAGGATAAGAAAGTTCATGCTGAGATTGAAAATTCTTCGAAAGCAGGAAAGCTTAAAAGCCCCATCTTACATTTTACTTTTAAAAGTATGTCTCATTACTTATTAAAATGGGATCAATACTCTTCATGGAGCGCTAAAGATCATCTTAAAAAAGTAAAAAATCCTAATTTTTTTCATTTTTTTGTTAAGCCAAGTTTTAGGTTTCTAAGAGATTTTATTTTTAGAGGGGGATTTTTAGATGGAAAAACTGGATATATTGTTTGCAAGCTTTCAAGTATGGGAGTATTTATGCGATATATTAAATTAAAAGAGTTAAGAGACAAATCTTCTACCAACTAGCATCTGGATAAAGTAATGGAAGATGCTGCATTTCAGCTAGAATATATCCAAGATACTCAGTATGAAATCCATTTTTACCATATTGTAAACTATAAAGATTTGCTTCAGGAACTTCGATTGAAGCTGACCTTAAAGTAGAAGTTACTAATTGTTCCCAAGGGTTTTTAAGACTACTACTTAGAGGTCCAATATTTAATTTATCCATTTTAATATCAGTTTCATTATCAATAAATAATTCATCGGTATACATCCACAGTTCATTAACTGCATTTTGTAATCTTTGGTTGCTGTGGTCAGTCCCCAGACCTAATCTTAAAATCCATTCTGTACTCCTTTTTAAATGGTAATTAATTTCTTTAATGGCTTTTTTTGATATACCTGATATTCTCTCGTCTTGACTATTAATAAGTTGATTAAATAATGTTTGATGGTAACAATCGATTAAAAATTGCCTTGTTAATATGAAAGCAAAATCAATATTTGGAGTTTGAACCAAATGTAAACAACGAAAATCTTTTTCCTTTCTTTTAAAAGTTAGTTCGTCTGCAGTAGTATTGCCTTTAAGTTCGGCAGCATAATTCAAAAAACTTTCTGCTTGTCCTAATAAATCTAACCCAACATTTGTAATAGCTAAATCCTCTTCTAAAATAGGGGCTTTACTACAATATTCTCCAATTCTATGACTCAATATTAAGGAGGAATCTCCGATTCTTAAACAGTAGTCAAAAATTTTATCATTCATTAGATATGCTTTACCCCATCTGGAATTTTATAAAAAGTAGGATGTCTATAAATTTTATCATTTGATGGATCAAAAAATGATTCTCCATCATTTATGTCAGAGGATATAATATTCTCAGCTTTTACAATCCAAATTCCATTTCCTTCATTCCTTCTTGTGTAAAGATCTCTTGCAGCTTTCATAGCCATTTCTTTGTCATAAGCATGTAAACTTCCGACATGTTTAAAAGGCCTACCAGCCTTTACTTGAATAAAAACTTCCCATAATATACCTTGATCTTCATCACTCATTTTAAGCAGATTTCTGTTTTAAATTTGATTTTTTAGCATAAGCTATTGCTGCCTCTCTTACCCACTTTCCATCTTCATGAGCTTTAATATGATGGTTTAGTCTTTGTCTGTTACCAGCACCATTTCCTTTAACTACATTCCAGAATTCGTCCCAGTCAATTGGGGAATAGTCATAATGATTAGTTTCTGGATTTAATTTAAGGTTGGGATCGGGAAATATAAGTCCTAAATGATGTCCCTGTTCAATAGTTTTATCAATAAATCGTTGTCTTAACTCGTCATTAGATTCTCTTTTTATTTTCCATTTAAGAGATTGATTGGAGTGCGCACTCTCTGAATCGTGTGGACCAAACATCATGATTGATGGCCACCACCATCTATTAACCGCATCTTGGGCCATTTCTTTTTGTTCTTTAGTCCCATTTGCCAATTGAACCATGATTTCAAAACCTTGTCTTTGATGAAAACTTTCTTCCATACATATTTTAACCATGGCTCTAGCGTATGGGCCATAAGATGTTCCTTGTAATGAAACTTGATTAACAATTGCAGCTCCGTCTACTAACCACCCAACAGCACCCATATCAGCCCAAGTTAGTGTAGGGTAGTTAAAAACACTTGAATATTTAGCTTTTCCTTCATGTAGCCATTGTAAAAATTGTTCTCTTTTAATTCCAAGTGTTTCAGCTGCACAATATAAGTATAATCCATGCCCAGCTTCGTCTTGAATTTTTGCCATTAATATTTTTTTACTTCTTAGACTTGGAGCCCGAGTAAGCCAATTCCCTTCTGGTTGCATTCCAATAATTTCTGAGTGAGCATGTTGAGAGATTTGACGAATTAGGGTTTGTCTGTATTTTTCAGGCATCCAATCTCTTGGCTCTATTTTAATATCCTGATCAATTTTTTGTTGAAACTGAATTAATTTTTTTTCGTCTTCCATTATCTAGATATCTAACTCAACAAAGCTACTAAGAATTCTATGAGTCTCTAAGTTTTGTTCACCCCAATTAACCATTTCCTCTTTAGTCCATAATTTTGGAAAGAATGTTCTTCTCTGATATTTAGGATGCATATATTTTTTCCAATCACTACCTCCACTAGCTTTTTCAACTTTATTAGCTCCATCTAGATACTTAGAGGCTGTTTTGAAATGTTCCATCACCCATTTAATATTGACAGTATGATCAAAATGTCTCATTGCATTGATAAGACTTAAATTAATTTTTTCATCCGAAGGAAGAGAATCAAATAATGTCCAAATATTTTTATGATTGTATTTCTTCATAAAATCAATAAACTCATCCATATATTTTTCTTCAAAAAGATGAATCATCGCACTCTTTTCACCAGTCTCATGATTTTTCCCGGCGGCTTGCCAATAAAGATGTTCAAAAGCATGTCTAAATGGGGTATTTCTGTTTATGGTTTTTCTAAATCTAAAATCAATGAGATTAATAAGTTCTGTACTGGCAAATTCTATTTTTCTATACTGGGCGCTTTGAAATCCACTAGCTGGAGCTAATGTTTTTCTAAACTTCATATACTGTTCTAAATCCATTCCATCTTTCATTATTATAAAAGAGCTGCATAGCATATCAAAGTATCTACTAACTCTATCTAACCTTTCAGCAAAAAATGTTGCTTTTAATTGTTTTTCTAATGCAATTTGCTCAATTTCCCAAAGAATCATTTTAAAGAGAAGTTCATTAATTTGATGGTAAACAATAAAGACCATCTCATCCGGTTGATCAGTTCTTTGTGTCTGTAAACCCAGCAATGATTCTGTTTGAATATAATCCCAATATGTAAGAGGTTTTATACTTTGTAACCCTTCCATAAAAGATTCAGTATTTAAACCTTTTTCAGATAAAGTTTTTAAAATTTTATTATTAAGTTTTGAATCCATAAAATTATAAAGTTCCTCTATTAGCTTGTTCTCTTTCAATTGACTCAAAAAGAGCTTTAAAATTTCCAGCTCCAAAACCCCTTGCTCCCATTCTCTGAATTATTTCAAAAAAAAGTGTTGGCCTGTCTTCTACAGGTTTTGTAAATATTTGAAGTAAATACCCTTCTTCATCTGCATCTACTAATATAGCTAGTTCTTGAAGTTCGCTAATATCTTCTTTCATCATCTTCATGTGACTACCCAATCTTTTTGGGATTTCTTTGTAATATTCTAAAGGAGGAGCAGATAGAAAATCTACTCCTCGGCTTTTCAGTTTTTTTACAGTTTCAATAATATTATCTGTAGCAATAGCAATATGTTGAACTCCAGGGCTCTCATAAAAATCTAGATATTCTTCTATTTGAGATCGTTTTTTACCTTTTGCAGGTTCATTTAATGGGAATTTTATTCGCCCATTACCATTACTCATCACTTTACTCATTAAAGCGGAATAATCTGTATGGATTTGCTTGTCATCAAAAGAAAGAAAATTAACAAAACCCATAACCTCTTCATACCATTTTACCCAAGTATTCATTTCGCCCCATCCTACATTTCCTACCATATGATCTATATATTTTAGTCCTACTAAAGGAGGATTGTATCTGGATTCCCATTTTATAAATCCAGGCAGGAATTCTCCAGAATAATTTTTTCTTTCTATAAAGAGATGAACTGTTTCTCCGTAAGTGTATATTCCAGACTTCACTATTTTGCCAAATTCGTCTTTTTCGGTAGTGGGGTTTAAATAAGATCTTGCCCCCCTTTTAATAGTTTCATCGTATGATTTTTTGGAGTCTTCTACCCATAAGGCAATAATTTTCACCCCATCTCCGTGTTTTTTTACATGCTCTCCAATTGAGGATTGACTATTTAAAGCAGTGGTCAGTACCAGTTTTATTTTACCTTGTTTGACAACATAAGATACGCTTTCTTTAGATCCAGTTTCTAAACCTCTGTATGCTAATGATTGAAATCCGAATGCAGTTTTATAAAAATGTGCTGCTTGTTTAGCATTCCCAACATAAAACTCAATATAGTCGGTTCCTAATAAAGGTAAAAAATCTTGAGCCCCCTCAAATATTTTTTCTAAACCATAATTAGTATTATCTAGTTCTCTTTCCATTTATTGAAATATAATCATTCATGCATCCATGATTTGTAATAGTCTTTGATCTCTAAATCTAATGCTTGAACAGTAAGCTTAAGAGGCTTAAAGGTATCTACCATAACAGCTAATTCTTCTGTTGACTTTTTACCTATACTTCTCTCATATGCTCCTGGATGAGGGCCATGAGGAATCCCTGATGGATGTAAAGTAATTTGACCTATTTCAATATCATTTCTGCTCATAAAATCGCCGTCAACATAATAAAGAACTTCATCTGAATCTATATTGCTGTGATTATATGGAGCTGGAATAGCCTCTGGATGATAATCATATAGTCTTGGACAAAAAGAGCAAATAACAAATGCTGGTGTTTCGAATGTTTGATGAACAGGTGGTGGTTGATGAACTCTTCCAGTGATAGGTTCAAAATCGTGAATCGAAAAGGCATAAGGATAGTTATAACCATCCCAACCAACCACATCAAACGGATGAGAAGAATAAATATAATCATAAAGAAAACCTTCTTTCTTTATTTTGATTAAAAAATCATCCTTTTCATCATGAGTCTCTAGATCTAATGGGACCCTTAAGTCCCTTTCACAAAAAGGGGAATGCTCTAAATGTTGACCGAACCAATTCCTATATTTTTTAGGAGTGTAAATAGGGTGATTAGATTCAATTATAAAATGTCTATTATCATTATTTTTAAAGTCTATCTTATAAATTGTTCCTCTTGGAATTACTAAATAGTCACCTGAAAAAAACTTAATATTCCCTAGTTGGGTTTTTAAAACTCCTTCTCCCTTGTGAATAAAGATTACCTCATCTGCATCTGCATTTTTATAGTAATATTCATCATTTATATTGTTCGGATTAGCCAGATGAATGGTGACATCTGAATTTGTTAGCACAGGGACCCTTGACATTAAAAAATCCTTACATTCATTAATTTCAAATCCCTTAAGAGCCCTCATTTGCATATTGTTTTCAATAGCAATTTTAGGAGAAATATCTATGCTTTTTAGAATTTCTTTGACAGCAGTTGGAGGATGCGTATGATAGAGCAATGATGACATTCCATCAAATCCAATAGTTCCAAATAATTGCTCATAATATAAATTGCCGTTTTTTTTTCTAAAGGCAGTATGACGCTTCTGAGGAATATTACCTAATTTGTGGTACCTAGGCATTAATAATTTTTTTTAAGCTTTTAATTTAAGAAAACTTAGTGAAAAAACACGAATTCAAATAGTTAAATAATTTAGGGTTAGAAAGAAGCCTTTATTCTTCTTTTAAATCCAGAGTTGGCAATTTTGAATGATTTCTGAGTGTTTTTAAGTTTTTTGTATGCAGAAAGCGTAACAAACATGTAAGAATCCAAGTTTTTTGGATTTCCTCTAATTTGACCCTGTGAGTTTTGCCAAAAAATAACTTCAGAATATCCACTACCATATGCAGCCAGTAATTCTGGATTAGTGATTTGATTGTATTCAATAATGCCAAGTTCAGGAAAATCAGGTGGGGTATCGCCTATTCTTAAATAGCCAACGAAAGTACCATTTTCATCTAGAGATTGATTCACTCCAGAAATTAAGGCTGAATTGGTATTCCAAAGATCTAAAGCTGATGGACTAAAATATCTCGTACTGACATCATCTAAATAATCTGTATTGGTGAATCTGAAACCAGCTTCAAGCATGATACCAGCAGTACCGTGAAATGATTTTTTGATTCCAAAACCGACAGGTGTGCAAATTGCAAATTTGCCATAAGTACCATCTCCTGCATTTGATTTAGGGAAGGCATAATCTTGATAATTGATTCCTCTTTCTACATCATTTGCATAAAATGCATCATTTGGAGCTTTGAGCCCTTGTCCCTCTGTTCTTAGTGGCCTTAACTCAAATTTAGTTTTAGCGCTACCAAAATTATTATACCCAAATGGATTATAATAAAAACCACCGATTCCCCCAAAAGCATAAAGCCCAAACCCTAAAGGATTTTTAGCCCCTATACTTTTACCAAACTTATTTTTTAAATTATACCTACTTCCACTTTTTTCAGGTATAATCGTCCATTCAAAAACAGCAGAACCCTCAATGATAGTAGTTTCAAAATTCAAATTTCTAGCTCTTCTGTGCTTATCTGTAGTACTCTCATCATTACCAGAAACTTTAGAGTATACCATGTTGATTTTGAGGCCTATTTTACTCTTAAGGTAATATTTATATGAGAAATTAGCTACATATTTGGTTTGATCAGCATTTATATCCCACAAAAAGCCCCTAGCATAATCCCCAAACAAACTTTCTTTAATGTCTTTACCACCACCAACATCGGTCAAACAACTTGAAGCCCCAAGTCCAAACGACACTTCGTTTCTTTGAGTTCTGTAGGTGTTTCTGTTGTAGAATTGCGCTTCCAAAATAATTGGAGCTAAAACCCAAACTAGAAATAATATAAATGTTGTTTTCTTCAATTTTAACTACTTAATAAAGATAAAGACTATTACACTTAATTATCCCTAATTAAATTTATGTTTTCCACATAAACACCCTATGTTTTCCACAATTTTTTCAATTTAATAGTCCACAAAACTATTCCAGTTACTACGGAAATATTCATAGAATGTTTCGTTCCCCATTGAGGAATCTCCAAACTAATGTCAGATTCGTCTATCAAATTTTGTGAAAC
>NTKH01000058.1 GCA_002457645.1 Bacteroidetes bacterium MED-G20
CAAGCTCCAAATTAGATGCTAACAATAGTCAAGAAAGAAGAAAATTTATTTCAAACTCAGATATTGTAATCTCTATGCTCCCAGCAAGAATGCATTATAATGTACTTAAAGATGCTGTGGAACTTGGTATACATGTTATTACACCAAGCTATGTTACAGATGAAATTAAATTATTGAATGATGAGGCTTTTAAAAAAGGAGTTTTAGTTTTAAACGAATTAGGTCTCGATCCAGGAATTGACCATATGTCAGCCAAAAAAATGATTGATGAAGTTGAGTTAAGTGGTGGAAAAGTCACAGGTTTTGAATCGTTTACAGGTGGCCTGGTAGCACCAGAGAGTGATAACAACCCTTGGAATTATAAATTCACTTGGAATCCTAGAAATGTTGTTTTAGCTGGTCAAGGTGGTGCTGCAAAATTTATTCAGGATGGAAAATATAAATACATTCCTTATAATAAAATTTTTAGAAGAACTAAAATTATTGAGATTGATGGTTTTGGAAAATTTGAGGGATATGCCAATAGAGACTCTTTAAAATACAGGTCTATATACGGACTTGACGAAGTTCCAACAATATATAGAGGAACCTTGCGAAAAGTTGGATTTTGTAGAGCTTGGAATATTTTTGTTCAACTAGGTGCTACAGATGATTCCTACATAATGGAGGGTTCAGAAAATATGACTCACAGAGATTTTATTAATTCTTTACTGAGGTACAACCCTTATGATTCAGTAGAATTAAAATTGCGTCACTATTTAAGAATAGAACAGGATGATTATATATGGGATAAATTATTGTGGTTAGGAATATTTGAGAATACTAAAGTTGGTTTAAAAAATGCAACTCCTGCTCAAATATTACAGAAAATATTGCAGAAGAAATGGTCTCTTGCCAAAGATGACAAAGACATGATAGTTATGTGGCATAAAATAAATTATACTATTAAAAATAATTCAAAAGAAATGATCTCACACATGGAATATATTGGTAAAGATGCTGAATTGACAGCAATGAGTGATACTGTTGGGTTACCACTAGGTATTGCAACCAAAATGATTTTGAGTGATAAAATTAAAAAGAGAGGAGTCATTCTTCCAACCGAAAAAGAAATTTATTCATCTGTATTGCCAGAACTTGAAACTTATGGGGTGAAATTCAAAGAAAAGTTAATTTTTTAACCTTTTTTTGTTTAAGTGTGTTCATAAAAATGTTGATTATAGCATACTACTTTCTGTAAAGTAACACATTATCATCTATTTTTGTTTAAAATTTACTAGATGAACTTTCAGCCAATAATATTTGATAAATCAAAATCACTTTTTGTCAAAACTCTAAAAAAAAGAGTTGACGAGTATTTTAAGTCAAATAAAATTTCAAAGTATGCTAATTTCAGTATGTATCTAAAAAGTTTCTCTCTCATAATTTTTTATTTTGGATCATACACAACTTTATATTTGTACAATCAATCATATTATTCCATTTTCCTTTGGTTCATGATGGGAGTTGGAATGGCAGGAATCGGAATGTCAGTTATGCATGACGCCAATCATGGAGCTTACTCTAAAAACAAAAACATCAATAAGTTTTTTGGCTTTTTTATTACTTTTTTGGGAGGAAGCTATATTAATTGGAAGATTCAACACAACGTACTACACCACACCTATACTAACATATCTTCAATGGATGAAGACATTGATTCAGGTAGTTTATTTAGATTTTCACCTGACCAGAAATTGAGAAAACATCACCGTTTTCAACATCTATATGCCTGGTTTCTTTATGGACTTATGACCATTCAATGGTCTATAGAGAAAGACTTTTTTCAGCTTGTAAGGTATCACAAGAAAGGCTTATTGAAAATTCAAAAAAAGAATTTTTCAAAAGAAATGATGCTACTTATTTTTTATAAAACAATATATTATGGATATGCATTAATATTGCCGCTGATATTTTTTAAAACTTGGTGGTTAGTTTTAATTGGCTATTTCATTATGCATTACACAGCAGGTATTATTTTATCGGTTGTATTTCAATGCGCCCACGTTATGGAACCAAATGAATTTAAATCACCTAATAAAGAAAGAACTATTAAAAGAAATTGGTTTGAGCACCAACTTAACACTACATGTAATTTTGCTATGAATTCAAAAATACTATCATGGTTTATTGGTGGTTTAAACTTTCAAATAGAACATCACCTGTTTCCAAATATATGCCATATTCACTACAAAAAGTTGAGTAAAATTGTACAAACAACTGCCAAAGACTTTAATATACCTTACAAATCTTACAAAAACATGTTTAGTGCTGTACACAACCATTATAAATTTTTAAAATACCTAGGATCGCTAAAAATTGCATAAACATTCAACAAAAACTTAACGAGATTGTAAAATACCTTTATTTACAAAAAAATTAAAGATTATCGCAACATTTGAAAAAATACAGTTTGATACTTCCACTCCAGAGTTTGTAAAAGTATTAAGAAAAAGAGTTAATAGTTATTTCAAAGAAAAAGACATTTCTAAAAATAACAACTTTAACATGGTCTTTAAGACATTCTTCATGTTGTCTCTGTATATAGTACCATATTTACTCATTCTTACATCTAGTTTTTCCTCAATTTCTGTTCTATTATTCTGGGCTCTCATTGGATTTGGAATGTCAGGAATAGGTTTGTCAGTAATGCATGATGCAAATCATAATGCTTACTCCAAAAACAAAAATGTTAATAAATGGATTGGTTATCTTTTAAACATCGTTGGTGGATACGATTTAAATTGGAGAATTCAGCATAATGTTTTACACCATACTTACACCAACATTATAGGAATGGACGAAGATGTAGATGCTGGTATTGTACTAAGATTTACCAAAGACCAAAATTTAAAACCTTACCACAGGTTACAACACATATATGCTTGGTTTTTATATGGTCTGCTAACTATTTCATGGTTAGTAAGTAAAGATATAATCCAACTCATAAAATACAATAAAAAAGGTTTGCTTAAAACACAAGGTATTTCATATCCAAAAGCAATTGCTTCATTAATATTTTGGAAATCTATTTATGTGTTTTTAATCCTTGTTTTACCGACTTTAGTGACAGGTAATCTTGGTTTAAACATTGCTGGTTTCTTTATCATGGAGTTTATAGCTGGATTTTTCTTAACCACAGTATTTTTGTGTGCTCATATTGTAGATCAAACTGATTTCCCAAAGCCTGACAATGAAGGGGTAATCACCAAAAACTGGTACGTTCATCAGCTTGAAACTACTGCAAATTTCTCTAATTCAAAATCTTTTTTTTCATGGTTTATTGGAGGATTGAATTATCAAATAGAACATCATCTATTTCCAAATATTTGTCATGTTCATTACCATGAAATATCTAAAATTGTAAAGCAAACTGCGAAAGAGTATAATTTACCTTATCACGCTAGTAATACATTCATTGGAGCACTAAAACACCATTACCTCCACCTTAAAGAGATGAGCAGATAGAGTTTTTCACTCAAACTGAAGCTATTATTCTTTTGATTGATTTAGAGTATTTTTTTAAATAACCTTTATTGTCATTGTTTCTTTTTGATCCTTTAGTATAGGTATTTTTAATGACTCTAATATCACTTCCATAAAGTATGGAATTAAGCAGGTTATTTTTATCCCATATATTGATGTTTGGATGATCTTTATTAATTTCTAAAAAGTTAAGATAACATCCCTTTTCAAAAAACCCTTTTCTTTTGATTCCCATTGCTTTCATTCCATTAAAAAATGTAGAATTCATAACTATAAGACCTGCATTTCCAATCGAATTATTTTTGAATGTTTTTCTGCTATTTGTTTGAAGTCTTACTCCATAATCAAGTAATCTTATTTCCTCGAACGGAGACAATCCAATATGACTGTCACTGCCAATACACCATTTTCCCATTTTTTTTTGAAAATCATTGAAATTAAAAAATCCATCTGCTAAATTTCCTTCTGTTATTGGACATAGAACAACATTTGATTGATTTTTGGTGATCAAATTTATTTCATTTGAATTTAGGTGAGTTGCGTGAACCAGGTGATGATTTCCTTTTATTTCAATATTGTTATAAAGCCATTCAACAGGTCTATAATTATAATTTGATAGACAATCTGCTATTTCTTTTTTTTGTTCTGAAATATGAAGATGAAATGGAAGTTTATGGTTATTGTAAAGATTTATTTCTTTTATCATATAGTCTTTTACTGCTCTAATTGAATGAATTCCAATTCCAGAATAACTATTGTATAGACTACAGTTTTTTTGAGAAGACTCTAATAATTTGATATAATCGTCTGTATTTGAAGAAATAAAACGTCTTTGTTCAGGAAAATGGGCTTCATTAAAATTACCTTGATTATAGTATATAGGAACAAGTGTTAATTCCATTCCCACTTCTTGAGCTGCAATTAAAATTCTTTCCCCCATTTCACTAATATTATCGTATTTAGCCCCCTTTTTATCGTGATGTAGATAGTGGAATTCTGCAACATGAGTATATCCGTTTTTCAGCATTTCACTATAAAGTATTGTAGCAATGTTTTGCAGATCTTCAGGATTAATATTTAAGGCAAGATCATACATTGTTTTTCTCCAAGACCAGAAGTTTGATAATGATTTAATTGGGTGATTTTCTGTCATTCCTGCCATAGCATATTGAAAAGCATGTGAATGAGCATTAGGTATTCCTGGAATGGCAATTTCAATAGTTTCATCGAAATCTTTTCCTTCGTATTGATCTAATATTTCAGTTACTAAACCATTTTTATCAACACTTATTCTAACGTTTTGTTTCCAACCATTCTCTTGAAGTATTTGATTAAAATAAAACTTTTTCATTATAAATTTTTAATGAGTTCTATAAAGGTGCTTTCTAAAATATTTTTGATTTTATTTGCTTTTTTAAAATCGTATTTGGTTTCATTTTCAGACATATATAAATCTTTTGACATTTCTAACTGAATGGCATTCATATTATTTTTCGGATATCCAAATGATCTTGTAATATATCCCCCTTTAAAAGGATGATTTCTGGTTATGTTTAATCCAGATTTACTCAACTGATTATGTACAATTTCTGTTAGTTTTTTATCACAGCTTTTATCATCATTGTTTCCAATAATCAGATCAGGAAATGATTGGCTGTATATAGTAGGTACATTTCTTTTTATGGAGTGAGCATCCCAGATAATTACTGCTGGAAATTTTTCAATTAAGTTATGAATCAGGTGATTAATATGTTTGTGGTAGGGTAGGAAATAGGATTTAATTCTTTGAGATATTTCTAATTCATCAATTTTGTGATTTTCAATATAAATGGGATTGCCATTAAAATTAGTAGTTGGACAAACGGAAGTTATTATTCTTCCATCGTTGTAGAGAGCTTCATTATTTGGATTTCTGTTCAAGTCCACCAGCCATCTAGAATAATTAGCCATAATTGTGGTAATTCCAAGTTTTGGAGCAAAGTCATATAATTGGTCTAAGTACCAATCAGTATCTTCTTTCAATTTTAATTGTTCTTTATTATAAAAATTTAATTTGTCTGATGGGATATTGGTTCCACTGTGGGGGATGCTTAAAATAAATGGAATTTTATTTTTGGAAGGCTCAATGACTTTAAAAACATCCATATTTAGCTAAGATTTTATTTTTTTAACAATCATTGGAAATATATACTACAATATTCACATTTCAAAAACTTAATTTAATTTATATTTAACAAAAATATTTATATGTATAAATCTGATGTTGAAGCAGCTGATGCTTTTTTGGAAAAGTTTAATATTCTTAAAGCTGAAATTTCAAAAAAAATAATTGGACAGGAGGATGTAATAGATCAAGTACTGATAAGTATATTTTCTAAAGGACATGCTTTGTTAGTAGGAGTTCCTGGCTTGGCTAAAACCCTAATGATCAATACTATTTCTGAATGTATGGGATTGTCATTTAATAGAATTCAGTTCACACCCGATTTAATGCCTTCAGATATTATTGGAGCAGAGATTTTAGATGAAAATAGAAGTTTTAAGTTTTTAAAAGGACCTGTATTTGCAAATATTGTTTTAGCAGACGAAATTAATAGAACACCTCCTAAAACTCAGGCAGCACTTTTAGAGGCTATGCAGGAAAGAAGTGTTACAGTTTCCGGAAAGAACTATCAATTAGACAATCCTTTTTTTGTTTTAGCTACTCAGAATCCAATTGAGCAGGAGGGTACTTATCCTTTGCCAGAAGCCCAGTTAGATAGATTTATGTTCAATATATTAGTCCAATACCCGACATTTGAGCAAGAACTATCTATTATTAATGAAACTACTGGATCAGATTTAAAAAGTCTTAAGAAAGTAATTAATGCTGAAGAAATCCTATTTTTTCAAAATTTAGTTCGAAAAGCGCCTATTGCAGCCAATGTTGTGGAATACGCTGTCAGATTATCTGCAAGTACAAGACCTAAAGAATCATCAGCAGCAGAATCAGTCAAAAAATATATTTCTTGGGGAGCTGGACCTAGAGCCTCTCAGTTTTTAGTTATTGGCGCCAAATGTCATGCTCTATTAAATGGTAAATACTCCCCCGATATTGAAGATGTAAAAGCAGTAGCCAAACCTATTTTAAGACATAGGATTGTAAAAAATTATATTGCTGAAGCAGATGGAAGAAGCATAGACGGAATTATTGAGGGTTTGTTATAGCTTACCACTCAAATAAATAGTTGATAATTCTACCCATCCATGGGTTTGATTTTGCTTTTTGTCTTAATTCATCTTTCAATTCTTTTTCAGTGTAGGTTTTTTTAATTTTAATTTCTGAAGTTATTTCATCTATATTTTGATATTTTTCATTAACTATTTTAGCAAAATAAACCACTCCACCATCTTCAGTTGCTAATCCTAATATTGTTCCAGGAAGTCCGTTGAAAGATTCTGGTCCAGTGGATGCTATTATTTGATCAGTATACCAAGCATATATTCTGGTGCTATCATTTTTGGGCCATATAGCTCTTCGGCAACTGTACCCAGCTATATTTCTTTTTCTCTCAGTTATCTTCCAAGTTCTTTTAATGATGGGGTCTTTTACTGATTTGCTTTCCCCAAAAAGATTGTAAATAGCTATCCTTTCATTATTACTAAAATCTTGGATAACAGTATTTTTTGATGTAGCCCAATCAGCTTTTGACGGTACAGCAGATTCTATGGGCATAAAAACAGACTTTTCAGTTGAAAAATGAAGGTTAAAGCGATCAATTTTCACTTTTTCTCCTCTCAGCCACCTTTGAGATTCTGGACTTTTATATTTTTTTAATAGATTGGTTTTTCTTTCAAATAGAATTACTCCATGAGTTATTTGACCAATTGAGCAAGAGATATTAAATACTATAAATAATAATACAATGTTTTTAATGAAAGGATTCATCTTGTGCTTTGGTTTTATTATTATTGAACTTATAAGTGAGCCTTGCTAGAAAATATCTAGAGATGATGGTAGTTTTATTATCAATGATCATATTATTCTGAATTAGTCTTTGAGCTATAATATTTTGATTAAGTATGTCATTTCCTTCTATAGAAAGGATAATACTTTCATTTTTAGTAAATCTTTTTTCTAAAGAAAAATTAATGATTAAAAAATTAATATTATATCCATCAGCTCTTTGTGTATTAATTGTATAGCCAGATTCACTAAAAAAAGTCATTTTCCAAGGCAATTCAATTTCTGTATCTAAAAAGAAGTATTGAGTTACAAATGGTTGACTGTAAAGGTTTAAGCTGTTGGTTGGCTTAGAATAGCCTATCTCAGCACCAATCTCAATAAACAAAGAGTCTGTTTCCCACTCTAATGCTATTTCATTATTCTGAGAAAGGGTGGTAGTTGTGTTTTTTAGATTATTTATTACCGTATTTGTTATACTATAGTTAGAAAAATTTCTAATATTTAATCCCAATGGGGAATTTCCAATAGGAATTTTACCACCTATATTTAGAGATGTAAATTCATTTACAGATGAATCCATATTTATAGTTTTGGATATAGTTCTTCCAATATCATCATAAGAAACTTGATTGGAAAAGGGATTCAACACTCTTCTATATGATAAGTTAGACCATATATAGCTTCCAGTTAGCCCTTTCCAGTGATTATAAGAAATATTTAATTGATGAGAATAATCGGGTCTTAAATCTGGGTTTCCTTCAACTATTTTGTTTGGATTAGAATTGTTTTGTACAGGTTGTAATTGATTTAGGGAAGGTTGTCTAGAGTTGGTTCGATAATTAAATCTTAGCCTTTGAGAGTTATTAAATTTATGTCTAAAACTAATCTGTGGAAGAATATCCCAAAAATTTAATGAATCAGTTAGTGGAATATCATTTTCATCAAAACTTCTTAATTGTACATTTCTAATATATCCACCTATTTTTAGTCTGTCTTTTTTGTATCTATATATTGTATAAATTCCAGCTCTGTTAGTAAGTTTTAAATTGTCAAAATAATTAGAAAATTCAGGAGCAAGTATACTGTATTCTCCAGTTATCAAATTTCTATCATAAGTTTTTCTATTTTGGTTCCCTATATTGAGCTTGTATAAATGCTCTATATCCAGTCCCCATTTTTTATTTAATGGTTCTCTAAAAAGAAATTGCGATTTATAGTTGTTAGATCCTGATAAAAAGTCTTGATTTTGATCAATAGTATCATTTAAAGAAATATTATTAATATAATTATTATTGGTCAAATTAAATTGATCTTCGTCATTTTCAAATTCTGAATAGACAAAGGCATATTTTAGAAGCCTATCTTTTTTCTTGAATTCTCTTTTCAATCTTATTTCAGTACTAAAATTATAAGTTTCAGAACGGTGACTCTGTTGAACAATTGAGTTAGAATTAATAATGGTATCTTCAGAAAGAAAAGTATTTATTAAAGTATCATTGTTCTGATTAGAAGAAAGGCTATAGCTGGGTAATATTTCTAAAGTTGTTGCACTGTCTAATTGTATCTCAATTCTTGCATTTACAAGATGAGCATTGCTTTTTTGATTAGAGACATTATTTTCTTCTACAAAAAATGTAGTGTCTCTTAGTAAGTATTGTAAATTTCTTTCAGATCTTGCTATTAAAGATGATTGATTGAAAGTATAATTTAGTCCTACTTTGACTTTATCTCCAATCTTATCGGAGAAAAATACTCCTGATTTTATCGTCTCTGGAATACCACTATTATCATATCCATCAAAACCTCCCCACCATCCTCCTCTATCTCCGTCGCTAAAGAAATTCCCGTTATCAGTACTTAATCCATATTTTTTAATATCTCCATAACCAAAATTTGCTCTAGGAGTATTTGAAGCTAAAGAAAAAACAGATAGTTTAAAGTCTTTATTAAATTTATTGAAAAGTAACTCACCTTCGTAAAAGTCATTGAAATCTGTTCCACCAGAAAGTCTTCCGAAATAGCCTTTTTTAGCGTCTTCTTTTAAACGCAAATCCATAACTTGTATGGTTTCATCAGCAGTTTCATCAGAATCAGTATTTTCTTCTTCATATATTTCTACACTCTCTATACTCTTTGCTCCTAGATTTTTGGTGGCAATAGTTGGGTCACTACCAAAAAATTCATCACCATCTACTAAAACTTTATTTACTTCTCTTCCTTGAGATGTAATACTTCCATTTTTATCCACTTCTATTCCAGGAAGTTTTTTTAGTAAATCTTCTACTACTGCATTAGCTTTTGTTTTAAAAGAGTCAGCTAGAAAAACCAAAGTATCTCCCCTAAAAAAAACAGGATCTTTATATGCGTAAATGGTTACTTCATTCATCATTTCACTCTTTTCGGGAAGAATAGTATTGTTGAGGTTAAGTGACATCCTATCATTTGATGGAAAAAAGAAGATTACCTTATCATCATTATTATGGTGAGATATAATAATTTCAACAGTATCCATTGGGGTGTTAAAATAAAAGCCTCCATTATCATCGGTTCTTTTAAATCCTATCATTACAGAATCTGATAATCGAACCAACATTACTACTGCATTTTTTTTGGAAGTATTATTTAGAGTATCAATAACATTTCCGTATATAGACATGTTTTGTCCTTGGTGTGTAGAAGGAAAGATGGTAATTGCAATGAAAAAAAATAATTTTAAATATATGATATTCAGCAATTTAAATAATTTCATATAAATTTTTTATTTAATAATTGAAATGCTGTCATATAA
>NTKH01000059.1 GCA_002457645.1 Bacteroidetes bacterium MED-G20
TTAACTTTGATACGTTGATTAAAAATAATTTTATAAATGTAAATCAAGCTTTAACCCAAGAAAATATAACAGCTTGTGATATTTATAATTGGAATGGGGCTTTTTATTCTCAATCAGGGAACTATACTGATACCTTGTTGTCTTTTTTAGGCTGTGACAGTATAGTCAACTTAAATTTAACAATTAACAGCGCTGGGAATTCTCAAGAAAACATCTCAAGTTGTGACAACTATTTTTGGGCAGCGAATACTTATTATCAATCGGGAACTTATCTTGATACTCTACAATCTGCTAATGGTTGTGATAGCATTTTAACTCTCAACTTAAACATAATTAGTGGTGGAAGTTCTCAAGAAAACATTTCTAATTGTGATAATTATTTTTGGAGAGGAAATACTTATTATCAATCGGGAACTTACACAGACACCCTTCAATCAGTCAATGGTTGTGATAGTATTTTAACTCTCAACTTAACCATAAATAGTGGTGGAAGTTCTCAGGAAAATGTCACAACTTGTAACAATTATATTTGGAATGGAAATTCCTACAATCAATCTGGAAATTATAACGATACATTGCAAAATATTAACGGATGTGATAGTATTATAACTCTCAACTTAACCATCTCCAACTATATTTCTTTCTCAGAAAATATTTCTTCTTGCAATGATTATTTTTGGTACGGAAATAATTACACACAAAGCGGTAATTATACAGATACTATTTTGGTATCTGGAAGCTGTGACAGTATTGTAACATTAAATTTAATAATTAACCCATCTATTTTTTCAACTGATACTATATTAAGCTGTGGGGATTATAATTGGAACGGAAATAACTTCTCTCAGTCAGGAAATTATACTGATACTTTACAATCTACATTAGGATGCGACAGTATTGTTTCTCTTAATCTAACTTTAAATTCTTCTATTTCTTCTAGTGAAACAATTATAACTTGTGATGATTATAATTGGAATGGAAATAACTACTCTCTTTCTGGGAATTATGTAGATACGTTGTCCTCAATTTCAGGATGTGATAGTATAGTCAGCTTGTTTTTAACTATTGATTACAATGTCTCTAACCAAGAAAATATTACAACATGTGGCACTTATACTTGGAATGGAAGTACTTATTCGCAATCTGGAACTTATTATGACTCTTCTCTTACATCAAATGGATGTGATAGTATTTCTATTTTAAACCTTACAATAAGTCCATCAGCTTCTGGTCAAGAAAATATAACAACCTGTAATAGTTTTCTATGGAATGGGTTAAACTATTCTCAAACTGGAAATTACATTGATACCCTTCAAACTTTTTTAGGATGCGACAGCGTTGTAACTTTAAACCTTATTATCAATAATTCAATAGTTGTTAATGATAGTGCAACAGTTTGCAATGACTATTTTTGGAACGGAAACAATTATTCAAATAGTGGTTTATTCACTGATACACTTACCACATCTTTAGGTTGTGATAGCATTGTTTCTTTACACCTAACCATACTAGAGAATTTTATTTTCGAAGATAGTGTAAGTGTTTGCGGAAGTTATCTTTGGAACGGGACTCTTATTGATTCTTCTGGTTTATATACTGATACTCTTCAATCAATTAATGGGTGCGATAGTATCAATATTTTATACCTTTCAATCAATAATAATATTGGAGCTCCTTTGACACTTGAACTAATTTTAGACGATTACTGTTTGGAGACTTATTGGACGGTAAAAGATAGTCAAGATTCTATTTGGTATAATGAAGGTCCCTACAATTGTAACCCATCTGGTGGTGGAAGTCAAGCAAATAGTACCATTATTAAAGATATTTACCTTGATGAAAGTGAGTGTTATACATTTGAACTTAATGATTACTATGGAGATGGACTTGGAGGTGCTTTATGGGGAGGAAGTGATGGAAGTTGGACTTTAAAAGATTTGAATAATATAATAATTAGTCAAGGACAAGGTGATTTTGGATACAGTATTAATCAAAGTTTCTATGTTACTCAGTCAATTGCTTCTTCAATTAGTACTATTGAAAATAAAAATGGACAAATTTATGTATTCCCTAACCCCTTTAAAAATACTACTAGTATTGAAATAAAAAATACAAAAGGCCCCTTCATCTTAGAAATTTTCGATATAAGTGGTAGGATAATAAAAACATTCTATTCTAATTATAATAAATTTGAAATTAATGATATGAATACCAATATTGGAATATATTGGTTGAGAGTTAAAAATAAATCTAATTTAAAACCAATAAAATTAGTTGTAGAATAATTACTAGATTTGCGCGATAATTAAATTATGGATTTAAAAGACATCATCTCAATTTCTGGAAAATCAGGACTATTCAGCGTAGTTGGAAAATCAAAGAATAACGTAATTGTAGAATCAATCACTGATAAAAAGCGTTTTCCAATATTCAATTCTAATAAAATAAGTGCACTTTCGGATATTAGTATCTATACCTACGACGAAGAGATTTTACTATCGGAAATATATAGAAAAATATTCGAATCCAACGATGGCAAAAAAACTATCTTACACAGCGAAGATATTTCTAAATTGAGAAAAAAGTTAGAAGAATTTGTTCCTAACTATGACCAAGAACAAGTTTATAATTCAGATATAAAAAAACTATTTCAGTGGTATAATATACTACATGATACTAAAAATCTTAAGCTCAAAAAATCTGAAAATGATAAAGATGAAGAAAAAGTAGTGAAGAAAGATATAAAACCAAAAAAAGTATCTACCAAGCAAAAACCTAAAATAACATCAAATCAAGTAACCAAGAAAGTTGTAAGAACTCAAAAGAAGAGTGGTTAATTCCAATTTTATTTTAAAACTTATCTAAATGAAGAAATATATATATCTATTATTAATAATAACAATAAATACAATTATGTCAGCCCAAAAAATCACAAATGAAATAGATTCTGTAAGTTATAGTTTAGGAGTGAATATTGGAGAAAATATTAAATCTCAGTTTCCAGATATTGATTTAAAGAACTTTGAATTGGCTATTAAAGACGTTCTAGACGATAAAAAAGAACCTAAAATTACTGCTGCTGATGCTCAAAAAGTTATCCAAGATTTCTTCAAAAAACAACAGGCTAAAGCTAGTGAATCTATTATTGAGGAGGGTGAAAAGTTTTTAGAAGATAATAAAAAAAGGAATAATGTGATTACTCTTGAAAGTGGTTTACAGTATGAAATATTAAAATCAGGAGAAGGTCCAAAGCCTTCGTTGGAAGATCAAGTTACAACACATTATCATGGAACTTTAATTGATGGAACTGTTTTTGATAGTTCAGTAGAAAGAGGACAACCTGCTACATTTCCTGTTGGCGGAGTTATTAAAGGTTGGACTGAAGCATTACAGTTAATGTCAGTTGGCTCTAAATGGAAATTATTTGTTCCTTACAATTTAGCCTATGGCGAAAGAGGAGCCGGGCCACAAATAGGACCCTACACCACCTTAATTTTTGAAGTTGAACTAATTAAAATAAACTAAAATGAAAAATATAATAATCATACCATCCTTACTTTTATTTATTGCTTGTAAAAGTGAAGCCCCGAAAGAAGTTGTTTTAGATAATGAGTTAGATTCCGTAAGCTATAGCTTAGGAGTCAATATTGGTGAAAATATGCAATCTCAATTTGAAGATATTAATATTGATAACTTTTTAATAGGGATGAAAGAAGTAATTAACGAAAAAACTGATCCTAAAATAAATGGCGAACAGGCCTTAATGATTATACAGAATTACTTTGCTAAAAAACAAAGTGCTATGAGCGAATCTAAAATTGAAGAAGGAAAGAATTTTTTAGAAGAAAACTCCAAAAAAGAAGGTGTCATTTCTTTAGCTAGTGGATTACAATATGAAGTTATCAATGAAGGAACTGGTCCAAAACCTAAGTTAGAAGATAAAGTAACTACTCACTACCATGGTACGTTAATTGATGGAACTGTTTTTGATAGTTCTGTTGATAGAGGGGAACCTGCAAGCTTCCCAGTTGGAGGTGTAATTAAAGGATGGACAGAAGCTTTACAGTTAATGTCAGTTGGTTCCAAATGGAAATTATATGTTCCCTATGATTTAGCTTATGGTGAAAGAGGAGCAGGCCAACAAATTGGACCATACTCAACACTTATTTTTGAAGTAGAGTTGATTAGTATAGATTAAACTTCTTTTTTGAAAATAGTTTGGGTTGGAAAAGCAAATTCTAACCCTTCTTCGTTAAATCTTTTCAAAACTTCCTTATTTACCAATGTCTGTGTGTTCAACCAGTGAGATTCAGACCTTACATAATACATAAATAATATATTTAAAGAGAAGTCCCCGAAACCATTAAATCCTGCTGCGTAATCGTCTGTTATAGCATCTTGGTTCTTAACAATATCTTGCAAAATATTAATAGCTTTTTGCATATCATCTTCATTAGTGTCATAAGTCAAACCTAAATTGATTTTAACTTTTAAAGCAGGTTGAGAAGTGACGTTTACAACACTATTGTCAGTAAATGTACAATTAGGAATGGTGACAATTCTTCCTTCAAGAGTTCTTACTCTAGTACTTCTTAGTCCAACTTCTTCAACTACTCCATCGTGTCCATCAATTTTAATTCTGTCTTTTATTTTAAATGGTTTGTCTAAAAAAATCATAATGCCTGCAAAAATATTTTTTACTGAATCCTGAGCTGCTAAAGCCAATGCCAATCCTCCAATCCCCAAACCAGCGATCATAGCTGTGATATCAAAGCCAATATTATCAAGTCCAACAACAACACCTAAAGACCATATAATAGCCCTTACAGCTTTTTGTATAACTGGAATTAGATGGTTATCAAAACTGGTTTCAGATTTTTCAGAGATAGGCAATACCACTTCAGAAATTACAGCGTCAATAACTCTTGAAATAATTGAAGTTATTCCTATAGCTGTAAATAGGTAAGCAATATTTAACAATATGGATTCGGCATTTAGACTAAAATGAAGGAATTTAACAGCATAAAAATATGCTGAAACTATTACTAAAAAAGTAATTGGTTTTTGAAGTGTTCTTAACAGCGTATCATCTAAATTATTTTTTGTTTTTGAAGTTATTTTTTGGAAAACATTAGAAAAAACCCAATACATTATTTTGACAACAACAAAGGAGCCCATTAATATTCCAACGGCAATAAGCCAATTTTCAATAGGATTCCCAAAGATTTCTTTATTTAAATATTTCATAGTATTAAAATTAAAACGAATTTATTATATAAATCTTAATTGTAATAATCAATATTCAAAAAGCTTAGAAAGAACTTTTTTTACTTTTTCTGCATTTGGTAGATACTCGGACTCTAAAATCTCATTTAGAGGGATCGCTGGTGTATTTTCGGAACCTAGAACTTCAACTGGAGCGTCTATAAACTCAAAACAATTTTTTTGAATACTTCCAGCTAAGCCTAATGAGAAAGAGGAGGATGAAGGCTCTTCGCTCACTATTAAGATTCTTCCATGTAATTTACAAGCATCATATATTTGATCTTCATCTAATGGATTTAAAGTTCTAAGGTCTAAAATTTCAATTTGATTATTATAAAATTCTGAAGCTTCAAGTGACCAATAAACTCCTCTACCATAGGTTATAATCAATGCTGAATTACCAGATTCAATAGAAACATTACTAGCTTCAATTACTTTTCGTGCTTTTCCAATTGGTATAATATAGTCTTTGTCAGGTTCAATTGTCATAGCTCCTCGAGTTCCCTTAATTTTAGACCAATACAATCCCTTGTGTTCTAGTATAAGAACTGGGTTAGGGTCTAAATAAGCAGCTTTCATTAATCCTTTAAGATCAGCTCCTGTAGATGGATACAAAACTTTGATACCAATTATATTAGTAACTATTGATTCTATACTGGATGAATGATATGGACCTCCGGATCCATAGGCGCCAATTGGAACTCTTAAAATCATACTTACAGGCCATTTTCCATTTGATAAATAATATGATCTGCTGACCTCTGTAAATAATTGATTTAGTCCTGGCCAAATATAATCGGCAAATTGAACCTCTACAATTGGTTTTAACCCAACAGCCGACATCCCTGCAGTACTCCCAATAATAAAAGCTTCTTGAATTGGAGTATTAAATACTCTATTATCTCCAAATTGTTGTGCTAAAGTGGCAGCCTCCCTAAATACTCCTCCTAACCTTCCCCCTACATCTTGACCGTATAGTAAACACCTAAGATCAGATTCTAAAATTTCTCTGATAGCAAATAAAGCCGAATCCACCATAACTGTTGGCTCTTTATCTTTAGGAGCTCTGTCTCCAGATTCCTTTAAAATTGTTGTTGGGGCTAATATATGATGATGTAACTCTTTTATATCAGGTTCTTTATCTTTGATTGCCTTATTATAATCATCAAGAACAATTTTTTTAGAATTTTCTGAAATTTCTGAAATTTCGGCATCAGAAAAGCCATTATTTAGAAGTAGCTCTGTAATCTTAGGAAGAGGATCTCTTGAGATATGTTCCTCCAAATCGTCTCTGTACCACTCCATCCTAACTCCAGAAGTATGATGATTAAGTAGTGGAACTTTAGCATGTATAAGAACTGGACATTTTCTTTTGCGAGTAAAATCAAAGGCTTTACCAACAGCATTGTAAGACTCTATAAAATCTGTTCCATCAATTGTAATAGTTTCCAAACCTTTAAAACCTTTAGCAAAGAAAGATATGTCCTGAGCTCTGGTTTCCTCAGCTTTCGCAGAAATATCCCATTCATTATCTTGTACTAAATATATAATGGGAAGTTTCTTCAGAACTGCCATTTGAAAAGCTTCTGATACTTCTCCTTCTGTACATGAAGCATCACCAAGTGAGCAAATTACAATTGGGGATTTTTCATCTCTTTTAGAAAGGCCAACTTCCTCTTTATATAACAACCCCATAGCAGCACCTGTTGCAGGTATTGCTTGCATTCCAGTAGCTGATGATTGATGAGGGATTTTAGGAAAATTAGGGTCATTTAAACTTGGATGAGAGTAATAGGTTTTACCTCCAGAAAATGGGTCTTTGGATTTTGCTAATAGCTGCAGAATTAAGTCATAAGGTTGTAGTCCAATTCCTAACAGCATAGAGTCGTCACGATAATATGGATATAAAAAATCATTTTTTTTTAAATGTAAAGCTGTGGCTATTTGAATGATTTCATGTCCTTTGGATGTTGCATGTACATATTTGGAGGTAATGCTTTTTTCCTTTTCAAAAAGATCACTCATTGATCTTGATTTGTTAATCAAATCAAATGCTTTTTTAAGAATATCTTTTTTCATTAAATTTATATCAATCCAAATATACAAATTAAAATAATTCGTTGAAATAAATAAATAATTTAAAATAATATTTTATATTATAAATATTTTAAGAATTAATATTTTTATATAAATTTAAAAATTAGAATATAATTCTATAAAAATTAGCTATATAATGTAGCCATTTTGTTGACAATATGAGAAGAAGCTTTTGAAAAAAATATTAGATTTGCAACTAAAATTCTCTTTATGGAAGAACGAAACCTTCTTATACAAAAGTACATTTTTCCTGTTCTTGTTATTTTAATGGGATTCATGCTTTTAAACACCGCTATTTTCAGTGGGACAGGTTCTACAAGCCAATCTGGAACTTTTTTAATTGGCTCACTTGTTGTTATTCTCATGGGTGTGGTAACCATTCTATATATAAGAGAAATTATCACTAAAAATACTCACCTATCCATACTTGCTGTAATGCTTATAAGCTGTATTTTACTTGGCTACTCCACCTACTCTTCAATATCTACTACAATAAGCCAAATAGATTTGAAAAAAAAAATTGACGCTAATATCAAGCAGGGACTCAGAGACATTGAAATAATTCAATTAGAGTACAAAAAAAAATATGGATGGTACAGTGATAATTTTGAAGAACTCAAAAGGTTTCTTTTAAATGATAGTGTATATTCAATTAGTACCAAAGGGATCGTTCCTGATTATAAAATAACTCCTGAACATGCGGAAGTTCTTGGGTACGACCCTATTCTTGATTATATCCAAATTGAATCATATGATGAGCAAGAGGCATTAAAATGTGGCTTGCTAACTAAAGACACCAGTTGGGAAAATGTTTTAGTAAAATTATTTGAAACTGGTGATGACTCATCCAATAATAGACTATTTGATTTTGACATCAATAGCCTTGATAAAGTTCCAATGTCGGAAAATAAATATTTTAAAATTGATGCAAAAATTTTAGAATCAAATGATGATATTACGTTTGAAGTACTTCTGCACAGAAAAGGAGATGAGTATAATTTTGTATCTTCTTATTTAATTGATTTTAATGGAAATGATAAAGCTTATTATGGAAAAGACATAAAAGGTTTAATCGTGAAAGATTCTATACCTCAAATTCCACAACTATTAATAGGGGATAATATTGTATCAGTTGATTCCATATCTTTTAACAAGTCTGAAGATTTTCTGAGTTCACTGAAAAATAAGAAAAAAGATACCTTAACTTTTCTAATCTTAAGATCTGGAGAGAAAATCGAACTCAAATTGACTCAAAAAGATATAGTTTCTAGACCATCAAGAGCATATTGGACAGATCTAGAAGATGTTTTGTCATATAATTTGCAGCCACCACTTTACAATCCAGAATTATTCGAGCCATTTCATGTTGGAAAAGATATCATGATAAAAGAAGATGAATTTTCTAGTCCGAGAATAGAAATAGAAAATTTTAAAAAATTAGCCATCAATCGTTCAATTGATACCAACTCCATCACATTTGAATTTTTCAAAGGCCAAAAGACTAATTACAGTGATTTTAATTTAGAGACTGAAGATTATTTTTATCTACTTTCTAAAGTTGGAACACCAGTATTTATTGCTTATGACCCTTCACCCTATGACCCGCTTAATGAGAGAGACACTTTGATCACAGGCTCTCTAAATGAAGTCAAAACAAGTGGGAATTGGAAATAAATCCAAATCCTTGAAACCATCTCCTAAAGACATATTCATTTTTGAAGACAATTACTTTTCATTAACTGAATCAGGTTTCTGGAAGGAATTTAAAATTTCAAAAATAGATGAAAGCATAAAAATAAAAAATATTTTTATTGACAATCCTTATTTCACTATTATACCAGAAGAACTTTTTTCAAATATTTCAGAGGATCAAAAAAACAAACTTCTTACAAATAACCACTCACAGCTCACCTTTTTTAAAAGTTTACACACCCATCACGAATCCATTGTATACTGGGGGCTCAAAAATAAATTAATTGAAAAAATACAAACCAAACTGCCTCAATACAACCCTATGCATTTTTGTGAGTTGTTAATGTTTTTCTCAGGCGAAGGAAACAAGTTAAAATTTTTCCTCGGTGAAAAAATAATATATATCTCCTCCTTTTTTAAAAACAAACTCATACTTATCAACAGATATATTATTGATAATTCTGACGATTCACTATATTATTTATTAAGCGTGATTAAAGAATCAGGATTTATTGATGAAGAATTTACTATTGATCATATGGGACTAGATGATCAAAAATTAATTTCAAAAATTAAAGAAATATTTCCTAAAATTCAGATTTATTCTCACAAAGAGTCTGACTATAAAAATTCATAATGAGAATTATTTCAGGAAAATATAAATCAATTTATATTCCCAACAATAAAAGTATTAAAGCCAGACCAACAACCAGTACTGCCAAGGAAGCTCTTTTTAATATTCTTGAGAATAGAGTTTTAATTTCAGAGTTAGATATATTAGATCTTTTTTCAGGAACTGGCAGCATTGCCTATGAATTTATTTCAAGAGGAGCTCAAAGTGTCATTTGTGTTGATACACAAATTAGCGCTGTCAAATTCATTAATTTAAATGCTAAAAAACTATCCATGAATATTAAGACCGTTAAGGCTAATGCTTGGAAATTCATTGAAAAAACTAAAGAAAATAGTTACGATTTAATATTTGCAGATCCTCCTTATAACCTAGAAGATATAAATCAAATTCCTCTTCTTATTTTTGAAAAAAAAATTCTTAAAAAAAACGGATGGCTTATTATGGAACATGGAAAAGATGTAAACTTCGAAGAAACTACTAACTTTATTGAAAGAAGAACGTACAGTAGTGTAAACTT
>NTKH01000006.1 GCA_002457645.1 Bacteroidetes bacterium MED-G20
CTGTTATTTTCATAACCATATGGAGGAATATAAGAGTAAAAAGCCATTCCTGCACTTCCAGGAGATTGAATATTATCGATTCCATTTGCCCCTCCATTTCTACAACAAGCTTCATGAATTAGAAAATATCCTCCAATAACGGGTAAACCAGAAGTAGGGTTTGTAGGAGAAAGATCTACTTGACCTGTGTATAATACAGTGTAAACACATGTTGAATTTCCGACATTACATCCACTAGGATTGTTGGGAGTTACCTCAAAATATTCCTGAACGGTGGAAATGTAAACCATATCCACATCTGAGCTACCATATTTGGGATAACTTCCAGTGGTTGTAGAATATATATCTGTAGGATCATCATGTGCATAAACCCCAACGGACATATTGGTTGGAATACTTGGTGGTTGCCAATTGGAGTTGGATCCACAATCAAAATAGTAATTGAGCCTAAGGGTGTATCTAAAATCTCCATTTGGTTGAATGCCAACAAATTCGTAAGCTAGATTTCCCCCGACAAGGTGGGTAGCAAAGTAATTGCCCAATAAGAAAATATTAATAATAAATATTAAAAGAATTCTTTTCATATTAAACTTTAATTACAAATAATTCTTTTAATAACAGAATTATCATTTTTAAAATATATTTTTAAAAAATAAATTCCTGATGGTTTTTCTTCAATATTAATTTTTAAAGAAGATGATTGAGTATTTATAGTCTGAACTGAATTCCCCAAAACATCTAAGATTTCAATTGTTTTCATGTTTGCAGAACATTGAATATTAAAAATTTTATCATTAGGATTTGGGTATATAAAAACATTACTGGACAAATTGTCTTTAATATTTAGTGTAGTTTCATTAAATGGACCAATCCAATTGCTGGTATTTCCTGTACAAATTGATTGTACATAAAAGTCATAGCTTGTAAGTTCGTCTAAGCCAGTTACAAAGAAATTATTTACAAAAATATTATCTATGGTAGTTCCTAGACCACTAAAGACTCCAAAACCTTGAGGACCATATCTTAAATTCCAAGAATCTTCAGTACCGCCAGCATCCCAATTTAATTCTATGGAAGTTTTGGTTAGTTGACCAAATACGATATTACTTGGTTCAGGGCAAGTAGCTACTATGATTGCATAATCTTCAACTTGTCCTCTGTAAACATCATCCAATGGTCCATTGGCATTTCCAACTTCATCACTAGAAATTCTTAATCTTACCGCTGTGTTAGTAACTATGTTGGATGGGATCTGGATGATAGAGACAGGATTGATTTCGTTTATTTTCTCCATAACTTTTTCATTAGATGAGAAAATACCATCGTTATTATAATCTATCCAAGCTCTTGTATCTTGAGGATTATTTCCACTTGTAAAAATTCTTAGAGCATAATTAGTTCCAGCTTCAACAAAAGCTTGCTCAAGACAAGAGAAATCTTCATATCCAGCAATGCCATCAAGTGAAGGTTTGTTAATATTAGCAATTTGAACTCTCGAAATACCATAATCACAACAATAACTTAATGTACTAGGATTAGATGCTACAGGAGAAAGTAAATTGGTAGAATCAACCTCAATATATTGTGGAAAAGTAATGGTATCTGATCCATATGAATTACTGGAAATAAGTGTTACATCATAAATTCCGTTATTTATGTAAGAATGAACAGGATTTTGAAAAAGTGAGTAATTCCCATCTCCAAAATCCCAATACCATGCATAAGGGACATTGGTTGACAAATCAGTAAATTGTACAATACCGTCACAGGAGAAATTTAAATTACTTTCAAAATTAGATATAGGAGGATTTGTATTTAATGCCAAATAAATGGTATAATCTTCAGCTTGTCCATAAATAAGAATAGAATCTTGGGGTCTTCCACAAGGATTATCTAACGGCCCAGAAAAAGATGCATCACTCATAATTCTTAATCTTAATGGCACATTAGGAGTGGCAAAAGATGGAATTGAAACAGTGGCATTAGTAGAATCACTCGAAAGACTTGAAGCAATTTGTTCTAAGGGATATTCAAAAATACCATTATTATTATAATCAATCCAAGCAGAAAAGTTCTGAGGAATGGGTGAGGAGTGTACTGCTCTTAAATTATAGTTTTGTCCAATATAAAACAATGATGAATCACAGGTAAAATCTGAATAACCTTCAGACGAAGTTCCAGATGCCACAGATAAATTACCAAAATTAAATTCTGTAATACCGTAATTACCTGCCAGTCCAGCGATGCCAGTGTTAGGAATGCAAGAAGGTGCCAGTGGAGGTGTGTTAGATAGATTAACCTGAATGAGATTATTGAAATTAATTGTATCAGACCCAAATGGATTAAAAGTAATTAGTTCTACAGAAAAAGATCCTGAACTAGTATATGTATGGGTAGGATTTTGTAAAGTAGATGAATTACCATCACCAAAATTCCACAACCAAGAAGTAGGTGTATTTGTAGATTGATCAAAAAAGCTAACAGTTCCACTACATGTAGAAGTTGCATTGGAAGAAAAATTAGTAATTGGAGGACTGCTTGGGTCAACCCATGAAAATCTTATATTTGGCCTATCAGACTCAACTCCGTTAATCCAGTTGGAATTACAAGGAGAGGAATTATCTCTTCTTCTGTAGATCAGCGTATTGTAGGAGTAGTTAGACATATTCATTACAGCATTTTGTGACCAACCATTACTGTAAAAACAAGTTTGTATAACAATATTTGATGTTCCGTCCCAAAGAAATGGATTATAAAAATCATGCTGATTCCATCCAGTTTGATCTGTGTAAGTAGAGGGACCAAAAACGGTATTAAGATTGTTATTACTCCAACTACTCAATGAGGTTTGGGTAGTAGCTTTTATATCAATTTGAAAACTTTGCAATGTTCCACCAGATGGAGTAACGATGTCGAAAGCTAATCCAGTAATATTTCCAGCTGATATACCAGCTGCTTGCAGTTCATTAGCCCTGATAAGCATCTGATTTTTAACTCCTCTAAACCAATTGCCATATATAGATGGATAAGCAGAACTAGTATTTTGTATCGTGTTAGTACCCACATAATGATATGAGGCTTGAGAAATAAATTTATTGGTATTGAAAAATATTCCAAAGGAGATGAAAATAAATAAGTAAAAAAGATTTCGGAAAATATTCATTCTAATTTTTATGGTATAAATATAGTGATATTTTGTTTTGTTTAGTATTTGTTATGAAAATTTAAACAAAATTAATAAATACTCTTATTTATTACAATTAATGTATAATCAACGTTAATTTTAATATTAACAGTCAAATTTAAATATATTAGGAAGATAATTGGTTATCAAATGATAAATTAATATTTAACATTCCATTTTTTAACATTTGAACAATTTTTAAACATATCATCTATTTTAATGTATGTATTCTTAGCTGATTTACTTACCCAGATATCCATTTGATTAATCTGCTTTTCATTCACTGCAAATTTTTGAATATATTCATAATCATCATCTAAATTTGCTTGGTGTGGAGAAGTTCTATCTTCCAATTTTAAAATTCTATAACCAATATTTCCCTTGGGATCTTCATAGTACAAAGGTTCAGAATATTCACCTATCTCTAAGTTATTAATACCGACAAATAATGATTTATCAATATTTTGCATATCCCAATACATATCTCCAGTTGCTTCATTAAATACTACTCCACTGGGACCATTATTTTTTTTGGTAGAATTATTTTTAATAGCCAACTCCCAAGTTGTTTTTTTTATTTTGATTTCTTCAGCAATTGAAATGCATTTTTCTTTTAAATCTGCAAGATCCTGTTCACTAATTTCATTCTTTAACAATATATGTGAACCATAATATTGATCTCCTCTTCTTTTATCAATTTTAAGAATATGAAATCCAAAAGGGCTTTCAAATACATTAGAGACTGTGTTCAAAGGAATAGTATACGCAATTGCATCAAATTCAGGGACAAAATCCCCTCTATCAACCCAACCAAAATTTCCTCCGTTAGACTTAGAACCAGGATCGTTTGAATAAAACTCAGCTGCAACAGAAAAGGAAATTTCATTTGCATTGATTCTGTTTTTTATTTTTTGAAGTTTATTTTTAGTAATTTCTTTTTGGTTATAGCTAATTTCAGGTGCAATAACCATTTGAGAAATTTTAACCTTACTATTAATAAAAGGAATACTGTCATAAGGAATTTTATAAAAAAAATTTCTCACCTCTTTTGGAGAAGCAGTAACTCCACCAGTAACTTCTTGTTGCATCTTTTGAGCTTTCATTTTATCTTCAATTTGCTCAAAAAATTCTTCTTTAATTTCCTCAATTGACTTTCCGTAAAACTCTTCCAATGCTTCAGTTCCTCCAACCTGTGCAGAAAAATATTGAATTCTTTGATCCAATTCTACCTTCACCATGTCTTCAGTTACTTCAATACTGTCAATTTCTGCTTGATGAATTAAAAGTTGTTGGGTCATAAACTCATCTAATAAATAACAATCTATATCTTCTTCAAGTTCTATTCCTTGTTGCATTAATTGCAATTTTTGTCCTTGGATCTCAGAATATAGAATAGGGTTTTCACCAACAATGGCAACTACTTGATCAATAATTTCCTGACATAGTCCAATAAAAACTACCATGTTTAATAAAAATAATAAAACTATTTTTTTCATAATCTGTATTTTTCAATGTAATTATTCCTCATTCCATCATCATATAAATCCAACCTTAATTTTTTTCTTAAGTCTCTAGATCGACGATTTAAAATAATACTCTTTATTTTGTTTGTTTCAAAACTCAAAGGAGAAGTTCCATTTTTAATAATAAAATCAAATATGTTTACAAAATATACATAATCATTATACTCAATTATGGTTTTCTTTTTTTTCTTTATGAATTCCACCTTAGAATAGTTTTCTAAAATGGGCAATTCTTTAAGCAAATCATCAAAAAATATCCATTCTTCAGGGTTGTAATAAAATTTAACATTTTCCTTCTGACCAAGTTTCACCATTTGGTCCACCATTTTTTCATTAATGATATGATAGTTTTTTTTGACGTCTTTTATGATTTTTGATTTTTTTGGGACTTTTATGTACATGCATTTAACCACATAATCGTTTAATACAAAGTCATCTAAATGACTAGTATAATAATCATTGATTTCCAGGTAACTTATTGATGTGTCTAGCCTTTTATTAATATAAAATTGTTCAAATTCATATGTTATTAATGAGCGTTTATATTTATTTATTTTTTTTTCAACACTATTAAATTTTAATGGAATCATCTCTTCTGATTTTTCCATTATCATTTGATCAACAAGCCATTTGTGAATATAATTATTAGCAAATATAGCACTGTCATTTTCATTTAATGTTATTGGAATTTCATTGATAAGTTCTGATTGATACAAAAAAACATCGTTAAACCTAGCTAGTTTTACTTCCTTATTTTCATTCTTACAACTGATTGAAAGCGTAAGGATAAATAGAATATAGTAAATAGATCTAAAAGTTGAAATACTCAAGTACTAAGGTTTTTCTTTGATACTATATAATGTATCATAATCAATTTTTATGGAATATTTTTTCTTTAAATCTTTTATCCAAGATTCTTCCAAATAATTTTGGTAAGCTGAAACAATGATACCTTCAGCTTCCTTTAACTCTTTGGGTCTTGTTTCTAGTTTTTCTTTGACGTATATAAACAACCATTTATTGTTAGTTAATATTGGATTATTAATTCCTTTTTTCAAGTCTTCGTATGATGATTTATATGGTTTGAAGTCCTCTAATAACTTATTTTCAATAGAAAGATTCAAAGGGTTATCAATGTTTAAAACAGTTAATATAGAATCATTATTTATATTCCCTTTTTTCTTAATTGAATAAGCTTTTTTGATTGTTTTTTTTGAAGTAGATGAAAAAATAGTAGCATTTACTCTGTTAGGAAATTCCCAAGTTTTTCTGTTGGCATTGTAAAATTCTTTTAAACCTGATGTATCTTTAATAGCCTTAGTCCATATTTTTTGATCTGATATTTCAAAAAGTAATATACCATCTCTATATTCTTTCATTAATGCTTTAAAATCAGGATGTTTTCTTTCAAGTTGAGTTTTTTCATATTCAATTAATTTATTATCTATAAATCTTTGATACATATCATTCAAAAGATCAATATCATTTTTACATTTATCAAGCATTTTAGTACCTGACAAATAACTTAAAAAATCCCAATTTGAATAACTGATTTTAGAAAAACTTACAATATTATTTTCCATTTCTTTCATTTTTTGAAAATCAATTATGTTGTCATTCTTAATGTTTTTCTTATTGATAACTGTTTGTAAGGATTTTGGATTAAAATTTTCTTTGAGACCATATTCAACTTTAAGTTGGGCAATAAAAGACGACTTGGTTTTTTGAGCTCTTGAATCTTTCTGAATTTTATTTTTTAGTTCATATTTAAGATCACTTAAACTGCCAATTTCTTCAAACTCTAATCTCTTTACAATATGCCATCCATTAGGAGTTTTAAAGGGTTTAGAATATTCTCCATCTTGATTTAAAGAAAAAACTGTTTTCTCAAATTCAGGATATACGTTTCCAGCAGAACTAATCCATCCAATTTCCCCCCCTTTTTTAGCAGATTTCCTATCCTCAGAATACTCAACTGCTAATTCTTCGAATGTTTTATTTTTTAATTCAAGCTCATCGTAAATGGAATTTATTTTTGTTTCAGAAGCTTCATTATCTTTTGCCCTTGGGTTTATGGTAATCATAATGTGACTGGTTCGCATTTTACCTTTTGCTTTTCTTATTGAATTAGGCTTTACTAAATGATAACCATATCTTGTTCTGACTGGTTTTGATACTTTACCAATAGGGGTTTCATATGCTGCACATTCAAAGGAATAAAGCATTTTAAATGCGTTGAAAAAACCAAGATTTCCTTTATTAAATTTAGCAGATGGGTCTTCCGAAACTTCCTCCGCTAATTCCTCAAAACTTGCAGAACCAGTATTTATTTTAGCTCTTAAATCTTCAATTTTTTTATAGGCAGACATCGTATCTTTTGCAGAAGGATTAGGTCCAAGCTTGATCATGATATGACTTGCGTTTACTTCATTTATGGTTCTAAAATAGGCTTCGTTAATTAATTCTTCATTAATTGAAGTATCAATTAAATAAGGTTTCTCTAATTGAACTCTATATCCTATTAATTCGTCTTTGAATTTTTTAGTTGTATCTAAACCTAATTCTTCTGCAGCTTTTACTTTTAATTTAAAGTTTACAAAAAGTTGAATATATTCATCTAAGTCTTCTTTAGTAGCTATTTTTTCTTTTTTATTCTTCCAGTATATCTGTTCAAATTCTGATTTGAGAACTTGCTCATTGCCTATGGATAGTATTGCTTTTTCTTGACCAAAATATATATGAAAAGAAATTAGGAATATAAAAAGTGAAAATTGTTTCATAAATAAAATTTGAATTATCTTAAATTATAATTGGGTGATTCTCTTGTAATGGTTACATCATGGGGATGACTTTCTATCATACCTGAATGCGTAATTTTAATAAACTTTGCGTCTTTAAGGCTATTAATATTTTTAGCTCCACAATAGCCCATTCCAGCTCTAAGTCCTCCAATTAATTGGTGCATAACTTCTTTCAATGTTCCTTTAAAAGGAACTCTAGCAGAAATACCTTCAGGAACTAATTTTTTAATATCGCTTTCATCTTCTTGAAAATATCTGTCTTTTGAACCTTGCTGCATGGCTTCAATGGACCCCATTCCTCTATATGATTTAAATTTTCTTCCTTCAAAAATAATTGTTTCACCGGGTGATTCTTGAGTTCCAGCAAACATAGAACCCATCATTACACTTGATGCTCCAGCGGCCAATGCTTTTGAAATATCTCCTGTAAACCTTATGCCTCCATCAGCAATTATTGGAACTTTAGAATCTTTAATTGCTTGGTAAACATTCATTATGGCTGTTAACTGAGGATAACCAACTCCTGCAATTACTCTTGTTGTACAAATAGATCCTGGCCCAATTCCAACTTTAACAGCGTCTGCACCAGCTCTGACTAAGTCTAAAGCAGCTTCACCTGTAGCTATATTTCCAACAACAGTATCCAAATCGGGAAATTGTTTTTTCACTTTTTTTAATAAATTAATGACACCTTTTGAATGTCCATGTGCAGTATCAATTACAATAGCATCAACACTGCAATTAACTAAAGCTTTAATTCTTTCAAATGTGTCATTGGAAACTCCAACTGCAGCAGCAACCCTTAGCCTACCAAATTGGTCTTTACAACTATTTGGGTGTTGTTTTACTTTGATGATGTCTTTAAAAGTTATTAGGCCCACCAGAATATTATTTTGGTCAATAACAGGAAGCTTTTCAATTTTGTGATTTTGCAGTATGTTTTCAGCTTTTGTAAGGTCAACATTCTCATTAGCAGTAACTAAATTTTCAGTAGTCATTACTTTTGAAATCTTTTTATTAAGTTCTTTTTCAAATCTCAAGTCCCTGTTGGTTACAATTCCTCTTAATTCTTTGGACTTATTAACAACAGGTATTCCACCAATTTTATTTTCAGCCATTAATCTTAGAGCATCTCCGATTAAAGCATTTTCATTTAGAGTTATTGGGTCTAAAATCATTCCACTTTCTGATCTTTTAACTTTTCTAACTTCGTTTGATTGTCTATCTATAGACATGTTTTTGTGAATGACTCCAATGCCGCCTTGTTGAGCGATCGAAATAGCTAATTCATGTTCAGTAACTGTATCCATAGCTGCTGAAATAATAGGAGTGTTAATAGTAATATTTCTGGTAAATTTCGAGCTTAAATCGACTTCATTAGGCAAATGTTCGGAATAGGATGGAACCAAAAGAACATCATCATAAGTAAGACCTTCCCCTAAAAATTTTTCTTTATAATTCAACATACATCAAATGAAAGTTTTGCAAATTTAAAAAAATACTTCTATAAGATGAGAGTTGTAAGACTATTTAATACTTCTTTAACATTTATGATAGTTAATGAAAAATTAATTTTGATAGACAATTTCTCCATCAATAATGGTGTAAATTACTTTGGTTTTCAATATTTCTTTCTGATTCTCATCTAAAATATCTTTATCAAGAACTATCATATCTGCTGCTTTATTAATTTCTAAACTTCCTTTTTCATTTTCTTCAAAGTTTGCTAATGCAGGCCATATTGTCATACCCTTTAAAGCATCAAGTCTATTTAAAGATTCATTTTTTTGAAAACCATTTAAAGGTAATCCATCTTTATTTTTTCGAAATACTGCAGCATAAAAAGTATGAATTGGATTGATTTCTTCTACTGGAAAATCTGTTCCTAATGCAATAATTCGATTTTCTTCAAAAAGAGTTTGATATCTGTAACAATTATGTAATCGATTTTTTCCTAATCTTAGCAGAGCCCAGCTAAAATCGGATGTTGCGTGAGTTGGTTGAACAGATGGAATAATGTTGTATTTTTTTAAAAGATGAATGTCTTCAGGGCTTATGCACTGAACATGCTCCACTCTCCATCTAAAATCATTAGAAGTTTTTAAAATTTTCCCATATGATTTTAAAATGGTTCTATTTGTTGAATCCCCAATTGCATGGGTGCAGGCTTGGAATCCAAAATCTTTTATTTTTTTTAACTTTTCTTCATATAATTCTTGTTGTTGTAAAAGCATTCCATTAGTTGTTTTTTCGTCTGAATAAGGTTTTAACAAACAAGCACCTCTAGATCCTAGAGAACCATCTGCAAAGAATTTAAATGATCGAACATTTAGTTTTGAAGTTTTTAAAGGTTTTCCAATACTGTCAATAAAATAATGGAAGTTCTCTTCATTGTCTGAAAGCATGGCATAAACTTTGATTTTAAGTTCACCAGTACGTTGTAAATTATTTATTAATTCAATATCCTGCTTATTTAAACCCGCAATATCAACAGTAGTCAGTCCTAGAGAAATACAATCTTGCTGAGCTTTTAACAATGCTTTTTTCTTGGACTCTTCATTGGCTTCTGGAATTTTTTCAAGTATTAATTCCATGGCATTATCCATAAATAATCCTGTAATTTCACCATTTATTTTTTCTATATATCCACCACTAACTAATGTGTCTAGAGGGACTTTTGCAGTTGAAATAGCAGTTTCATTGACCATTATGGCATGGCCATCTATTCTATTTAAAACTACATTTATATTTTTAAAATTTTTATTGAGCAGTTCATTATTAGGCCAATTTTTATCTTCCCATTGGTTTTGATCCCAACCATATCCAATAAGCCAATCACCATCATTTTTATCATTATTTTTTTTTAAAATTTTAATAATTTCTTCAAAGGAATTTGCTGAAGATAAATCTATCATAGCTTGTTGTAATCCATGATATAAAAAATGACAATGAGCATCGATAAAACCAGGGTATGCAGTTTTACCTTTTAAATCGATTTTATTTTTTGATTGATATTTATTTAAAATTTGATGAGTCTTTCCAATTCCAACAATTTTACCATTTTTGATTGCAGTTGCTTCGTATACATTATTGTTATTGTCTAGGGAATAGATTATTCCATTGTGTGAGATTAAATCAACTTCAATTTTATTGTTGCAAGAAATAAAACAAAAAATTAAAAAAAATAAAATTATCTTATTGGGTTGAATTTTTTTTAAGAACATCATAGAGAAGGTTAATGGTGATAATTATGAAAATTAAACCAGGAACTTTGTATCTTACAAGAGCTCCAATTACAGGTGTACTGATTCCAGTAATTACAAACAGAATGGTAACAAAGAAAATGGAATTGAAAATAATGTTTTGCATTTCTATTTCAAGCTTCACCTTTAAAATATTTAATTTATAAATCAAAATAGCAATTATTCCATAAATAACCAGGTTTTCTATTAATGGGAAAAGATGAATTAATTTATGAATATCCGTTGGAAATGGTCTGAGAAACCCATTAATAAGCCCATTTGGTATCGATTTGATTAAAGAAATTAAATTAGGTTGAATAGGTATCATCTTAAAACTACTACCAGCATCAAAAATTTCAGCGAGTCTTATAAAATCATTTTGTTTATTAGCTAGTATGTATAATGGGTTGTAAGAATCTTCAATATTTGTTAATAATCCAATAGAAATAAATAGAATTAAGCATACTAAAGGGATAACCTTAATGGGTTTAAATTTAAAATTATTGGAAATAACAAATGAAATCAGTGCTGGAAAAAAGCAAATAAAAACATAAAATTTTACTTTAAAAATAATTCCTAGACCTATAATTAATAAAGATAGATTCAACCAATTTACTATTCTTTTGCCGATCATTGTATGAAGAATTAGTCCGAAGGATAAAATGATTAAAGGTTCTTTTAAAATACCCGAACTCCAAAGTGCTATGGTTGGAATTAATGTAATAGACCAGAAAAATAATTTTGGATACTTTAAATTGAATTTTTGAATTATACTTTTTATAATTAAAAATTTACCAAGAAAAGAGATAAATATAAATGTCAACATATTAAATATATAGCTCTTTAAACCAATTATATTAAGGATGGCATTTATTTTAATTACCATTCTAGACCCATTCATTAAGGAGTTTTTATAACTAGTATCCCAATGATTCATCTCTATAAAATAGTTATTTAAAAAGTACTGTTTATCAAAGTCAAGACCTAGAATAATTCTAAAAAAATCTAAGGGGTTTGAAAAAAATGAATCGTATAAAACCAAGCTATCATCATAGTATTTAAAAATATCTGCAGTATATCTCTCGGAATAGTATTTGGTATAGATAAAGTATAGTGCTGCACCTGCAATTAAGTGTATAAATAGTGCAGTAATAATCTCAAATTTATTAATCCCTTTGATATTGAAAAATGAATTTTTGTTCAATAAAATTAAAATCAAAACGATATACAATATAGAAATCAAATGAACCTAACTTTTTTTAATTCTAAGTAAAATAATTTAAAACATTCATATAATGTTAGTAAATCAGTAAAATTTTAATTACATGCTTTACATCTTTAATTATTTTTGTTGGATATTTTTAAATATGTCAAAAAACATCTCTCCAAAAACATCCAATATTGAACAAGCAATTGAACTTGGACTAAAGAAAGAAGAATTTCATCAAATATGTGATGTTTTAGGAAGAACTCCGAATTTTACCGAGTTGAGTATCTATTCTGTTATGTGGTCAGAACATTGTTCCTATAAAAATTCTATTCACTGGCTTAAAAAACTTCCAAAAGATGGACCTCATATGTTGGTAAAAGCAGGTGAAGAAAATGCTGGTCTAGTTGATATTGGAGACGGTTTAGCATGTGCATTTAAAATAGAGTCTCACAATCACCCAAGCGCTTTGGAACCTTACCAAGGGGCCGCAACTGGTGTTGGTGGCATAAATAGAGACATATTTACTATGGGTGCAAGACCCATAGCTCAAATGAATTCTTTAAGATTTGGTGAGTTCGATAAGCCTAGAACTAAGTGGTTATTAAAAGGAGTTGTTAAAGGAATTGGAAATTATGGCAATTCATTTGGTATTCCTGTACTTTCTGGAGAAGTTTTTTTTGATGAAAGTTATGATCAAAACCCACTTGTAAATGCTTTTTCTGCAGGAATAATGAGTGTAGATGATTTAATTTCTGCAACTGCTTCAGGTCCTGGTAATCCAGTCTTTATTGTTGGGTCTTCAACAGGAAAAGATGGAATACATGGTGCAGCTTTTGCATCAAAAGATATCACAGAAGATTCAATGGACGATTTACCGGCCGTTCAGGTTGGAGATCCTTTTCAGGAAAAATTATTATTAGAGGCTTCTTTAGAGCTAGCCAAAACTGATGCAGTTGTGGGTATGCAAGATATGGGTGCTGCTGGAATTACTTGTTCTACATCTGAAATGAGTGCGGCAGGCAATGTTGGAATGAAAATAGATTTAGATAAAGTTCCAACTCGACAGTCTAATATGAAGGATTGGGAAATTTTACTTTCTGAATCTCAAGAAAGAATGTTGGTAGTTGTTGAAAAAGGAAAAGAATATGTTGTCAAAGAAATATTTGACAAATGGGATTTAAATTGTGAATTAATTGGAGAAGTAACTCATGGAGATACGTTAGAATTTTTTCAAAATGGGCTTTGTGTAGCCAGTGTTCCACCATCATCCCTTGTTTTAGGAGGAGGTGCTCCAGTTTATGAAAGAAAATATACAGAACCTGCATATTTCAAAAAGTATAAGGAATTTAAAATTGATAAAATTTCTGTACCTACTAATTTAGTAAAAGTTGGACATTTTCTTTTTAGTCAGCCAAATATTGCTTCAAAAAAGTGGGTTTATGAACAGTATGATACTATGGTTGGAACTAATAATGTTTCAACAAATCATCCTTCTGATGCAGGAGTTGCATTAGTCAAGGGAACAATGAAAGCAATTGCAATGTCCGTTGATTGTAACTCAAGATATGTGCATGCAGATCCTGAAGTAGGAACTGCTATAGCTGTTTCAGAAGCTGCAAGAAATATTGTTGTTTCTGGAGGAAATCCCTCTGCTATTACAAATTGTTTGAACTTTGGGAATCCTTATCATCCAGAATCTTATTGGCAGTTTGTTGGAGCTATTAAAGGAATGTCAAAAGCATGTGAAAAATTCTCAACACCCGTTACGGGTGGTAATGTCAGTTTTTATAATCAATCAATTGTTGCTGGAAAAGAAGTTCCTGTTTTCCCAACACCAACTATCGGAATGATTGGATTGTTAAATGACGTAAGAGAAATAATGAGTTTAAATTTCAAAGCGGCTAAAGACCATATTTTTTTAATTGGTAAGATAGTTAACGATATTTCTTCTTCAGAATATTTAGTAAAGTATCATAATATTAAAGAATCTCCAGCACCATACTTTGATATAGATGAAGAATATGAACTTCATCAGTGTATTAAAAATTTGATAAGCAAAAAAATGATTAATGCTGCTCACGATTGTGCTGATGGAGGGTTATTTGTTTCCATTGTAGAAATGGCTATGAACTCAAATTTAGGATGTGAAATCAACTTTAAAAGTGATATTAGAAAAGACGCTTTTTTGTTTGGTGAATCTCAGGGGAGAGTAGTGGTGACGGTTTCAAATGATCAATTAAAATTATTTAACAGTGAAATTAAAGCCAGTAATATTGATTATTTTTTCTTAGGAGAAGTAAGTAAAGAAGCTAATATTAAAATTGATTCAATCAATTTTGGTATGGTTGAAGACTTTCGAAAAATTTCTAATAATGTTATTAATCTTTAATTCTTTTTTTCAATTTATATTATTTATATTTAAATCATGATTTATATTAACCTTTTCTTATACAGTGTAGCAATTTTTCTCTTACTAAAGTCAATAATGATTATTCCAGAAAGACAATCTTGGGTAATTCAAAGACTTGGTAAATTTAACAGAATATCTCTTCCTGGGTTGAAATTTAAAATCCCTTTTATTGAAACCATAGCTTCAAAAGAGAATTTAAGGATTCAGCAATTAGATGTTGACGTTGAAACTAAAACTCTTGATGATGTTTTTGTAATATTAAAAATTTCTGTTCAGTATAGAATCATTTCAAACAAAGTTTTCGAAGCTTTTTATGAACTTGATGATCCACATGGGCAAATTGCTTCTTATATTTTTGATGAAGTAAGGGCAGAAGTTCCAAAATTAGGGTTGGATGATGTTTTTGGGAAAAAAGATGATGTGGCTATGGCAGTCAGAGAAAATATTTCTCAACAGATGGAACAGTATGGTTATAAGATTGTAAAAACCTTAATTACAGATATTAATCCTGATGAATTAGTTAAAGCATCAATGAATAAAATTAATGCTGCTACTAGGGATAAAGAAGCTGCATTTCAGGAAGCAGAGGGAGAAAAAATTAGAATTGTAAAAAGAGCTGAAGCAGAAGCAGATTCTAAAAGACTTTCTGGAGAGGGTATTGCCGCACAAAGACTTGAAATTGTAAGAGGCTTTAAAGAATCAGTTGAAGACTTTCAAAAAGCATTACAAGATGTAGACCCTCAAGAGATTATGCAATTTGTTTTGATGACTCAATATTTTGATACATTAACAGCTATAGGTGCTAATGAAAATAATAACACTGTTTTAGTACCCCACACACCTGGAGGAATGAAAGATTTTCAGCAACAAATCATAGAAGGAACATTTGTTGGTAGAGAATTAGCTAATCTGCAGAAAAAACCAAGTAAATAATTTATTATTTATATTTGATTTTTAAATTTTTTTCTAGAAATATTTTAAAATATACCCAACCTTTTTTTATAAAATCTCGTTAAATAAACTAGTTAATTATTTAAAAAAAAATTGTTTCTAGGGTTAATTATTATCAAATGATATTTTATTAGTTTAATTCTTTCCTTAACTTTATCTCTTGATTAAGTTTATAAAATATATTTTTTCTTCATTTTTATTACTTATATCTTTTACAAGTATTAAAGCGTCTCATGTTCCTGGCGGAAATATTACTTATGAATGTATAGGTCCCAATACTTATGTTGTTACCCTAACTGTTTTTGAAGATTGTGGAACAGCTTTCATCGGGAACATGCCAGAATCTATTAGTGTGACCAATTCATGCGGACTTACTTTTTCGACTAATATTAGTTTGCCAATAGTGACATACCAACAAGAGATTTCTCAGCTATGTCTTCCCATGATAGGTCAAAGCGAATGTAATGGGGGGGGGTTCCCAGGAGTTTACATGCATATATGGAGAGATACCATAACCCTTCCGGGTCCCTGTGATAGTTGGGTTTTTTCCTATGATGATTGTTGTAGAAATGCTTCTCAGAATTTAACTGGAACAGGAAACGATTATTATTTTGAAACCGTTTTAAATAGTAATACTGCCTCTTGTAATAGTTCTCCAATAATTACTGCATCTCCTATCCCCTATAATTGTCTTAATCAACCTGTTGTTTATAATTTTGGAGTATACGAGCCAGACGGAGATTCACTTGTTTATTCTTTAGTTAATGCATTAGACGATCCAGGAGTACCAGTTCCTTATCAAGGAGGATATTCAGGTGCAAGTCCAATTAATGGAATAAACATTAATCCTAATACGGGTGAAATTACTTTTACTCCAACAATCCAAGGGAATTTTGTTGTAGTGGTTTTAATTCAAGAATATGATTCAAATGGTAATTTAGTAGGAAGTGTAATGCAAGATTTTCAGTTTGAAATTATTACTTGTACGAATATTTCTCCATCTGCTCCAACCACAGGATTGTTAAATTTTACTGGTTCTGCAATTCAAACAGGACCTTTTGATATACAAACTTGTGAAGGAGATAGTGTTTGTTTTGAATTAGAATTTTTAGATAATAATCCTACAGATTCTATTTACATTAATTCAAATATTGCTCAGCTTTTCCCAGGAGCCTCGTTAGTTCAGAATAGTTATTTTTCCCCAGCTACGGCCACATTCTGTTTTGTGGTTCTTCCTGGATCAAATCCTTTTAGTACCATAAGTGTTAATGTAAATGATAATGCATGTCCAATAATGGGAACAACTTCTGCTGCTATAGGAGTTTCTGTTATCTCAAGCACTTATGCAGGTCAAGATATTACCATTTGTCAGGGGGAGCCAACTCAATTAAATTCATCTGGTGGAAATGTATTTGTTTGGTCAATAATCAGTGGTGACCCCATAAGTATTGGAAATAACTTTTCTTGTAACAATTGTCCTAACCCCATTGCTAATCCAGCATTTTCTACAGTTTACAAAGTAGTGAGTAATTTATCTGGTGGATGTTCTAACATAGATACTGTAAATGTAGATGTTGCTCCAAATTTTAATTATTCCTTGTACCAGTCTGATTCGGTTACATGTTTAAATTCTCCTTTGGATTTCAGTATTACTCCACTATCATCAGGAACCTATAACTATCAATGGAACCCAATAGCTTATTTAAGTAATCCTAATATTGCCGATCCAGTTTTTAGTTCTTCAATGCCTGGACCTTTTACTTATGAAGTCACTGTAACTAGTAGCCAAGGATGTGAGAAGAAAGATTCTATTATGGTTGATGTTTACCCTGCATATGCTCCTCAAATTGATTTAACTGCAAGTGATACCAATGTTAATTGCGGAGATTCTGTATTTATGAATGTTGATTTATTGGGTGGAAATCCTGCTATGTGTTCTCCAAGTGGATCTACCTCTTGCTCTTCTCAATCCTCTTATCAAACAGTTGGAAATAATAATGGAATTAATGGACAGTTTACCTATCCTGCTCCATTTGGACATTATTACAAAAATGCAAAACAACAATATTTATTTAAGGCATCTGAATTGCAAGCAGCTGGTTTTTCAGGAGGGAAAATAACAGAAATTTCATGGGAAACTACTGCGCAAAATGGTGCTACAAGTAATTTTTATGACTTTACTATTAGAATGGGTTGTACAAATCAAAACTCTATTAATTCGTGGCAGCCTGGACTCTCTACTGTTTTTAGTCCTCAGACAGTAACCGCCTCATTGGGCTGGAATGATTTCCAATTTACTACTGCTTATGAGTGGGATGGCATATCAAATTTGATTATTGAAGTTTGTTTCAACAATTTAAATTCTGGTGCTTATACTTTTAATTGGTCCACTCCTTACAAAATAACCCCATTTAATTCTGCAATATATTATCGAAGTGATATTACGTCTGCTTGTCCCTTCACTGGTTCACCCACAGGAGTTGAAAACAAAAGACCAGTTACTAAATTTAAAACTTGTCCAATGGTTCCAGACCCAAGCTTCTTTACCTTTGAATGGATTCCACCAACTTTCCTTTCAAGTATTACTGATCAAAACCCATTTGCTATTCCTATGATTAGTACTAACTATACAGTCATTGCTACTGATGTTAATGGCGGTTGTACAGACACTGCAAATATTTTTATTAATGCACTTTGCGATACCTGTGATGCTGCTATACCTTCAGTTAATGGTTTAACATGTTATGGTGGAAGTGATGCTTCTGTTACTGGGATTCCTGGAGGAAATGATGGTCCACCATGGATTATTCAACTTATGGATGGATCTAGTATAAATGTTTTAGAAGTTGATAGCAATGTAGCCAGTTCATTTCTATTTGACAGTCTAAGTGCAGGGAATTATGTAATTCGTTCATTGGATACAGCTGGATGCTATGCTGATACAATGATTACAATTCCTGAAGGTATTCCTATGGTGGTAACTATGAGCAATGACACTATTATTTGTATAGGAGGGACTGCAAATGTTGGAGTAATAGCAAGTGGAGGAACACAGCCGTATACATATAATTGGGTAGGATTAACAGGAAATGGTCCTCATACTGTTAGCCCTAATTATTCTAGATACTATAAGGTAAGTGTAACTGATTCCTTTAATTGTATTTCTGATTATGACTCTGTATTAGTTGCTTTAAATCCTCCTCTTATTATTAATACTTCATCAGATACTACAGTTTGCCCCTATGACAGTTTAGGTATAGGAGTTACTGTTTTAGGTGGTAATGGAGGTCCTTACAATTATTCATGGACTACTGCTAATGGAGTTTCAGTCGGGCTTCAAGGTATAGTTAATGTTTCGCCAGTTAATAGCAATACCTATTATTATCTCACGGTTAGTGATAACTGTGAGACACCTGAGAATAATGATTCTATTTTAGTTACTTGGCATGATCTTCCAACTCCACTATTTGGTTCTGATACAACTGGTGGCTGTTACCCTATTCAAGTACTTTTTTATAATAATACTGATATATCACAGGTTGCTAGTTGTGAATGGGATTTGGGTAATGGATTTAATTCGAATAATACAGATACAGTTTTAACATTATATGATAATCCAGGAAGTTATCATGTAACTCTAGAAGTTACTAATTTAGACGGATGTTATAATGATACTACATATTTTAATTATGTTGAGGTATATGACTACCCAGTAGCAGGATTTACTTCACGACCCAACCCAGCATCAATATTAACACCTACAGTACAATTTATTGATACTTCTTCTCAGGACGTAGTATTATTTGACTGGACCTTTTACGATAGTACTAATACAATGATTGGTAATGATTATGTACAGAATCCTACTTATAATTTTTCAGGGCTCATAGAGCAACAGTATTATATTGAGTTGTATGTTGAAAATCAGAATGGATGTTCGGATACAGTTTATGGTACTCAGATAGTAGAGGGTGATTATGCTTTTTTCTTGCCGAATTCGTTTACCCCTAACGGAGATGGAGTGAATGATGAGTTTTTTCCAGTTGGTGATAAGATATCAGCTGATAACTATAGTTTCAAAGTTTTTAACAGATGGGGAGAGATGGTCTTTAGTACGAATGAATTTGGAACTGGATGGGATGGAAAATACAAGAACAATCAGGTTAGTACAGATGCATACGTATGGAAGATAGATTTAGTAGATGCAACCACTGGAGCCCCAAAGAGTTTTAATGGATATGTTCTACTGACAAGGTAATTTTTTAAATCGATAAAGAATTAAAACTTTCTCTGTATTCCTATGTACGGCAAAGTAATAAAATTTATATCTAGTGCTAAATTTACAGCTTCAAAATTTATAATAGATATACCAGCACTCCAATTTTCTCTTGAATTCCTCATAAAATTGATAATAATATTATTGATTACTCCTACATTGTGACCATCAACAGTAAGTCCAACTATTTCACCAGCTAAAGTAAATCTTTCCGCTATTTTTTTTTGACTTGCTAAGTATCCTCCATAACAGAAACTCTCAAGTATGGGTAATTGATATCCAATGAATCCAATTGTAGTATTTCCAAACTCATCTCCAAAAGTAATTCTTGGAATTAGCCCCCAGCCACTGAAATCGTTAACCCCATTGGAGGCATTAATTAAATTAAAATTTCCAAGTAAAGAAATTCCTGCATTGAATGAGTTTTTTAGCTCCTTTGAGTAGGTAATAGAAGAAAATACATTATATATAAAAATATTACCAAAAGAAATTTCAAAGTTTTTATGAATTCCAATTTTTGAATTACTCGTTATGAAGTAATGGGAGTTGGTATTAATAGTTCCTTTTTCTGTGATGAAGGCAGAAGGTAAATAACAATATTTTGTATAAATAGGATTGGGATTATCAAACTCTTTGATAGACTTTATTTGGTTTCTTGTAATATATCTGTAAGACTTTAAATCATTTTTTCTATAGGTTTTGACTTCGTTGGCAATCTCTAATGATATTGTTGTTAAGTTTTCTTCAATCAATAACCCTCTCAATTCTTTGTTGTTCTTAGTAATAATTACGACTATAGTATCATTAGAATAATTATTTGGTGCTGTAGATTGTGACCACAAGTTTTGAAAACTCATCATCATTATCATCAACATGATAATTTTCATAATTCTCAGTAGGTAGAATTCACTATTTATAAGAAGTCTTTTATACATTTACACCATGAAGTTAAAGAATGATCTAATACTAAAAGCTGCAAAAGGTCAAAATGTTGAAAGAACCCCTGTTTGGTTAATGAGACAGGCAGGTAGAATTCTCCCTGAATATAGAAAAATTAGAAATTCTTTAAGTGGTTTTAAAGAGTTAGTAGAAACACCTCAATTAGCAGCAGAGGTAACTATTCAGCCTGTAGATATACTAAAAGTTGATGCAGCAATCATATTTTCAGACATACTAGTAATCCCGGAATCAATGGGGCTGAAATATGAAATGATTGAAAAAAAAGGTCCTTTTTTTTCAAAAACAATTTCAAATAGAAATGATATTAATGCTTTAAATGTTTCTAATGTTGAAGATCATTTATCATATGTCTTTGAGGCTATTAAAATTACAAAGCATGAGTTATCTGGAAGAGTTCCTTTAATTGGGTTTGCTGGTGCTCCATGGACTATTTTAGCGTATATGGTTGAAGGACAGGGATCTAAAACATTTAGTAAAGCTAAAAGTTTTCTATATCGAGAACCTGAACTAGCACATTTACTTTTAAATAAAATAACGGAAATAACTATTAAATATTTAAAATTACAAATTAAAGCAGGTGCTGATTTAGTTCAAGTTTTTGATTCATGGGCTGGTATTTTAAGCCCAGAATATTATGAGGAATTTGGCTTAAAATATTTAGAAATTATTTGTAATTCAATAAATGAAGTTCCCAAAACTATATTTAGTAAAGGTGCCTTTTTTGCACTTGAAAAGATGAATGGTTTGAATTGTGAGACCATTGGCTTAGATTGGACAATGAGTATCAAAAATGCTACTCAAACATTCAATAATAAAACTTTACAAGGCAATTTAGATCCCTGTGTTCTATATGGAGACTATAATACTATAGAAAAGAAGACGAAAGAAATGCTTCATAAATTTGAAAACTATAGACATATTGCTAACTTAGGACACGGAGTTTATCCGGATACAGATCCAGAAAAAGTAAAGTGCTTTATTGAAAGCGTAAAATCATATAAATAGACCAATGAGAAATCAAATTAAAACATTAATTCTGCTGCTTTGTTTAGTTTTAAACCTGAATGCACAAGATGAGAATAATCTAGTTTTAAATCCAAGTTTTGAAAGTATTGATGGAAAGCTTAAAAAGTTAACTCAAATTAATATTGCTAATGATTGGGATTCTCCAACAGCATTAAAAGCTGATTTGTTCTCTAGTAGTATTTCAGGAGACATTGCAGTTCCAAAAAATATTTATGGGAAAGAATTTGCTAAAGATGGACAGAATTATGCCGGTATTTTAGGATATAGTTATAACAATAAAAAGCCTAGAACTTATTTACAATCTAAGCTTGTTAAACCATTAGCTAGCGGATTAGAATATTGTGTAATTTTTCATGTAAGTTTAGCAGACCTGAGTAAATATGCAATTGATAATATAGGAGTTCACTTTAGCGATGAACAAATCACATTGGATAAAAAAGGGGATATTATTTTCAATAATAAAGCTGAATTATCAGCTGTATTATTAAATGAGAAAAGTAAAATATACAAAGCTCGTTATAAGTGGGAGACTATTTGTGGAATATATCAAGCAGATGGAAAAGAAAGATATATTACTATAGGAAATTTCTTTAATAATAAAGACACTAAATATGAGAAGCTAGCCAAAATTGATTCTTTCCCTGGAACTCAGTTGGCTGAAGCCTACTATTATGTAGATGAGATTGAAGTTAAATTATTAGAAGACCCTAATTCATGTAATTGTAATGATGCTCCTAAAAATAAAAGAGAATCTGTAATATATCATTTAGATGTAGATGTAGATGAAAGCTTACCTATGTCTGTTAAATTGAAAAAAAATGCTATATATTTTGATGTAGAAACTTATTATTTAGACCCCATGTTCGACAATAACTTAAATTATGTAATCAAGATATTAAAAGATAACCCGGATTTAAAACTTCAGTTAAACGGACACATTGATAATTTAGAAAAAGAGGCCATTAAAGATGATCCGGAGAATAAGGAACTTATAAATTTGGGTAATTATCGTTCAAAATCAGTCAAGGATTTTTTAATGAAAAATGGTATTTCTTCAGAAAGATTAAGTGCACAAGATGTGGGTTCGGACCAACCTGCTTCTAGAGGATCATCCCCTTTTAGTTTGGCAAAAAATAGAAGAGTAGAATTTATAATTATAAAATAATTTAGTGCTGTTAAAAGACAAAAAAATTCAAAAAGCTTGGACTTTTTATGATTGGGCAAACTCTGTTTATCCACTAGTTATTTCTAGTGCTATTTTCCCAATTTTTTATGAAGGTTATGTTGACAGCAAAGTAATGTTTTTTGGTTTTGAATTTATCAATACAGCACTCATAACCATTTTAAGCGCTGGTTATTTTCTTTTGCTTGTTTTTATTCTTCCTTTTTTATCTGGAATTGCAGATGCTTTTAATAACAAGAAAGTTTTTATGAGATTTTTTTGCTATTTAGGTTCTTTTTCATGTATTCTACTTTCTTTTTTCGACAAAAATCACTTAGAAATTAGTTTATTACTTTTTGTTTTAACTGGCATAGGATTTTGGAGTAGTTTGGTTTTTTACAATGCTTTTTTACCTGAAATAGCGGATAAAAAAGATCACGATAGTTTATCTGCTAGAGGTTTTTCTATGGGTTATATTGGAAGTGTCCTACTACTTTTAGTTTGCTTAATTCTTATTTTTTCTTCGCCTGAAGAGCAAAGACCATTTTATACTAGGTTATGTTTTGCCTTAGCTGGATTATGGTGGTTTGGTTTTTCACATGTAACTTTTAAAAGACTCCCCAAAGGAAAAAAAGTTATTCTTAATGACAAGACAACTTATCAAAAAGGGATCATTGAACTAAAAAAAGTTTGGAAATATGTATTGAGAACAAAAAGACTTAAAAGATTTATTTATTCCTTTTTTGTTTATAGCATGGCTGTTCAAACTATTATGTTGGTAGCGGTATATTTTGGAACCAAAGAAATTAACTGGGGTAGTGGTTCAAATGCAAAAATGGGTTTAATTATAAGCATACTTCTAATTCAACTCATAGCAATACCAGGCGCCATACTGTTATCTAAAGTTTCCAAAATTAAAGGAAATCTTTTTGCTCTTAAACTTTCAATTTTCATTTGGATTTTATTGTGCTTCTCTGCTTTTTTGGTTTATGAACCTATTCATTTTTATTTTATTGCTGGTTTTGTAGGTTTAGTAATGGGGGGAACTCAGTCTTTATCTCGCAGTACTTTTTCAAAATATATTCCTAAAGCAACTAAGGATACATCATCTTTTTTTTCATTTTTTGATATTTCTGAAAAACTAGGAATTGTTATCGGTATGTTTTCATATGGATTTATTGAACAGATCACTGGAAGTATGAGAAATTCAATTGTTGCTTTGGTGGTTTTTTTTCTAATAGGTCTATTATTACTTTTTCAAGTACCCAAAGAAGAAATTTCAATTGAAGCATATGGATGAAATTTATGACATTGCCGTTGTTGGAGGAGGCATAGTTGGTGCAGCTACATTTTATAAACTCCAAATGCAGTTCCCTTTTAAAAAATTAATATTAATTGAAAAAGAAGACCAACTTGCTAAACATCAGTCAGGAAATAATTCTGGAGTTATTCATTCAGGGTTATATTATACTCCAGGATCTAATAAAGCTAAAAACTGTGTATTAGGGAGGCATGAGTTAGTAAAATTTTCTAAAGAAAATAATATTAACCATGATGTATGCGGAAAGGTAGTAGTTGCTACCCATAAAAAAGAACTTCAATTTTTAGATAAAATTTATAAGAACGGTATTGAAAATAATACTGAAGGGATAGAAAAGATTAATGCATCCCAAATAAAAGAAATCGAACCTGAAGTAAATGGACTTTCTGGAATTTGGGTTCCTTGTACTGGGATTATAGATTATATAAAAGCGACTCAAAAAATGATCGATATAACCATTAGTTTAAACAAGGATAGTAAAGTACTCTTTTCCCATGAAGTTTTAAAAATTGACAATCAGGATGGTCTAAAATTAATTAAGACAAAAAAAGGTTTGATAAAATCTAAGTTTTTAATTGTATGCGGAGGCTTACAGGCAGATAGGTTAGCCAAGTCCGATGGTATTCCGCTTAAGGAAAAAGTAGTGGGTTTTAGAGGAGATTATTATGAGTTAGAAGATCATGCGAAATATAAAGTTAAAAATCTCATTTACCCTGTTCCTGATCCAGATTTTCCTTTTTTAGGGGTTCATTTTACAAGAATGGTCAATGGAGATATTGAATGTGGCCCTAACGCAGTTTTTAGTTTTAAAAGAGAGGGTTATAATAAAACAGATTTTAGTCTAAGTGATTCTATTGATGCTTTGAGCTACATAGGAACCTGGCAACTTTTTTTTAAAAATGTTTCTTATGGAATAAATGAGTACAGAAGAGCTTTCTCAAAAAAGTTATTTCTAAAAACACTACAGAAACTAATACCTTCTTTAAAAATGACAGATATAAGGCCCGGAAGAGCTGGTGTTAGAGCTTTACTTCTGAGTCAAAATGGTGATACCAAAGATGATTTCAGAATAGAATATAGTTCTAACAGTATTCATGTACTTAATGCTCCTTCTCCAGCTGCTACAGCTTGCTTAGCGATTGGGAACGAAATAAAAGAAATGGCGATTAAAAAATTTGGATTGAATTAATCAATAGACAATTTTATTTTTCTCAAAAATTGTTTCCCAATTCCAAATATAATTTTCAACTAAAGTATCAATTTTTTTCAAAAAAACAGGGTTGGGAGTATTAAGCTGAGCAAAGTATTCATCTTGATAAGCCCCAAGTTTAAATTTAAAAAAAACAGCTTTAGATATTCCATATAGAATATTTTTTGAAGGGTGATTAACTCTAGAAATAAAGGAACTGTATTTCTCTAACTTTTCTTGCATTTCATTAAATTTCATTTCAAATACAACGCTCATTTGCTCAATGATAGAGTTACAAATAGTATTTTCTTCATGACTAGAAAGAATTCTCTCAAAAAATTTCATGTTTCCAGCAACGATTAAATACATAAGTTCAGAAGGGTCTGTGTAGTTTAGTTTAGGAAATGAAATTAGTTCTGAATCGTTGTATATTGCATCGAGAAAATCATCATAAGTTTCATCAATTGAACGAAGAGTTTTATTTACAAAATTGCTGGCTAGCATTTCATGTGTTACTCTTTTCTTGACAAATAAAGTTGAAAACATACTTGGTTTTGTTTTTCAAAAATATTTTAAGAACGCATATTTTTGTATAACACCATTCTTGCTTTATCCACAAAGTTATTAACGAATATTAAAATTTATTTATAAAAACTTCTTTTTAATATTTGTTAATGAAACTCATTTTTTGATTAAGAAAAAATATATTTGTCCTTTAAAAATAATTAATGGATAAAAATACAACTACAGGTTTAATTCTAATAGGTGCTGTTGTTCTTGCTTTTATGTTTTTAAATAAACCTCAAGAGCAATCTGTTGCCAACAGGGCGGTAACGGAAATTAATGATATTAGCTCTACAAAATCTGAAGTCAAAAACTCTGTTGATATTTCCCCAAAAGAATCATCATTAAATGATTTGGATTCTGCAGATATGATTATATATCAAAAATTAAAAGACCAACAAGAACAAGAAGAGTTAATTGAAAGATATGGAGTTTTTTTTGGAAGTGTTTCAGGAGAAGAGGAGAACTATATTCTTGAAAATGATAAAATTAAGCTTTCTTTTTCTAATAAGGGCGCTAGAATCATAAATGCTGAGATGGTAGAATTAGACGAAGATGGTCTGTTTAAGTATAGAACTTATCAAGATTTTATTGATAATGAAAATAATCCAATATCATTATTTGAAGAAAAAACCTCGAGAATGAGTTTGTCATTAGTTGATGCTGAAAAGGTAGTTCCTATTGAATCAGAAGATTTATTTTTTAAACTCACAAAACAAAATGACAGCCTTTTAGTATTTAGAGCTTTTGCTGGGTCTGATGATAAGTATTTAGAATTTTCGTACGGTTTATCTGAAGGACATTATGATGTTGATTTTGAAATCAACTATCATAAAATTGAAAATGATATAAAGTCTGATGTTGACTTAAAATGGTCAATGAATGGCTTATCCACTGAAAAAATAGCTTCTGATGAAAGAATCATCACCACAATAATGTACAGGAATTTTGGTAATAGTCGAGATTACCTTTCTGAAACTTCCGACGATGAAGAAGTTTTAGATGGAAATTTAAATTGGATCGCTTTCAAGCAAAAATTCTTTTCATGTATTTTACTTTCTGAGGAGGGTATTGGTAAGAGTAAAGTGTCTTGTAAGGTATTAGAAGGAGAAAGGTATACCGATTCATATGCTTCTAAAAGTTCTGTTCCTTCTCTTGGTAAAGTATCACTTAAATTTTTATTTATTCCTAATGATTATGATTTATTAGAGACCTATGATAGTGAAATAGAAGATATAATCAACCTTGGAGGTAGTGTTTTTGCTTGGGTGAATAGGTATATGATTGATCCAGTTTTTAAATACCTTATGACTACTGGTCTAAGTTTAGGTCTTATAATATTACTACTTACGATTATTGTAAAAATAGTCATCATGCCACTTACCTATAAAAACTATATGTCTACAGCAAAGACAAAAGTTATTAAGCCAGAAATGAGTAAGATTACAGCTAAATACGAAGGCAAAACAGACAGAAATGCAGCTATGAAAAAGCAACAAGAAACCATGGCTTTATATAAGCAAACTGGGGTTAATCCAATGGCTGGTTGCATTCCCATGGTTATTCAAATGCCCATATTATTTGCTGTTTTTAGATATTTCCCTGCAAGTTTAGATTTACGACATAAAGGGTTTTTATGGGCCGAAGATTTAAGTTCTTACGACTCTATTTTAGATTTTGGATTTAGTATTCCTCTTTATGGAGATCATATAAGTTTATTTGCTTTACTAATGGCAGGTTCAACGTTGATATACACCATTACCAATAGTAATCAAATGACGCCTGCTACACAACCAGGAATGCCCAATATGAAGGTAATTATGTATTTGATGCCCATCATGTTATTATTTTGGTTTAATACCTACTCCTCTGGACTAAGTTTCTATTATTTCTGTGGAAACCTCATGAATATTGGTATAATGTGGGGAATCAAGAAATATCTCATTGATGAGGATAAAATTAGACTGCAAATAGAATCCAACAAGAAAAAGAAAAAAAAGAAATCTCGTTTTCAACAAAGATTGGAAGAGGTTTCAAAACAACAACAGAAAAAGAGAAGGTGAAATTTGTTAATCCCATAAAAATGAATTTAATTTGCACCTCAAATTTTTAATAATTATGTCTAGAGTTTGTCAAATTACAGGAAAAAAAGTTGTTAGTGGAAACAATGTTTCATTCTCAAATAGAAAGACAAAAAGAAAGTTTCTTCCAAATCTTCAAACAAAAAAGTTTTTTATCCCTGAAGAAAACAAATGGATAACTTTAAAAGTTTCAGCCGCAGCAATTAGAACAATAGACAAAATAGGAATTTCAGCTGCTATAGCAACTGCAAAGTCTAAAGGTTTTTTCAAATAATAAAACTAATTAAGCTAGTCTCACTATATTAGTGTTTAGGCTTAGTTTATGCGTAGATTTTCATTTTACCTTATTAATTTAATTTTTATTTCTAATGTGATTGGGCAAGAAATTAACAATTCATGGACAAGTTCAGTTAGAGCAGATACTTTAGGTATTTATGATAATGATCTTCTTCCTCCAAGTTTTCATATGGAAAGAAGAAAAGCAGTCAGAACCTTTATGCCTGAAAAAACTATGGCCATTTATTGTTCAGGAAAAAGTATGCTAAGAGCCAATGATGTGGACTACGAATTTCATCAAGACCCAAATTTTTATTATTTAACTGGTTTGAATGAGAGCAATAGTATTTTAATTCTTTTTAAAAACCCTTTTATATTTAACAAGGACACCATTAATGAACTTCTCTTAATAAAAGAAAGAAATGCTAACTCTGAAGTTTGGGTTGGTAAAAAGTTAGGAGTAAGAGGGGCAGAACTTGTTTTAGAAATTCAAAAAACCATTGATATTGATAAATTTAATATAGAAAATCTAGATTTTTCAGAAATTGACTCCATATTTATTCATGATAATTTTGATGTTGGAAATGAGCTATTTCCAGTCAATAATGAACAGCTTCAATTACCAAAATTAGATTCTAATAGTATAAATTATAAAAATGAAATAAAAGCAAATTTTTCAGAAATTCACAAATGGATGGCTCAGTTAAGAGAAATTAAAACAAAGGAAGAAATGTATCTCCTTCGAAAAGCAATTTCTATTACGTGTGAAGCTCAAACAGAATTAATGAAAGTTCTAAAACCTGAAATGAAAGAATATCAGGCAGAAGCAGTAGTAGAAGCTATTTTCAAATTAAATGGAGCTGAATACCCTGGTTACCCTTCAATTGTAGGTGCAGCTGAAAATTCTTGTATTCTTCATTATACTACCAATAGAAAAACAATGAAAGGTAATCATCTTCTTTTGAGTGATGTTGGAGCTGAATATCATGGTTATACGGCAGATGTGACTAGAACTATACCAGTTGATGGTAAATACTCTGAAGAAGAAAAAATCATTTATAATATTGTCTTAGAAGCACAGAATAAAGCAATTGAGGCATGTAAAGTCGGAAATCCTTTTTATATCACCAATACGATAGCAACTACTGTTGTTTCACAAAGATTACAAGAATTAGGGATAATTAAGACTCCTTTAGAAATAAGAAGATATTTTATGCATGGTACATCACATTACCTTGGTTTAGATGTTCATGACCCAGGAACAAGAGGAATGTTTCAACCCAACACTGTTATTACTGTTGAGCCTGGTATTTATATAAAAGAAGGTTCTCCGTGTGACCCTAAATGGTGGAATATTGGAGTTAGAATAGAAGATGATATTTTAATAACAAATAGTGAGCCAGAAAACCTTTCTGGATGTGTTCCTAGAACAGTTGATGAAATTGAAGCTTTAATGAAAAAAAAGCCATTAGTTTTTAAAGATTTTTAGTTTTTAATAGTTAGCTTGTTTATTTTCATAAGCGGACCTTGACAGGATAGTTGATGACAACTTACACAATTATTTATTATACTGTTGTAATTAATAATATTGGGCTCTTTATTAAATTCATTTACCACATAATGAAATGCTTTAGACATAGGCATTATATGAGGTTTATTAAAAGATATATCTGTTACTTCAGCTTCGTGAATTAAGGCAAAATCTAAAAGATTATTTTCTAAAGTTTCATTTTTTTCAAGTCTTATTTTAATTTCATCAAGTTCGATGGTCATTTCTCTCATTAATCGAGCCATTTCACTAGTTGGATTAGGATCAATAATTACTGTAGCATTTCTACTCTCTTTAGATGAGCTACAACTTAAAAAAGTGATGATAGAAAATGTTATAAATAAATATTTTTTCAATTCTTTATGATTACTCCATCTGCAATAAAACCTAGTTCATAAATTGGTTCAGTGATAAGAGCAATTTCTTCTTCAGATTTTCCAGCATCTTCTGCATAGTGTTTTAACATTTCAACAGATGTTGTATCCAAAAATAAATCACCTTGAACTACAGCATTTTTCCCCTCTACACTATCTATAGGTACAAAAAAACCATAATCTCTAAACTTAATAAATAAGGTGTCTTCTCCTGTATCAAGAGTCATCCAGCAACCTTTTTTGGAACATGTTTCGACAATTTTTCCAGACAACTTACAAGATTTTAAACCTGTATTCATTACCATTTCTTTTTCTTGATTAAAGACTTGAAGGGAGTCATTTGAAATTTCTTTTCCATAAAAGGTAATATTTTCTTTAATTAAGGATTTATCAATCTCAGGATTTTGATGATTGGAACTGCAACTCAACAAAACAGCCAGTAGAAATAGGGTAAAAATATTTTTCATTTTAAGAATTTTTTCAAATATATTCATTAGAAATTAACTATTGAATAAAGCTTTCAAATAAAAATATTAGTAATCTTGTAATTAAGGATAAATAATTTATCTTTGCCACCCATAATTTAAGGAAATGGCTAAGAAAGGAAATAGAGTACAGGTGATATTAGAATGCACTGAGCATAAGAATAGTGGAATGCCTGGAACATCAAGGTATATTACTACCAAAAATAGAAAAAATACTCCTGACAGAATTGAGTTGAAGAAATACAATCCAGTTTTGAAAAAATATACATTACATAAAGAAATTAAATAATTGAATCATGGCTAAGAAATCTGTAGCGTCATTACAAAAAGGAGGCGGTAAACAACATACTAAGGTAATAAAGATGGTAAAGTCACCTACTACTGGATCTTATACTTTTAAAGAAGAGGTTATACACAACGATAAAATCAAAGACTGGTTTTAACAACGTAAAAAAGTTTTAAATTTAAGCTCTTTCTATTTCAAGAAGGAGCTTTTTTTATTTAATAGAAATAATATGAGTTGGAAAAGTTTTTTTACCAAACAAAAGAAACAAGATCTTGATGAGGGATTAGAAAAGACTAAGAAAAGTTTTTTTTCTAAAATAGCCAATACAGTCGCAGGAAAATCTAAAATTGATGAAGAAGTTCTTGATAACTTAGAGGAAGTATTGGTATCATCAGATGTAAGTGTAAAAACTACTTTAAAAATTATAGATAGGTTAGAACAAAGAGTGAAAAAAGATAAATATGTTGGAGTAAATGAACTCAATGAAATTTTAAAGACAGAAATTTCTGAAATCTTATCAGAAAATAATATTGAAGATATTACAGATTTTGAAACCCCGACACTAAATGAACCTTTTGTAATAATGGTGGTAGGAGTAAATGGCGTTGGAAAAACAACAACAATTGGAAAATTAGCTCATCAGTTCAAAAACAATGGAAAAAATGTTGTTTTAGGAGCAGCTGATACCTTTAGGGCTGCTGCAGTAGAACAATTAACTATTTGGTCAGAAAGAGTAGGTGTTCCTATAGTAAAACAGCAAATGGGATCCGACCCTGCTTCCGTAGCATTTGACACACTTCAAAGTGCTAAAGCTAATAATGCTGACGTGGTATTAATCGATACTGCTGGCAGATTGCATAATAAAGTAAATTTGATGAATGAATTAACAAAAATCAAAAATGTAATGCAAAAAGTTATTCCCAATGCACCGCATGAGATTTTATTAGTTTTAGATGGATCTACTGGGCAAAATGCTATTGAGCAAGCAGAACAATTTCTTAAATCAACTGAAGTCAATGCGATGGCCATAACTAAATTAGACGGAACTGCTAAGGGAGGAGTATTAATTGGAATTTCTGACCAATTTAAAATTCCTGTTAAGTATATTGGAGTAGGCGAAAAGGTTGATCAACTTCAATTATTTAATAGAAATGCTTTTATAGATGCTTTATTTTCTGGATCTTCTTTTAACTCCTAATCAATGAAAACAAAGACACTCAAAAAGAACAAGGTAAATGTTGTTACAATGGGGTGCTCTAAGAATTTATACGATTCTGAAGTAATGATGGCTCAGTTAAAAGCCAATAAATTTGAAGTTGAGCATGAATCTAAAATAGGGGATTCTTCAATTGTTATTATTAATACCTGTGGTTTTATAGAAAATGCGAAGGAGGAATCCATCAATACCATATTAGATTTTGTAGATGCAAAAAAAGATGGATTAGTAGAAAAAGTATATGTTTCTGGATGCTTGTCAGAGCGTTACAAAGATCAATTAGAAGAAGAAATTCCCGATGTAGATGCCTATTTTGGAACCAAAGACCTTCCTAATATACTAAGAACTTTAAATGCAGATTATAAGCACGAATTAGTTGGAGAACGCTTACTTACAACTCCAAATCATTATGCATATCTTAAAATTGCTGAGGGATGTGATAGACCTTGTTCCTTTTGTGCTATTCCTTTAATGAGAGGAAAACATCGTTCAACACCCATTGAAGATTTAGTAACCAATGCCAAGTCTTTAGCAAAGAAAGGGGTAAAAGAAATCATGTTAATTGCACAAGACTTAACTTACTATGGTTTAGACTTATATAAAAAAAGAGCTTTAGCAGAATTACTTAAAGAGCTATGCAAAGTTGATGGTATAGAATGGATCAGATTACACTATGCTTTTCCAGCTGGTTTTCCAATGGATGTAATTGAAGTTATGAAACAAGAAAAGAAGATTTGTAATTATTTAGACATTCCACTTCAACACGGCTCAACAAAAGTTCTTAAAGCTATGAGAAGAGGAACCACTAGAGAAAAAACAACTCAACTAATTCATGATATTCGCTCTATTATTCCCAATATAGCTATCAGAACTACTTTAATTGCTGGATATCCAGGTGAATCAGAAGAAGATTTTCAAGAAATGTATGATTGGGTAGAAGAAATGAAATTTGAAAGATTGGGAATTTTTACTTACTCTCACGAAGAAAATACTCATGCTTATAAATTTGATGATGATGTCCCACCAAAAATTAAGAAAGAAAGAGCGGATGCTATTATGGAACTTCAATCAGGAATTTCATATGAGCTTAATCAAAAAAAAGTAGGTAAAAAATATAGAGTTTTAATCGACAGAGCAGAAGATAACTTTTTCATAGGCAGGAGCGAATTTGATTCTCCCGAAGTTGATAATGAAGTATTAATTGAAAAAAATAGCAATACATATTGCAGAATAGGTGATTATGTAGATGTTAAAATTTTAAAAGCAGATCATTTCGATTTATATGCTGAACTCATAAACTAATGTCTTTTCAAGTAGGTGATAAAGTAAGATTTCTAAATGCAGATGGCTTTGGCGTTATTACTAAAGTTATAGATTCTAATAAAGTAGAAGTTGAAAATGAGTATGGCTTTGAGGAGATTTATAATTTAAAAGAATTAGTTACAGAAAGAAGTAAAGAAGATTATAAAACTGAAAATTCTGCTTTTGATGAAGAAATTAAATTAAAATTAAAAGCCGATAAAAATTCAAATTCTGTCAATGAGCTCAATAAAAAATTTAAAAATCTAAATAAATCAATTCACAAAGAAAGACCTGTCCTCGATCTTCATATTGAAAAACTAATTGATTCTCATATTGGAATGAGCAATTCTCAAATTTTAAATATCCAAATGTCTCACTTTAAAAGCTTTTTGAACCATTCAATTGCTAAGAAGTCTCGAAAAATTGTAGTTATTCATGGTGTAGGCGAAGGAGTTCTTAGACATGAAATAAGAAAAGAACTAGATATATATCATCCTAATTTTGAATTTCATGATGCCTCTTACGATGAATTTGGGTATGGAGCTACAGAAATTAGATTAATATTATGAAAGCTTTATTCAAACTTTTCAATTTTATAAATTTCTAATGCCATTTTAATACAATTTACGGCTTTCTTTAATTGTTCTTTTTCAAGTACATAAGCAATACGAACTTGATTTTTCACTTTACTATTAGCATAAAAACCCGAAGCTGGCGCCATCATTACCGTACTTCCTTCATGATTGAAACTTTCGAGAATCCATTGACAAAAATGGTCAGCATCGTCAATTGGAAGTTGTGCAATTGCATAAAAAGCACCTTGAGGTTTTGGACAAATAACGCCACTTATATTATTTAGCCCATTTACAATTATATCTCTTCTTTCAACATATTCTTTAGAAACCTGTTCAAAGTAAGAATGGGGTGTTTTTAAAGCAGCTTCACCAGCAATTTGACCAAGTGTGGGAGGACTCAATCTCGCCTGGCCGAATTTTAATGCCATTTCCATAAAATCATGATTTTTACTAATCAATGCCCCAATTCTTGCACCGCACATGGAATATCTTTTAGAAACAGAGTCAACTAACACTACGTTTTTTTCAACATCACTAAGATTGAGTGCAGAATAATGTTGATTGCCATCATAGCAAAACTCTCTGTACACTTCATCAGCAAAAAGAAATAGGTCATGTTTTTTTACAATTTCTTGAAGAGACAACATTTCTTCCTTGCTGTACAAATACCCTGTAGGATTACCGGGATTACAAATCAAAATACCTTTAGTCTTATCAGTTACTTTTGATTCTAGTTCTGATATTGGAGGAAGTGCAAATCCATTTTCGATTTTGGCAGTGACTGAAACGACTTTAATTCCACAAGAAGTTGCAAAACCATTATAGTTGGCATAGAAAGGTTCTGGTATAATGATTTCATCTCCAGGTTCAAAACAACATTGAAAGGCAAAAATTAAAGCTTCAGATCCACCGGTAGTTACCATGATTTCTTTATTAGGATCTAAGTTAAAACCTATGTTTATATAATAATCAGCTAATCCATTTCTATAAGATAAAAAACCTGCACTATGGCTGTATTCTATTACTTTTCTATCCATGTTTTTTAACTCATCTAATACAACACCAGGAGTTTCAATATCTGGTTGACCAATATTTAGATGATAAACATGGGTGCCATTTTTCTTTGCAGTTTCTGCATAGGTAACCAATTTTCTAATAGGAGAAGAAGGCATAACCCTTCCTTTAGAAGATAATTTAGGCATATTTAAATTTGATTATTTTCTTTTAATACTGCAACCTGAATTTCTTGTTTCAGTAACAGCTATGGTTTTATTAGTGCCAGTAGCATTCAAAGCATCTTTTAACCAGCTTTCTTTAACTTCAGATGATGAATTAACATTGTCATCAATAGCTCCTTTATAAATTAAACTAAAATCTTTATTCATCAAAAATACATGTGGAGTAGTGCTGGCTCCAAAAGCATCCGCTAATTTACTATCTCTATCCATCACATATGGAGCATCATATTTTTGGTTTTCACTATGCTTTTGCATCTCTGTAAAAGAATCAACATTACCTCTTTTGGCTTCATTACTGTTTACCAGTACCATACCAATTCTATTTCTTTTACAAAGGTCATAAATTTCATTATATCTTCCCTGCCAACCTTGCATACTTTGATTACCTACTACAAATGGACAGGTGTTACAACTAAAGATTACTAACATACCATTTTCCATAACTAAATCTTCCAAAGAAAAATCCTGTCCAGAAACAGCTTTCATTTTATGGTTAGTTAAAGATGCTTTTTTACCAATTTTGAGACTTTGGAATTTAGGGTTCGTATTAAATGACATTAAAGCCGTAATAATTAATACGCCGAATATTTTGAAGAAATTATTTTTCATTTTCTATTTTTTACTAAAATTAATTATTAAAAATTAAAAGTAAAATTTGTTCGAAGATTTATCATTTAAAAACTAAAGACTTTTTAATTTTTCTTGTTTGATATATATAGGACAAGACGGAATATGAGCACCTTTAATAATGCCTGTACTCATAAGAAATTCCTTTGTAATTTCACCACCTGTGAACTTGAAATTTTGCTTAAATAAAATGATCCATTCAGAAAGATTATTAGAAGAAAAGTTAGATAGCCATTTATGGAATGATCCATATTCCTTTTGAATGGTAATAATTTTTTGAGCATTGTAAATGACAGCATTAATTTTTAATTTATTTCTTATAATACCTTTATCATTTAACAATCTAAGTCTATCTTTTTCATCATAATTGGCTATTTTATTAATATTGAAATTTGAAAACGCCTTTTTAATATTTACTTGTTTTTTAAGAACTGTGATCCACGATAATCCTGCTTGATTTATTTCTAGAATTAAGCGACCAAATAATTCATTATCATTTAAAATAGGGAAGCCATATTGTGTATCATGATAAATTTTATGAAGATTCTCCTTTTTAAGATTAACTACGTATTCACAATAGGAGCTAGGTTTTTCCATTTTTAATAGTTGGTTTTTTTAAAATATTTATCTATTACCATGAGGGAAAGTAAGTCTTCTGTTTGTTGGTCTTGAAATTTGGACACATGATTATGAGCATTTTCTATTATTGACGATGCTTTTTTAGGGTTTTCTATGTAGAAATTAAGTTTTTCTTCTAAATCAGAATAATCATCTTTAATTAATATATAATGTTGATCAGCTACTAGAATTCCTTCCATGAACCAAGTTTCAAATTTGGGTTTAGGCATTACCGCAATGGAGTTAGAAGACATGACCCATTTTAAATTACTTGCTACATCATTACCTTCCAAACAAAGTATAAATTTATAATGAAGTTGTTCGTTAATGGTCATTCTTTTTGC
>NTKH01000060.1 GCA_002457645.1 Bacteroidetes bacterium MED-G20
TGAATCCTCTACTGGAGGTTTAGATACGGCAACGATATCCTCTCCAGCAATTGATTTAACAGGGTCTATGGATGATGCAGAGCTTACCTTCTGGGTACATGGTCATGGTGCAGATATTGGTACAATGATTGTGACAGCCTCTGCTTTACCAGGTGGAACAGTTGATACATTAGCTGTATTTAGCGGTCAAATCACATCTTTCCAAACACAAGACTTTGCTCTTGTAGGGGCTAATATCAGTCAATTTATGGGTGGTAACATGTATGTTAATTTAACCTATATAAGAGGAGCAAGTTTCAGAGGTGATTTTGCTGTTGACTTGATGTCAGTTAACTCTTGTGTTGTACCACCTAGTGATGATATCGGAGTAACGGACGTTGAGCTTGATGATGAATGTGAATTCTCATCTACAGAATCTATCACTGTACATATTACTAACTTTGGTTTAGTATCGCAAAGTACATATGATGTTGCATATTCTGTAAATGGAGGAACTCCAGTAGTTGAAAATGCCAATTTATTTGTAGATTCTAACTCAACAGTGCCATACACATTTACTTCTACTGTTGACATGAGCAGTGATGGAACATATGACTTAGTTGCTTATACGATAATGTCTAATGATGTAGACACTGGCAATGACACTCTATATGCAAGTGTTGAAAACCTACCTAATCCTCCAGCACCAACCACTACAGATGATACCATTTGCGGTGGAGATACTGCTGTGGTAACTGGAACTGGTGATGATTATATTTACTGGTATGATGCTGCTACAGGTGGTAATTTAGTTGGAGACGGAGAAGAATTACACGTTTCCCCATCAGCAACTTCGTCTTACTATGCTGAAGCTGCTTATATGGATTACTTCTTTGAAGATTTTGAAGACTACAATGATGGCGATTTCATAGCATTATTCAATCCTAATGGACCATGGGTAACATGGCCTGGTGGAACTCCTGGTGCGCTTTACGATGCTCCTGTATCTAATGCTCAAGCGAGTAGCGGAAGTAATTCACTTCATTTAGACAATGCAGCTTCAAATACCCCTGATCCAGTATTATTATTTGATACTACATGGGACGAAGGATCATTTGAGTTCACAATGGATATGTATGTTGTAACCACTGGTTACTTTAATCTACAAGGAGATGTGACACCAGCTACAGTATGGGCTATGGAAATGACTTTTGATAATGCAGGTGGATTTGATTTAGGGGGTGGAGCTTTAGCTGGTCCTTATCCAGGTCCAGGTGTATGGTTCAACATATCTTTACAGTGTGTTGATTTAACAGAAGGAACATGGGAGCTATTTATTGATGGTTCATCTCAAGGTTCTGTTACTTTACTTAACGGAACATCAGTTGGAGGTGCCAACTTCTATGCTGCTGCTGGAAATAATTATTACATTGATAATGTAATGTGGTCCTCTCCGTTAGGTGAATTAGCATGTAAGTCAGAGTCAAGAACTGAAGCAATTGTTAATGTAGAGGATTGTAGTAATATTAATGAAATATCTTCAAGTAACTTAGGTATTTATCCTAATCCTAATGATGGTGAATTCTCAATTGTTTATTCGGAAGATATCATAAATGTTGTAATTACTGATCTTAGTGGAAAAGTTATTTATTCTAATTACAATATCAATTCTAGAAATGTTAACATTGATATGAATAATTACGAAAGAGGTGTCTATTTAACTCACATAGACACTCCTAACGGTAAAATTACCAAGACGGTAGTTATTCAATAAAAAATAATATAAAAATTATCATACAGAGGGGCTAAATGCCCCTCTTTTTTTTATATTTATGTAAAACAAACACCAAATCATGAAAAAAACTTTTTTATTAAACATTCTGTTCCTTTTGCTTATTAATTTAAACGCTGCAACTCATACTGTAAATTCAGGAAACTTTTATTATACTCCTTCAATGCTTAATATTAATGTTAATGATACTGTCGTCTGGATCAATGATGGAGGCTACCACAATGTAAATTTCAATATTAATACTATAACTAACCAAAGCTTTAACAATCCTGTAAGCTTCAGTTCTAATCCAACGAGTTCAGCTACTCTACATACATATGTTTTTTCTGTCCCTGGTACTTATATGTATGATTGTTCTGTTGGGTCCCATGCTGCAGCTGGAATGGTTGGAACTATAAATGTTCAATCTTTTACCCCAAATGCATTAACCTTTACATCAATAATGGATTTGACCGTACCATCTTCTACATATTCGCATTCATGCTCTAGTTGTAATGGTAAAGCGATTATGCTTACTGCAAATCAAAGTATTTCTGATTTGAGTATTTATGGAATTGGATCAGCAACTAATGGAGGGGGAACAGATGGACAAGAATATACATTTCCAAGCATTTCCTTGAATGCTGGTCAACATATTATATTAGCAAGAGACAGTGCAGCATTATCGACTTATTTTGACGGATGTTTAGAACAATTTTCTGGAGCAATGCATCCAACAATAATAATTGAAAGTCAAAGTGGAGAACCTAAAGGTAATGGAAATGATGCATATGAGCTTTTTGAAAATAATGTTGTTGTTGAGACTTTTGGAGACATTACTCATTCTTATGGAACTTCTTATGCTTCAATTCCTTGGGGATATAGAGATTCTTGGGCATGGAAAGATACAGCTCTAAGTAATGTGGGTAATTGGATTTACGGTGGGGATAATTGTTCAGACGGTTCAACAACTACCCAAACTTCTAATTGTCCTTTTCCACTAGCAACTTCTTCTTGTGTAAGTACAGTTTCTGATATTACCTTTAAAGTGGATATGAGTCAGTATGCTGGTTCTCAAGGAGCTGGTTATACTGTAAACTTAAACGGAACATTTAATAATTGGTGTGGAGGGTGTAATCCAATGACAGACGCCGATGGAGACAGCATATGGGAAATAACATTACCCCTCAATATCGGAGATTCTATCCGATATAAATTCACAGTTAACGGATGGAATGATCAAGAAAATTTTATATCTGGTGCCCCTTGTACAAATACCAACAGTAATGGTAATACTGACAGATTTCTTGTTATACCATCCTCAAATACAGATTTAGGAGTTGTATGTTTTAATAGTTGCTCAGTATGTGTTTCACAAGTTGTATATAACATTACCTTAAAGGTTAATACTGCTAATATAACTGTAGGACCTAACGGTATGTATGCTGGAGGAGGTGTTCTTGCATCACAATTAGGGAATGGAGCTCAAGCTCTTCAATTAACAGATGCTGATGGAGATGGAACTTATGAAGGTATAGCTTCTCTTTCGGGTCCGTCTACTGGTTTTCAAGGGCATTATGTTTTTCTCAATAGCCCTAGTAATTCTGGCGATTATAATGCAAAAGAACAACTTGGTGGTCTTTCATGTGGAGATCCAAATAACTGGAATGACAGACTTCTTCCGATAATTACATCTGATACTACTTTACTTCATTGTTTTGGAAGTTGTGAAACTGACGGTACTTGTGGAGCTCCTCCAACCTTTCCATATTATACTTTTCAATTAGATATGAATCAGTCAGGATACGATTCAACGGCTACTCCATATTTAAGAGGAAGTTGGGATTGGGGTGGACCTGGTGATATGATGTCTGATGCTGATGGAGATGGAGTTTGGCAAGTTATCAGACAAGTCATTGGAGGTGCAGAATACTTATTTGCTGTTGATACTACTGGATCCGGTGGATGGGACGTCAACGAATCTAACGATCCAAACGAGCCATGTACAAATGGAAATGCACAATATACCAATAGAGTGCTAACCATTGCTTCTTCAGATACGACTTTGGGTATAGTATGTTTTGAAAGTTGCTTCAGTTGTTCTTCTTCATCTGGAGGATTTACAAGTGATTTATTGTTTTCTGAATATGCAGAGGGCACTAGTAATAACAAATACTTAGAAATCTACAATGGAACTGGAATGCCAGTTGATTTAAGTAATTATTCTCTATCTAGTTGTTCTAACGGTTGTAACAACGCAGGTGAATTTGACTATCCTGATAACGTAACATTTTCATCAGGAACAATATTAAATCATGGTGATGTTTTTGTTGTTGCTAACCCGAACGCAGATCCATTAATATTATCAAGTGCCGACCAAACATTTACCTACTTAAGTAACGGAGATGATTTTTTCGCATTAACACTGGCTGGTGCTACCGCCTCAAATTATACAATTATAGATGTTATTGGTCAAATGGGACCCGACCCTGGTCAAGGATGGGATGTAGCAGGTGTTACTAACGGAACAAAAGAACATACATTAGTAAGAAAATCAAATGTATGTCAACCAGATACAAGTTGGTCAAATTCAGCTGGAACGGATTCAATTAATTCTCAGTGGATTGTATTAGCTCAAAATGACTGGACTCATTTAGATACTCATTCAACTAATTGTTCCTCTCAACCACCTCCACCACCAACGAGTTCTGTCACTATTACTTACAGTGTGGATGTTTCAGATTATTTAATAGGAGGAGCAACACTTGATTCTTTAGGAATTAGAATTGCTGGTAATTTTGCCGATAATGGTGGTAAAGTTGGTGGACTTCCTATGTCAAATTGGAGCCCTACTGATGCACAAAGTGCTATGTCAGACCCTGACGGAGACAGTATTTGGACCATAACCATATCCTACGATTCTATAAATCCAAATTCCGTTCAATATTACAAATTTGTAAATGGTAACTGGGGAGCGGGAATGGAAGAATCAGTAAACGACACCTTATGTGGTGGTGCTGGTGGATTTGGAAGTGATAGATTTTTTAACATTCCTCCAATGGATACTTCTATTTGTTACATATGGAATAGCTGTACTTCATGTGGAAATGTAACTAATTACATAGATGTTACATTTACTCTTAATGTATCATCAATTATTCAATTAGGTGGAAGCATAGATCCCACTGGAATGTTTATTGCTGGTGGCGGTACCTTTGGAAATCCCGGTGATAATTTAATGACTGATCTTGGAAATGATTTGTGGAGTATTACCTTTTCTAAACCAGTTGGTTTTAGCAGTGATTACACATTTACAAATGGAAATTCGGGCTGGGGAGCTAAAGAAAATATTTCTGGACTGTCTTGTGCAGTGCCTCCTTTTGATGATAGAAATTTAGCTCCAGTCTATTCAGATACGACCATTCAACATTGTTTTGGAACTTGTGATTATGATGGTACTTGTAACTCATTAGTTATCCCTGGAGGATCTGGTCTAATTTTAAAGGCAATTACGGCTATAGATTTACCATCAAATGCTGGTAAAGCAGTTCACATAACTGCAGAACAAGCAATTAGTGATTTAAGTATCTACGGTATAGGAACTGCTAATAATGGTGGCGGTACTGATGGAGAAGAATTTACATTTCCAAATGTAAGTGTTAATGCCGGTGAGCACATCATAGTTTGTAGAGATTCTGTTGAACTGTCAAACTATTTAAGTGATGATTGCTTTTCAAATTTCAGTCTAGTTTATGTAGATGCTTCAGTTAATCAAAATGGAAATGATGCAATTGAACTTTTTATGAATGATTCTGTTGTTGAAACTTTTGGAGATGCAGATGTTAATGGAACGGGTGAGCCTTGGGAATATACTGATTCATGGGCTTACAAAGATTCATCAGGTAATTGGACGTATGGTGGAATAGGTTGCACATCAGGTTTTTCTACTTCAGACTCTTCAAGTTGTCCTTATCCTTTTTGTGATTATTCATCAAATCCAACAGGTTTAGCAAATATTTTAAATGATATTAGAATTTATCCAAATCCTGCAAAAGATGTAATTAATATTTCCTCTACAGAAATTATTAATCATATTCAAATATTAGATTTAGTGGGTAGAGAGTTACTATATATTGAAGCTTCTGAAAAAAGTATTGCTTTAGATGCAAGTTCTTTAAATAACAATGTTTATTTATTAGTCTATACAATTGGAGGGAGTCATACGGCAACCAAGAAAATTGTAATAAATAAATAATTTAATGTTACAAACTACTAATATAAAGAGCAAAGTAAAATTTGCTCTTTTTTTATAAATTTATTTTATGAAAAAAAGAATTTTAATTATCATCACCTTATTTAGTTTCTATTCAATCAATTCTCAAATCATTTATAACTGGCAAAATTCTACAGAGGGATGGGTCAGCGGAGGTAATTGTAATTTAACAGCTCAACCTGATGCAATGGCCATGAGATTATTTGCATCAAATGCAGTAATGAGAAGTGGAAATCTTCAAGCAAATCTTGGAATTAACGGAGGGGATTATAATCAAGTGCAAGTAATGATTAAGAATCCTACTAGTGGATCTGCTGTAGCTAGATTATTTTTATATCCTCCAGGTACTAATACTGCTGCTTGTTATTATACTTTCCAAGTAGGTACAGCAATGACTGGATTTTCAACCTATACCATTTCTTTAGATTCTTTACCATCTGGAGGTTCGAGTACAGTTTATACTGGACCCATTGCAAGATTTGGTCTAAGAGCACCATGGGGAGGAGTAAATTTTGATACCATTTTTTGGAAGCAAATGATAATATCAAATACCAATCAGGTAATTGATTCAGTTAATATTACTTTCAATGTGGATATGTCTCAGGTTAACGAATCATTTACAACCCCTGAGCTTAATGGTACTTTTAATAGCTGGTGTGGTAATTGTAATGCAATGTCAGACTCTGATGGTGATAATATTTGGGACGTTACTGTTGCTTTACAAACTGGAGATACAATCGAGTATAAATACTCTGCAGATTCTTGGTCAATTCAAGAAACAAATGATCCTAATGGCTCTTGTACAAATGGTGATCCTAATTTCACTAATAGAGTACTTGTTGTTCCAGCAAATGACGCCATACTTTCTAATGTTTGTTGGGGGAGTTGTGACAGCTGTTCTTCAATTGGCTCAATAGAAAATCTAGAACTGAATGATTTAAGTATTTTTCCAAATCCATCTTCAAATTTAATATCATTCAATTCATCTGATAATATTAATGAGATTTATATTTACGATATAAGTGGAAAATTAGTTTTTTTAAAAAAAGATTTAAATAACAATGATATTGATATTTCATTTTTGAATGAAGGTGCTTATTTTTTAATTGCTAATTCAGACAATTTTTTGAGACGACAGAAATTCATAGTAAAGAAGTAGTTCTGTGAAGAAGTTTATTCCATTACTATTTTTTCAAATTTTATTTTTTGGAAAATTTTCATCTCAAGATTTATTACTTGGTGATTATATCCCTGGAAATGGTTTAACTTTTGCAAGTAGCGATGATAACTATAAAGTAGTTTTAAGAGGTTATTCCCAATCTTTATTTGAATCCAGAAGAATGAGCTATGACTCATCGGGTATCATTAATAAAAATACCTATAACAGATTTCGAGCTAGACGAGTAAGATTAAGATTGTCAGGAAAACAACTTTATCCAGGATTTAGTTACAGACTTCAACTAAATTTAGCAGAATCTGAGGCAGATAATGATCAGTTGTCAAATATTCTTTGGGATGCTTGGATAGGTTATAATGTAAATAAATATTATAGAATAAGTTTTGGTCAGAAATCTTCTCCTTCAGACAATATAGAATTATTAATGGCATCAAATACCTTACAGTTAACGGAAAGAAGTAGAGTTACAAGTGCTTTTGCAAATATCAGAGAAATAGGTTTTTTTGTGGATGGTAGAAATAATATTGCTGGCTCAAAAATGGTAATTAAACCTTCCCTTAGCATAACTAGCGGAGATGGATATGGATTTAAATCTATTTCAAAAGATTATGGGGGGTTAAAATATGGAGGAAGAATTAATTTTTTACCGTTTGGTCTTTTTAGAAACTTTGGTCAGTTTAGGCAAGTGGATATGGTAAGAGAACTTACACCAAAACTCTTAATAGGTTTCAATGGTAGTTATAATGTTGGAATGAGTAGTAGAAGAGGAAGAAGAAATGGTGATTTTTTATATTATAAAATTGAATCTAGTGATACATCATACAGTCTTCCAAATTATTTAAAGTACGGTTTGGATGTTTTATTTAAGTTTAGAGGATTTTCAATTCTCGCTGAGTTTGTTCAGTCTAAGGTAGGATTTTCAGACTCCATTACTCATAGAAATGATAGATATGGTGATAATCCGGAAAGTATTATAACTAATTTTAGAGGATATTCTCCTCAAGATTATGTAAGAACACAACTAATGTTGGGAACAGGATTAAATATTCAAGCTGGATATTTATTTAAAAACCTAATTTCAGTTGATGGAAGAATTACCATATTAAATCCAGATGATCTTTCATTTATGAACAATACTCTTTATTACAACAGAAATAAATATTATGAAATAGGATTTAGTAAGTATTTTACTAAAAATTACTCTTTTAAAATTCAAGCTTCTTATAGATTTGCAGATGAAGCTATAATTAGGCATCCAAATTTTGGTAATTTAGGATTTAATGGAAATGAAAGTACTTTTTATTTAATGGTTCAAGCAGCTTTTTAAATGAGGTATAAATTTTCAATATTATTTTTTCTTTTTTTCTTTTCAATCAGTTCTCAAGATTCAAAAAAGATAACAGATATGTTTTTTTATGATTTTGATATTGAAATTCCTACTCCTGCATTTGATAAAAAGAAAGGATTTACAAAATATGACGAGATGATCGCTTTTTTAGATGGTCTTCAACTAAATTTTCCAAAAAAAATATTAATTAAATATATTGGTAGTTCTCAAAAAGGTAAGAAAATACCAATGGTTTTTCTTGGTAACCAAAAATCTCCAATGATTAAGACATGTTTTATGGGAGGTTTACATGGAAACGAACCTGCTAGTACTGAAGGAATGTTGCTTCTCATAAATAATTTATTGAAAGAAGATTCAATTACAAAAATTTTAGATAATATTAACCTTGCTATTATTCCAATGGCGAATATTGATGGATATGAAAAACAAAGTAGGTATGCAAGTAATGGTCAGGATTTAAATAGAGACCATACAAAGTTGACAAATCCTGAAATGATTGCAATTAAAAAAGCAATTAATAAATTTTCACCAGATTTAATGGTTGATTTTCATGAATATAAACCATATAGAGTAGATTTTGTAAACTTTGGAGAATATGGAACAACTTCTATGTTTGATTGTATGTTTTTATATTCCGGAAACTTAAATGTTTGCCCATTGATCAAGGAAACTATAGAAAATAAATTTATCCCCAACGCTACAAAAAAATTAGATTTTTATAAATTGAAATATCACAATTATTTATCATCAAAACATAAAAATAATAAAGTATATTTCAATTTAGGATCTGTAAGTCCAAGGTCCAGTGCAACATCTTTTGCACTTAGTAATTGTATTTCCATGTTAATGGAAGTAAGAGGAGTAGGATTGAAAAGAGATTCATTTAAAAGAAGAATTTTTACTACCTATCTTTTGGCTCATTCTTTTTTAAACACTGCTTTAAATGAAAAAGATTACATAACTAATCAATTAAAAAGTTGTAATAATTTTCCTGATGATATTACTATAAAATATAAAAAAGAAAAGAGTCCCTATGAATTGAGTATGATAGATGTTTATAATCATAAAGTAATCCCAGTAGATATTTTGTTGTACAGTGGCCTCAATTGTAAAAAAGAAATCACTCGAAAAAGACCTAATTATTATATTATTCACAAGGATTTAAATATTGTAGCTAGTAAATTAAATATTTTAGGATTGAATATTGATACACTAAAATATGATGAACTATTGAACGTTGAATCATATGAAATAATCTCTCAATCAAAATCCCCAAAGCTATTCCAGGGGTTTTATGAAAATATTGTAACTACTAGACTTGTAAATAAAGAAATTACTTTTGAGAAAGGAACTTTTTTAGTACCCATGAAACAAAGAAGATCAAACCTAGCTATTGAAACTTTAGAACCTGAAATGTTATCGGGATTTTTAAGATTTAATGTTATTCAACCCAATGAAATATCTAAAATTCATAGATATACTTTA
>NTKH01000007.1 GCA_002457645.1 Bacteroidetes bacterium MED-G20
TCTCTCTTCAATGGATTAGATTGTGAAAAAAATGATAACCCCTTTTCAATGAAAACATGTAAAGACTCTTGTTTAGCTCCATGAATAGAATGATAATGTTCATCTAAAAGCTCATTATAAATAGTTGAAGAGCCATCAGCAGTGATTTTTAATTTAAGACTACTCAATTCTCTGCTTTTAATTGATGAGTATATCCATCATAAGCGCTAATAGTTTGATTAAATATCTCCTTAGCTTCTTTCGAAAATTGTTCTACACTATCATACCTTGCAGAAAAATGACCAATTATCAGTTGTTTAGCTTTTGCCTTTAAAGCTATGGTGGCAGCCTGTTTAGCAGTAGAATGTTTGGTTTTAACAGCCTTGTCCTTCATGTTCTCTAAAAAAGTAGCTTCATGATAAATTAAGTCTACATTTTCAATGTAAGAAATAATTTTTTCATCGTATTGAGAGTCAGCACAATAAGCATAAGTCCTTGATCTATTTCCAAGTTCAGTGACATCATTATAATTAATTAATACACCATTAACTTCACAGTTTTCACTATTTTTTAATTTCTTGATAGATTCAATTGACAAGTCTAGTTCTTTAATTTTTTCTTTAATCATCCTTCTTTCAGTTGTTTTTTCTTTAAATAAGAATCCACAAGTGGGTACTGAATGGTTAACTGGAAAAGAAAAAACCTCCATTATTTTGTCGTCATATAATCTTTCAAATTTTAAAAAATTTAATGGATGAAAAATAATCTTAAAATTGAAATTTTTTTCTGAAATACTATTATGAGCTTCAAGTAGATTAATTAGATTTTCTGGAGCATATATATTAATATCATTATTTCTCCCTAATAAGTTTAAGGATGATAAATAGCCAAAGATTCCTAAAAAATGATCACCATGTAAATGACTTATGAATATATGATCAATTTTTGAAAATTTACATTTAAATTTTCTCATCTGAACTTGAGTTCCTTCTCCACAGTCAATAAGAAAACGTCTGTCTTGAATATTTAAGTACTGTGAGGTTGGCTTTCTTTCTAAAGTTGGAATAGCACCTCCACACCCAAGTATGGTTAGTTCAAACTTCACTAATTAGTGATTAACACTAGTGACTTACAACAAGCCTTTTAGAAGACTTAGTTATAGTGTTACTAATGGAGTAAATATAAATACCTTCTGAAAAATTGGAAGTATTGACAAGAATATCATTGACACCTCTTTTGGAAATTACATTATCTATATAAATAGTCTCACCCAACAAATTGGTAATTTGAAATGATATATTTTCAGACTTATTAGTAGTAAATTGAATATTAGTTATTTCATTTGAAGGATTGGGAATTGCATTTTGTAATTCTAAAACTGATTCATCAATATTGATGACATTAATTCCAGTATTTCCAATATTAATTACGTATCCATCAAAATTGTATTGAATGGGAATTGGAGTTAGAAACAACATAGTCCAAACTTTTACGTCTAGAGAAATTTGATAAGAACCATTTGTAGTTGGTGTTCCACTTAAAGATGCACATCCTAATGAATCATATCTCCATGAACATAATAGATTATCACATTCGTATGAAAGTCCTGGAGGAAGATTCGTAAAAGATTCTAAGACAATGGAATCAATAAATGTACCAGCAGCTGCAGAATCAATTGCACCGGCATCTCTAGGAATTTTAAAATTTACAATTTCATAATATTGAACTCCAATCTCACCAGGAGGAAAATTAGTTGTAGGCGTTGGCCATACACCAAAAGTAGAATCTGCATAAATACTATCTGGAGTACATTGTGAATGTAAGAATAAAACTGAGAATAGTATGGAAGTGAAAATTATAAGTTTTTTCATTATATATTATTTAGTGCGCTCTGTTCGTTATCAAAAATATTAAAAACAGTATCTAGTTGGGAAATAGTAATAATTTTATGTACCATTGGATTAATTCCAAACATTACAAGTTTACCTTCTTTTTCTTTTAAAATTCTATTTCCAACCAACAAAGCACTAAGTCCACTGGAATCACAGTATTTGACACTAGTTAGATCAATAACGAAAGCATTAGCTCCATTATTAGAATGGTGAAGAAATAAAGACTTTAGCTCAGGAGCTACTAATGCATCTAATTTATCTAAGGTGCATCTTATTAGGATATGATTTGAATTATTTTCTACTTTAAATTCCAAAAATTATTGTTTTATAACAAAAATAACATAATTCTTCGATTTTTTAACTTCGATTAACAGAAGCTGCTAAAAGATAAATAATTGCCATTCTTATAGCAACACCATTTTCTACTTGGTTTAAAATAATAGAATGTTCTGAATCCGCAATTTCAGAAGTTATTTCAACTCCTCTATTAATTGGACCAGGATGAAGAATCGTTATAGGTTGTTTAACTTTTTCTAAAATTTCTTTATTTAATTGGTATTGACTGATGTATTCTCTTAATGAAGGGAAATATTGAATATCTTGTCTTTCTTGTTGAATTCGTAACATATTTGCTACATCACACCATTTAATAGCATCTTCAATGTTATGAACCACTTTAACATCTAGTCGCTTGATATATTTAGGAATTAATGTAGTGGGTCCACAAATCATAACTTTAGCACCAAGCTTTTTTAATGCAAAAATATTCGATAAGGCTACTCTTGAATGTTTAATGTCACCAATTAAAACTACTTTCTTACCATTAACATCTCCCAATTTTTCTCTAATTGAAAAAGCATCTAATAAAGCTTGTGTAGGATGTTCATGTGTACCGTCACCAGCATTAATAATAATAGTATTTGTTTTTTCTGCTAAAAATTTTGCAGCTCCTGAATGGGGATGTCTCATAACAAGCATATCAACTTTCATCGACAAAATATTATTTGCTGTATCAATAAGTGTCTCTCCTTTATTTAAACTAGAACTTGAAGCAGAAAAATTAATTACATCTGCAGAAAGTCTTTTTTCAGCAAGTTCGAAAGACAATTTAGTTCTTGTACTGTTTTCAAAAAATAAATTAGCAATAGTGACATCTCTAAGAGTAGGTACTTTTTTTATGGGCCTATTGATTACTTCCTTAAAACTATCAGCGGTTTTAAAAATAAGATTAATATCTTTTTTACTTAAATCTTTTATTCCTAATAAGTGTGATGTGCTTAAATCTTTCATTTCAAAATGGGTGAATGCAATAATATTTGATCTTTTCCATGTTCTTCCTCCCAGAGAACTGAAACCTTTTCTTCTTTAATCGTATCAATAGACTTTCCAATGTAATCAGCTTTTATTGGAATGTTCTGTACAAATCGTCTTTCAATTAATGTTAAAAACTCTACAGAAGATGGTCTTCCAAAAGTCATAATTGCATCTAAGGCTGACCTAACAGTTCTTCCAGTAAAAAAAACATCATCAACTAAAATAACTTTCTTATTTTCAATGGAAAAATCAATATTTGTAACGCTTGGGATTAAAGGTTTTTCTTTTCTTCTAAAATCATCTCTAAAAAAAGTAATATCAAGACTGCCTACAGAAACTTTATTCTTGATTGAGTTCTGCAAAGACTTTTTGAGTCTATTTGCCAAAAAGATCCCGTTTGGCTGTAAACCAATTAGTACTGAATTGGAAAAATCATTATGATTTTCAATGAGTTGGAAACAAAGTCTATTAATAGTGAGAGATACCTGAAGGCTGTTAAGAATCTCAGTTGATTTCATTAAAAGTCAAATATATAACCTATTTATAAATAAATTCACATCAAACACTAAAATCTTTGTATTTTGATATTTATTAGAACTATTTTTTAGCTTTTTTTAAGATAAATGAATAAATATATACTTTCAATTGATGCAGGAACTAGTAGTTCAAGAGCTGTTGTTATAGATAAAAATGGACAAGTTATGGGAGTTTCTCAGTATGAATTCACTCAATACTTTCCAAATGATGGTTGGGTAGAACATGATCCTTTAGAAATTTGGAACTCTCAACTAAAATCAATTAAAGATGTACTAAAAAAAACTAACATTAGTCCAAAAATGATTCATTCTTTAGGAATTACCAATCAAAGAGAAACAACAGTAATTTGGAATAAGGAGACTGGAGAACCTGTTTACAATGCCATAGTATGGCAAGATAGAAGAACAAAAGACTTATGTGAAAAATTAAAAAATAATAACTTAGAAACTATTTTTCAAAATAAAACAGGACTTTTATTAGATCCTTATTTTTCTGGGACAAAAATTAAATGGATTTTAGAAAATCATCCAGATCTAATTGAGATTGCCAAAGAAGGTAAATTAGCATTTGGAACTATTGATACTTGGCTGATTTGGAAATTAACTAATGGCACCAAACATGTCACTGATGTAACTAATGCAAGTAGAACTCTATTATTCAATATTCATACATTAAAATGGGATGAAGAATTGATCAACCTTCTAAATATTCCAAAAAATATTTTACCTGAAGTAGTATCAAGTTCAGAATTTATAGATGATATTAATGTCCATATCCTTGGGGCCAAAATTCCAATAACTGCTATTGCTGGAGATCAGCAAGCTTCTTTATTTGGTCAAATGTGTCTTAATAAAGGAGATGTTAAAAACACATACGGAACAGGTTGTTTTTGCATTATGAATACTGGTGAAAAAATTGTAAAATCTAAAAATAAAATGCTAACGACCATCGCTTATCAATTAAATGGTAAAACCAACTATGCAATTGAAGGAAGTGTATTTGTAGGAGGATCATTAATACAATGGCTCAGAGATCAATTAGGAATCATTTCTCATGCATCAGAAATAGAAGATCTTGCAAATAGTGTAAAAGATAGTGGTGGTATTACTTTTATTTCAGCATTATCTGGATTAGGAGCTCCATATTGGGGTCCAGATGCATTCGGATCAATTATTGGAATTACTAGGAAAACTAATAAGGGTCATATTGCTAGAGCTGCTTTAGAAGCAATAGCCATTCGAACACATGAAATAATTTCATGTATGGAAAAGGATGCTAATATTAAGTTTTCATCTTTAAAAGTGGACGGTGGAGCGTGTGTTAATGATTTATTAATGCAGATACAATCTAATATCATCAATAAAAAAGTTATTAGACCTAAATTTATAGAATGTACTTCACTAGGAATTGCTTTTTTATCTGGCTTGGCTTCAGGATATTGGAATTCAATTGATGATATAAATGATATTTGGAAACCAGAAAAAATATTCAATCCTAAAAATAAAGATCATAGAATTTTAAGTAATTGGAATAAAAGAATAAAAAAAAATTATTAAATGGAAATACATCCTCTTCTAGCAGAATTTATTGGAACAGCAATTCTTTTGTTTCTTGGAAATGGAGTGGTCGCTAATATAAATCTAAAAAACACATATGGCAACAAACAAAATCCAGTATTATTAATAGCTTTCTCTTGGGGATTTGCTGTTTTTGTTGGGGTTTTTATTACCTCTAAATCTAGTGGAGCACATTTGAATCCTGCCGTAACCTTAGGATTGGCTGTTGCTGGAAAATTTTCTTGGAATTTTGTTTTAAAATATTTTATGGCTCAAACTTTTGGAGCTATGCTTGGAACATGGTTAACATATATATTCTACATAGACCATTATAGAATAACTGAAGACGAAGACACGATAAGGGGGACTTTCTGTACTGCTCCAGCTATTAGAAATTTTAAAAACAATTTATTCTCTGAAACTCTTGGAACTTTTATTCTTGTTTTTGGTGTCTTATTTATGGTAAGCCCAAACATTCAATTAGAAAATACTGTAACTCAAAATTTTGGATTGGGCTCTTTAGAAGCACTTCCAATTGGTATTTTGATTATAGTTATTGGAATGACGTTAGGTGGTACTACAGGATATGCTATTAACCCAGCAAGAGATTTTGGTCCTCGCTTAATTTACGCTATACTTCCTAGAAAAAACAAGAAACCTGACTGGAATTACAGTTGGATACCAATTGTAGGTCCATTTATTGGGGCAACATTGGCAGGTGTAATATTTTTGATAATAAATAATTATTAATTCTTTAAAAAATTAATGGTTATATCACATAACTCTCTTAATGAAAGGGGAAGTGTAGTATTATCCCATGGGTGCTTAGAACCAAAAGTATGATTAGTTCTAAATGATATTATTTCCGCATTTTTAGAGAAATTTACCATATTAAAAGCATCACGTTTTGGAATTACTTGGTCAAATATTCCGTAACAAACTAATAACTCTCCATTAAATTTCATTAATGCTTTAGATATATTCAAAGAATTTTCATTTTTAATGAAATCTTCATAAAATTGATAATCTTGAGGATATTTTTCTCCAGTCCTAGAATTTATGATATACCTTATTTCTTCTTTTTTCCATTTTAAAAGCTCATTTTTAGCGGGAAACCTTTCTTTAAAATCTGCTACACTAGCCCAAGTAACTAATTTAGCTATTTCAGGATGGTATTGAGTTGCTAAACAGGCAATACCTCCACCTCTACTGTGTCCTATTAAATATAAATCATTACACTTTACTAATGATTTAGGAGATTTAATATGGTTTATAACCCTAATTAAATCTTGAAGTTCAATAGAATAATTGTTATTTCTAAAAGACTTAAAATCAGATATTTGATTGACATTATCTAATGTAGTTCCATTTTGAGAGAAATTAAATTTTAAAAAATTCAATCCATTATTAACAAAATAATTTGCAACTAAATTCCAACAACCCCAATCTTTAAAACCCTTAAAACCGTGGCAAAAAATTACAATTTTTGGATTTTCTTCTTTGTAGGAATAATCACAAGATATAGGAAATTCCTTTGATTCAGAAGATTTAATTACAAATGATTTTTTATTCAAGAATATTTCCTCTAAGATATTTTAATCGAATTAATGGTGTCTCCCTCATTTATTAAGTCGATTACCTCTAAACCACCGATAACTTTTCCAAAACAAGTATGATTTCTATCCAAATGTGAGGTATTATTTCTACTATGACATATAAAAAATTGAGATCCACCGGTATTCCTTCCTGCATGAGCCATAGATAGAACCCCTTTATCATGATATTGATTATCTCCATCTAATTCACAATCTATACTATAACCAGGACCACCAACTCCAGTTCCTTGTGGACAACCACCTTGGATAACAAAATCTGGAATTACTCTATGAAAAGTTAGTCCGTCATAAAAACCTTTTTCAATTAAATCAGTAAAATTTTTAACAGTTTTAGGAGCATCTTTTTCATAAAATTCAACTTCCATTTTCCCCTTACTTGTATCAATAATTGCTTTTTTCATTTTATATATTATCTAGTTAATTTTTTATATTTTATTCTTGTGGGGATGACATCATTACCCAACCTTTTTTTTCTATTTTCCTCATATTCAGAATAACCTCCCTCAAAGAAGTAGACATTTGAATTTCCTTCAAATGCTAATATATGAGTACAAATTCTATCTAAAAACCATCTATCATGAGAAATTACAACTGCACAACCTGCAAAATTTTCAATACCTTCTTCTAATGCTCTTAAAGTATTTACATCAATATCATTAGTTGGTTCATCCAGTAAAAGTACATTAGCTTCAGTTTTTAAAGTCATTGCAAGATGAAGTCTGTTCCTTTCTCCACCTGAAAGTATTCCTACTTTTTTCTGTTGATCAGAACCAGAAAAGTTAAATTTTGAAACATATGCTCTGGAATTTATAGTCTGACCACCAATTTCCATAACTTCATTACCCTCACTAATTACTTCCCAAACAGACTTATTTTCATCAATAGTCTTATGTCTTTGATCTACATAACCTATTTGAACAGTCTTACCTACTCTAAACTCTCCCAAATCAGCACTTTCTTCTTTCATAATCATTTTAAAAAGTGTTGTTTTTCCTGCTCCGTTGGGACCAATCACACCAACAATACCAGCGGGAGGCAATCTGAAATTTAAGTTTTCATAGAGAAGTTTATCATCGTATCCTTTAGAAACATTTATGGCTTCAATAACTTCATTTCCTAATCTTGGACCATTGGGAATAGGAATTTCTATTTTAACCTCTTTTTCTTTAACAGACTGACTCAACAAATTATCATAATTATTAAGTCTGGCTTTACCCTTAGATTGTCTCCCTTTTTGACCTTGTCTTACCCATTGAAGTTCTCTATCTAATGCTTTTTTTCTTTTGCTTTCAGTTTTTTCTTCTTGAGCTAATCTTTTAGATTTTTGTTCTAACCATGAACTGTAATTACCCTTAAATGGTAAACCTTGCCCCCTATCTAATTCTAAAATCCAACCTGCGACATTATCAAGAAAATATCTATCGTGAGTAACTGCAATTACCGTTCCTTTATAGTTTTGTAAATGTTGCTCAAGCCAATGAACTGACTCTGCATCTAGGTGATTGGTAGGTTCGTCCAATAACAGAATTTCTGGTTCTTGAAGAAGTAATCTGCAAAGTGCTACACGTCTTCTTTCTCCTCCAGAAAGGTTCTTTATTGAAGTTGCTCCATCAGGTGTTCTTAAAGCATTCATAGCCAATTCTAATTTAGAATCTAAATCCCAGGCATTTACTTGATCAATCTTTTCCTGAACCTTTCCTTGAAGTTCTATTAAAGCATTCATTTTATCAGCATTATTAATGATATCTTCATTCATAAACTGATTATTAATATCATCGTACTGTTTTAATAAATCTACAATTTCTTGAGCCCCTTCTTGAACAATTTCTTTAACTGTTTTATTTTCATCTAAAACAGGTTCTTGTGCTAAATAACCCACTTTATATCCAGGTGAAAAAACTACATCTCCTTGGTAACTTTTATCAATACCTGCAATGATTTTCATTACGGTAGACTTACCCGCTCCGTTCAAACCTAAAATACCAATTTTTGCACCATAGTAAAATGATAAATGAATATCTTTTATTATTTGTTTTCCTTGTGGAGTTTGCTTACTCACTTTAACCATGGAAAAAATTATCTTCTTATCTTCTGACATTCTTATTTTAGATTAACAAAATTGAATATATAAATCATTAAACTTTTTACCAACTACTTCATCTGAATATTTTTCCATTGCAAATTGTCTAATTTTTTGAGGATTATAAATATTAAAATTTTTAATGATATTATTCATTTCAATTGTTAATTCTTCAACATTTCCAGCTTCTACTAATATACCCAATTCATTATTGTGTAATTCAGAAACACCACCAACATTAGAAGAAATAAATGGAGTTCCACATGAAATAGATTCGATTAAAACCAATGGAAGATTTTCAATATTACTGAACAATACAAATACATTAGCTAATTGCATTTCTTTTGCGATATCTTGATGCTTCATTTCCTTATTAACAATAACAGTATTTGGTGATTTTAATGTCTTAGCTCTATCTATGATCCAATCTACAGGACCATCACCAATAATTTTTAGAATCAAATTAGGTTGTTTTAATTTTTCAAAAGCATCAATTATTCCAGCAACATTTTTAATAGAGTCATCTAAGGTTGAAATATGTAAAAAAGTAAAAGGTTTTCTAGTAACTTTATCACTATTGATATTAAAAATATTAGTGTTAACTACATTGGGAATAATAGAATAATTAGCTTTAAACCCTGACTTAATCATACATTTTTTTAGCTGATTTGAAACAGGGCAAATCATACTTGATTTCTTAAAACCAAGTTCAATTAATTTTATTTGGAAATAACTAAGTTGATATTTTGATAAATCTTGAAATCCATGCCAATTTTCTGAAACTATATAGGGAATTTTATAAAAGAATTTCAAATAAAGTGCTTGCCAGATACCTGGATGCATGATATTCATATGAACTAAATCTATTTTTTTGGTGTTTTTGCTCAATAAGAATTTAAGACCTTTTCTAAATGCAATTAAATAATTAAAATATTTTATTAAACCTCTTTTAAAATATACAATCGTTATGAATAAATTGTTTTCTTTAAAAGAATCTATTTGATAACCACTTACAGAATCATCAGCAACAATATATAAAACATCAATATTATTAAATTTTGAGGCTGCTAAAGCATGGTATTTAACAAAGTTGCCAAGCGTAGAATGGATCTTACTTGGAAACCATGAAGAAAGAAATAAAATATTTTTCATTAAAAGAAAGAATCATTATGAAGATAGATTATTTAATCTTTCTTCTAAAATTTTAATCTGCTTTTCAGCATCATCTTTTTTCTTCTGTTCTAGTTCCACTACCTTTTGAGGAGCATTATCAACAAATCTAGAATTATTTAATTTCCCCAAAACACTTTTCAAAAACCCATTCTTCTTGGATAGTTCAGTTTTAATATTTTCAATTTCAACTTCAGCATCTATAGAATCTGTAAAAGGAACAAAAAACTCATTATTTTTAACAATAAATGAATAAGAAGGATCTATTGATTTTTCGCAAAAATCTATAGAAGATAAATTGCATAACTTAACTAATAAAGAATCGAAGTTATGAGACCAAGAATTATTGACTTTTATTTTTAATTCTAATAAGACTTTGTTTGAAATATTTTTTTCTTTGCGGAGATTTCTAATACTCATCACTATTTCTTGAAAAAACTGAAATTCCCTTGTCAAAGAATTATTTATATTCTTTTTTTCAGGCCATTTTGCATTAACAATATAGGAATTGTTCCTCGGCTTCAATTGTTGCCAAATTTCTTCAGCTATAAATGGTGTGAATGGATGAACAATTTTCAGTAAAGATTCTAAAACATTAACCACTCTATCATAGGAAATATTGTCAATTGGTTGTTGATACGCAGGTTTTATCATTTCTAAAAACCAAGAGCAGTAGTCGTCCCAAATAGTTTTATAGGTAATCATTAAAGCTTCAGAAATTCTAAATTGATCATAAGAATGATTAATCTTTTCAATATTCTCTGCTATTTTAGATTCTATCCATTCTATAGCTATCAAAGATGATTCTTCTTGTTCAATTTCATCACTTACCGTCCAAGACTTGATTAATCTAAATGAATTCCATATTTTATTAGTGAAATTTCTTCCTTGTTCACATAAATTACTATCGAATAATAAGTCATTTCCAGCAGGAGAAGAAAGAAGCATGCCTACTCTAACACCATCGGCTCCATATTTTTTAATTAATTCTAATGGATCTGGGCTATTTCCTAAGGATTTTGACATCTTACGACCTAATTGATCTCTTACAATTCCGGTGAAATAGACATTTTTAAAAGGCGGTTTATTTTCATATTCATATCCAGAAATAATCATTCTTGCAACCCAGAAAAACATAATTTCTGGAGCAGTTACTAAGTCATTAGTTGGGAAATAATAATTTAATTCTTTTTTATTTTTTGAAAAACCATTAAAAACTGCAATTGGCCATATCCAAGACGAAAACCAAGTATCCATGACATCTTCATCTTGCTTCAAATCATTTAATTGATATTGTCTATTAGATGAATCATTTAACTTTTTAAGAGCTAATTCTTTGCTAGGTGCTACAATAAATTCTTCATTTTCATCACCATAAAAAAAAGCAGGTATTTGATGACCCCACCAGAGTTGTCTGGAAATACACCAATCCCTTATATTCTCCATCCAGTGTCTATAAGTGTTTTTAAATTTTGATGGATGAAATTTTATAGTATCATTCATTACGTTATCTAGGGCTGGTTTACTAAGTTTTTCCATGGAACAAAACCATTGTAATGATAATCTTGGTTCAATAATAGCATCTGTTCTTTCAGAAAATCCAATTTTATTGATATGATCTTCTATTTTTATTAAATAGCCCGATTCTTCCAATTCTAATGAAATGGCTTTTCTTACATCAAATCTGTCTTCACCAATATATAACTGCGCATTTTTATTCAATTTCCCTGAGGAGTCTAAAATATTTATTACTTCCAATTGGTGTTTTTTACCCAATTCATAATCATTGGGGTCGTGTGCAGGAGTTATTTTCAAACAACCTGTTCCAAATTCCATATCAACATACTCATCAAAAATTATTGGGATAGATCGATTAATTAATGGAACAATTGCTTCTTTACCTTTTAAATGTTGGTATCTATCATCATTAGGATTAATACAAATAGCCGTGTCACCTAAAATAGTTTCTGGTCTTGTGGTAGCTATTCGGATCCATTCATCGTCACTTCCTGCAATTTTATATCTAACATAATATAATTTAGAATTCACTTCTTTATAAAAAACTTCTTCGTCACTTAAAGCTGTTTTGGCTTGAGGATCCCAATTAATCATTCTTTCTCCTCTGTATATAAATCCTTTTTCATGCAAATCACAAAAAACATTTATAACACTTTTATAATAGTCTTCATCCATTGTGAAATTTGTTCTTTCCCAATCGCAAGATGCGCCTAGTTGTTTAAGTTGGCTTAAAATGACACCTCCGTGTTTATCAGTCCATTCCCATGCATGTTTTAAGAACTGTTCTCTTGAAAGATCCCCTTTTTTAATTCCTTCACTTCTAAGTTTTTGAACTACTTTTGCTTCAGTAGCAATTGAAGCATGATCAGTTCCTGGAATCCAACAAGCATTTTTACCAAACATTCTAGCTCTTCTTACTAAAACATCTTGTATGGTATTGTTGAGCATATGTCCCATATGTAAAACTCCAGTAACATTTGGAGGAGGAATAACAATAGTGTAAGGTTCTCTATCATCCGGAGTGGAACTAAATAAGCCTTCTTCCATCCATTTTTGATACCATTTTTTTTCTGCAATTGAAGAATCGTAAGTCTTAGAAATTTTCATGCTTATTAGTAACTATAACAAAAGTAATTTTACATTTTTAATGAAGATGATATTATTTGATTTTTTTAGTTAATAATCCAATTTTTCAAAATTTGATGACCATTTTCAGTTAAAATACTTTCTGGATGAAACTGAATTCCATAAATATCTAAAAAGGAGTGCTTAAAAGCCATGGCATTATTTTCATAATCAACAGCAGTTACATTTAAAATATCAGGTATTTTATCAATAATCCAAGAATGATAATGTCCAATTTTAAAATGATTTGGTAAATTTCTAAAAATACAATCATGTCTTAAAATATTTACTTCTGTTTGAATACCATGTCTTACTCTTTTGAGATTGGTAAGGTTTGCTCCATAAAATTGTCCTATTGCTTGAAACCCCAAACAAACTCCCATGATGTTATTGGTAAGCTGGTATTTTTGAATCACTTTAAAAAGCACTTCACTATTTTCTGGTAACCCTGGACCGGGAGAGAGAAGTATTTTATGCTTATTTGAGATTTTATTATATTTAATTTCATCATTTCTGAAAACAGATAATTCATCACAATATGGCTCTAAGAAATGAACTAAATTGTAAGTAAATGAATCAAAATTGTCTATAATTATTAATTTGCTCAATATTTAATTCTTAAGTATTATTTTGTAGAGAATTATAAAGATAATTATCACACGGAAATAAATATATTTTGAACTTCATTAATGAATAATATTTTATATTACATTTTAATTCTACCCATCTCCTATTTGCCCAATAAGTTCTTATATGGACTTTCAAATGTTTTAATATTAATTTTAGGAAGATTTATTAAATATAGAAACCATATTATTACTAGCAATCTTAGAAACTCCTTTCCAAATAAATCCAAAAGGGAGATTAATGAAATTAAGCTAGGTTTCTACAACCACTTTTGTGATTTGATTATTGAAAGCATAAAAGGATTTACCATTTCCAGAAGAAATATTGAAAATAGAATTAAAATAAACAATCAAGACTTATTGAACAGTTTTGCTGAGAAAGGAAAAAATGTAATTCTAATTGGTGGTCATTACAATAATTGGGAAATGACTGCTCAAAGAATGCCATTAGTAAGTAAACATGATTTATTTGCTATTTATAAACCTCTTAGAAATAAATTTTATGACTTAAAAATGAAAAATTCTAGAGAAAAATTTGGGCTAAAAATGATTTCAATGAAGAATACTAAAGATTATTTTAATAATATATCAGGAAATCCGAGAGCTATTATTTTTGGATCTGATCAAAGCCCATCTAACAGTAAAAACGCACATTGGATAAATTTTCTTAATCAGGACACTGGATTTCTTTTTGGTGCTGAAAAATATTCAAAAGAGTTTAATTGGCCTGTTATTTATGTAAGTATACAAAAGGTCAGAAGAGGTTCTTATGAAGTAAATTATAAGTTAATAACCGGAAATCCTATATCAGAATCTAATGGTAAAATCATAGAAAAATTTGCCCAATTTTTAGAAAATGATATTAAAAATCAACCATCATTTTGGCTTTGGAGTCATGATAGATGGAAGAAAAAAAAATGAGTTAAATACTTTATTTTCATGTAATTATAAATTTTTAACCGTTTATAAACGATTACAAACGAATTTTAACTGTTTAAAATACGAATAATATTTTTTTTCATTTTTTAATTTGTATCGTCAATTCAAATGACATCATTGTTAAACTAAAATCAAAATACACATGAAAAATATAAGAAATAAAGTTCAATTAATTGGAAATGTAGGTAATACTCCTAAGTTAGAAGAAACTAAAAATGGTAAAAAGTATGTTAAGTTATCTATTGCGACTAACAACACCTATACGAATAAAGATGGAGAAAAAATAAAAAATACTCAATGGCATCCTGTTATGTTTTGGGGTAAGAAAGCTGAAATTGCTGATAAATATATACTTAAAGGTCAGGAAATTTATGTTGAAGGGTCATTAAATTATAGAGATTATGAAGACGAATCGGGTGAAAAAAAATATGTATTTGAAATCATAAGTAGTGAATTGTTATTGCTAAATAATTAGTAAAAAAAACCATAATTAACTAAAAGGGGCTGCGGCTCCTTTTTTTATTTTAATATTTCATCTGTAAAATGATCCCAAGAATAAAACTTCTTTTTTTTAGAAAGTGCATCACTCATTTTAATTTCATTATTTTCATCTGAAAAATAGTCTAATATGTGTTTGCTAATTTCTTTTGGTTCAGTTGTTGATATATAGCCATCTTTACGATGATCTATAATTTCTGGTAATCCTCCCACATTGGTAACTAACATGGGTTTATTATAATTCATAGCTAACTGAGTTACTCCACTCTGAGTTGCTGATTTGTAAGGAAGAATTACAAGATTACAAATAGAAAAATAATCAGGTACTTTATCATGAGCTACAAATTCATTAAAAATGATAATATTTTTTAAATTTAGATCATTGATTAGTTTATTATAGACATCTTCAGATTCATAAAATTCACCAGCTACAATTAATTTTATGTTTTGACTGATAATTTTTTCATCTGCCATCGCTCTTATTACTAAATCCAATCCTTTATATTTCCTAACTAATCCAAAAAATAGTATGTATTTACCATCACTTAAATGGAGCTTTTTTAGGGCAGAATTTTTATCTGTTAGTGGTTTATAATTATTGTATATTGGATGAAATAAAGCTCTTACAGAAATATTTCTATTAATAGTTTTAATATCATTTTTAACTTTTTTACTAAGTGTAATATGATGATGACATTTTTTTAAAAAAAAATTAACCAAGCTATTATCTCCTGCTCTTTTTTCATGAGCAATAGCATTATCTACTATTCCAATCACTTGAATATTATTTTTCTTTATAATACTTGAAATGATTCCAAGACATGGAGCAAAAAATGGCATCCAGAATCTAATCATTACTATATCAGGGTTTTCTGATAAAATATATTTAGCTGTTTTCCACCAACTAAGAGGATTGATAGAATTAATTAATGGTATTATTTTGAAGGGGAAAGTTTGAGAATTAGTTGTTCTGTTCTGAGTTTTTCCTGGAAAGAGAAATTTTGGATACTGTAGAGAAAATGAAACTATTTCAATTTTAATATTTTTTTCATAAAATGATTTGGCTAATGCCTCATTAAAATCTGAAATACCACCCCGCAAAGGAGAAGCAGGACCAACAATAATGATTTTAGTCATTAAAGTTTAATTTTTCTTTGATTTGATATTGATTTCTGTTTGGTGAATTTCTAGACAACATTTCTCCTAAAAAACCAGCAAGAAAAAACTGAACTCCTATTATTATAGCGCTTAAAGCAATATAAAATTCTGTTCGGTTAGCAATTAATTTTGCACCCTTGTTAAAAAATATTTTATCAATTCCAATATATATTAAAAAACTAAATCCGATGATAATTACTAAAGTTCCAAGAGTGCCAAATAAATGCATGGGTCTTTTCCCATATTTACCTATAAAAGTAATACTGAAAAGATCAAGAAACCCAAAAATAAATCTTTCTAAACCAAATTTAGTTACTCCAAATTTTCTTTCTTGGTGTTGAACAACTTTTTCTGTTATATTTTGAAAACCAGCCCATTTTGCAATCAATGGAATGTACCTGTGCATTTCTCCATAAACTTCAATATTCTTCACTACTATACTTTTATAAGCTTTTAAACCGCAATTCATATCATGAAGCTTAATCCCGGAAACCTTTCTGGTAACAGCATTATATAGTTTGGTAGGAATAGTTTTAGATAATGGGTCTTTCCTGTCCTTTTTCCAGCCAGAAACAATATCAAAACCTTCTTCTTTAATCATTTTATAAAGTTCTGGTATTTCATCTGGTGAATCTTGTAAGTCTGCATCCATGGTAATTATTACATCTCCTTTTGACATATTAAAACCCATATTTAATGCGGCTGATTTACCATAATTTCTTCTAAAGGACAATCCTTTAATATTGTTGTTATTTTTCTGAAGTAAATTTATAGTAGCCCAAGAATTATCTGTGCTTCCATCATCAATGAATACAATTTCATATTTAAGTTTTGATTCTTGAACAACTTTATCAATCCAAGTACTAAGCTCTTCTAGAGATTCTGTTTCATTATAAAGAGGAATTATAATAGATAAATCTATTTTCATGAAACAAATATATTGAAGTTTCTCAATAGGATTTGTTAATTCTTTTTAATTAAAAATATTATTTTCTAATATTAATAGAATTATATTGCCCTCCTAATTTGCATATCTCATATTATTTAAAAATGAAAGCACTTTTATTAAAAGAGATTAGATCTTATCTAAGTTCTATAATTGGATATACAGCTATTATTGTTTTTTTAGTAAGTTCAGGGTTTTTTGTATGGGTTTTCCCTGGCAAAAGTAACATTATTGACATGGGTGAATCCAACTTACAAACTTTTTTTTCACAAGCTCCAGGTATATTAATGTTTTTGTTTCCGGCTTTCACAATGAGGTGTTTTGCTGAAGAGAAGAAAACAGGCACTTTAGAAACTTTAGTAACACAGCCCATTTCTTTATTTCAAATAATTTTTTCAAAATTTTTAGGATCAAGTTTTTTAGCAGTTCTTACCATTTTACCAACCTTAATTTATTACTTAAGTGTAAGTCAAATGGGTGAAATTCCTGGAAATATTGATCATCCAACAACTATTGGGGGTTATCTGGGTCTTATTTTATTGAGCATAACATTTGTTGCAATTGGAATTTTTGCCTCTTCACTCTCTAAAAATCAAGTAATTGCTTTTTTACTAGCTCTATTTTTTAACTTCTTTATTTACTTAGGCATTTCATACCTGGCTGTTTTTGTTGGTAATCCTTTAGATTATTATTTAATTAAATTAAGTATGGTCGATCACTTTAATGCCTTGCAAAGAGGAATTATTGATTCTAGAGATATTATATATTTTATATCTATAATATTTTTAACTCTTTACTTAACGAAAGTATCTCTAAAATTTTACTAATGAGCACTTTATATTTCAAATATAAGTCCTTGATTAATTTATTGTTAGTCCTGTTTGTTATCCTTTTAATAAATGGATTATCAAGCATCTATTTTGTAAGAGTAGATTTATCGGTTGATAAGATTCATTCTTTATCAAGTGAAACAAAAAAAACACTAACCAATTTAAATGAGATTATTACTGCTGATGTTTTTTTAGTTGGTGAGTATCCTGCTGAAATTGAAAAGCTAAAAAAATCTTTATTTGAAAAGCTAGACGAATTCAAAGCATATGGAGCTGATAATTTTAAAATTAATTATATCAATTTAGATGAAGATCCTGAGCTAGCAAAAGAGTTTAAAAATCAGGTATATAAAGATGGTGTAGATTTTACTGATATTATTATATCGAGGGATAGCAAACAAGAAGTTATCAGGATATGGTCAGGAATAATCTTAAGAATGGGTGATCAATTCAGTCCTGTCCAACTCTTGCAAAAAGGAAAATTCCCTATTTCACAACTAATTATTAATCAGTTTAATGATCAGTTAGAGTACAACATAATACTAGGACTAAATAATTTAATAAAACCAAGTTCTAAAAAAATTAAATTTTTAAGAGGACATGGAGAGTTAGATAATGCAGATGCATGGATTATTAGAGATCAATTAATTAAATATTATGATGTTGATACCATAAGAATTAAACAGCTTAAAGCTGAATATTACAACGAATCAATAGATTTATGCAACAATCGTTATGATTCACTAATTGTAAACAAAGTTGATTCAATAACAATTGTCAAAAGATCAATTCCTGTTTTTGATGAAATTGGAAACCCAAATAAAAATACAAAGAGATTTATTAAGAAAAGTCTTCAAAATAAAATTATCTCCAAATACATGAAAGATCCTTCAAAGATTAGTGAGGATCTTGATATATTGGATAAAACAGATTTATTAATAATTGCTAAGCCTAAATTGACATTTTCTGAAAAAGAACTTTTTATTATTGATCAATACGTTATGAGAGGAGGTAAAATAATGTGGTTAGTAGATATGCTTGATGTGGATGAAAGTGTTTTAAAAGACACAAATATAACTTATGCAAAGCCAGTTAACCACAAACTTCAACAATTTCTTTTTAAGTACGGAGCTAGGTTTAATGTCAATATGGTAAATGATGCTAGATGTTCTCCTTTAATAAGAGAGGATGGATTGGGTAGAATCCCCAATTGGTATTTCTTTCCCATGCTTTACATGGACAAGCCTTCGAAATACTTAAAAAATGTTGGACCCATTAAAACAAGATATTTATGTTCTATTGATACCGTTGGTGAAAATAATATTAAAAAAACTCCTCTTCTAAAAACATCATTAGAATTTAAAGTCCTAAGACAAACATCAGTTAATTATCAAAATTTATATAATTATAATCCTAAAAATTTTGAAAACGATTCTAAGCCACCAGTTTGCGCATGGTTATATGAAGGTGTATTCAATTCTAATTATCAAAACAGATCGATAAGTAAGGATTTTAAAAAATTTATTTCCAATCCCATAGTAAAGTTCAAAGAGAAAAGTGTTTCAACAAAAATGATTTTTATTGGAGATGGAGATTTAATAAGAAACGATTTTCTTAAAATTAATGATCAAATCAAGCCTGTGCTTTTATCTTTTGAAAGTGCAGATTATGGAACACCTGAATTCTTTCCTAGATATGGAAATAGTATGTTTTTTCAAAATTTAGTTGATGAACTTTTAGACAAAAGTGAATTAATTCCTCTTCGTTCTAAAATGAATATGCCCAGACTATTAAGGAAAGATATTTATTTTGAAAAACAATTTTGGCAATTGATTAATATAATTTTCCCAATAATTATTATCATACTTATTGCCTTTTTAAATCAATATTTTAGAAAAAAGAAATATGTTAAGTAAAAAAATAATTCCCTTTCTTATAATTTCTATTTTATGCTACTTTTCAATAGTTAATTGTACTAATAATCATCAAAATAATGATTTTAAAGATTTTTCAATTAAAGATACTGCTAGCATTACTAAATTTAGAATTTCAGATACTGAAGGAAATACAATAACAATAAATAGAGATAATAATTCTAAAATATGGATGATAGATGGAACTGATTTTCGTGCAAGTAAACCTACTGTAGATTTATTAATGGAAACTTTCTATAGAATTAGAGTAAAGCAAGATGTAGCCAATTCAGCTTTTAATACAGTAATAAATAGACTATCAGTAAGACATAAAAAAGTTGAAATATTTTTAAACGAAGATTCTCCCTACAAATCATGGTATATAGGCTCTCCTACCCAGGATCATACGGGAACTTATATGCTTTTAGAAATAGGAGAAAATAAAAGCTCCAAGCCTTATGTAACCTATAAACCAGGAATGTATGGCACTCTTGAAGTGAGGTTTTTTACTGATTGGAAAGGATGGAGGTCTCCAAGAGTTTTTGATTATGTGAATCCAAAAAATATTCAAAAAATATCTACTAATTTTATTGGGAATGAAAAAGAGAGTTATACCATTACTTATGAAAATGACAGCTTAAATTTTTATGATAACGATAATAATTTAGTGACAGATTATAATGAAATTCAAGTAAAACATTATTTAACTCATTTCAACAACATAAGTTATAATAAAATCATTTTTGAAAAACAAATCATTATTGATTCCATATTTAACTCTAATCGTTTTGTATCGTTTGAATTAAAAGATGTTAATAATAATACCAAGAGAGTTGATTTCTGGAGAATCAAAGATGAAAATTCACCCAATGGATGGGATCCAGAATATGGATATATAAGGGTAAACAACAATAATGAACTTTTAAGAGCTCAATATTTTAATTGGGAAATATTATTTAAACCATTGAGTTTTTTCACTCTTTGATATTATTAATTACGTGTTAATAAATAAGATTAATTCTTATAGTTTATTATCAATACTATTCAGATATTTATGGAAATAAGATATTAATCATGAAGTTTATAGTTTCTAGTCAGGTTTTATTAAAGCAATTACAATCCATTGGAGGAGTTCTAAATAGCTCTAATACTCTTCCTATTTTAGATAACTTTTTATTTGAAATAAAGAATCAAAAATTAATAGTTTCATGTTCTGATCTTGAATCCACAATGACTTCTACTATTTCAATAGATGCTAAAAGTGAGGGAAGTGTTGCAATTCCTGCAAAAATGCTTTTAGATATTCTTAAAACTTTTCCTAACCATCCTCTCACCTTCTCGATAGACGAAAAAATGGGAATAGAAATATCTTCTGATTATGGAAAGTATAAATTAAGTGGTTTTTCTGGAGAAGAATTTCCAAAATCACCTGTAATTGAAGCTCCTTCAACTGTTACTATTAGTAGTTTTATTTTTCAAAGAGCTATAGAAAAAACAATTTTTGCTTCAGGAAATGATGATTTAAGACCTGTTATGAGTGGGATTTTTGTACAGTTATCAGAAAATGATTTAACATTTGTAGCTACAGATGCTCATAAACTTGTTAGATATACTAGAAATGATGTTAAATCTTCCACACCTTCTTCATTTATAGTCCCCAAAAAACCAATGAATTTACTGAAAGGTTTACTTCAGAGTTATGATGGTGATGTTACCATTCAATACAATGAATCAAATGCGAGTATTTCTTTCAGTGATATTCTCCTTATATGTAGACTTGTTGATGGAAAATACCCTAATTACGAAGCAGTGATTCCAAAAGAAAATCCTAATAGGTTAACAGTTGACAGAAATGCATTTTCTCAATCGATTAAAAGAGTCAGTATTTTTGCTAACAAAACCACTCACCAAGTAAGATTAAAAATCAATGGGAGTGAACTTAATATTAGCGCTGAAGATATTGATTTTTCTAATGAAGCAAACGAAAGATTGACATGTTCCTACGAAGGGAATTTGATGGAAATTGGTTTTAATTCAAGATTTCTGAACGAGATGTTACAGAACATTGATTCAGATAATATTATTTTTGAACTTAGTGCGCCTAACAGAGCAGGTATTTTAATTCCAGATAACTCTGATGATGGCGAAGATATTTTAATGTTGGTAATGCCAGTAATGCTTAACTCTTAAGACTGATTAAGTGTTGTAATTGTTGATTGTATCCGTTATTATTTTTATACAATCTTCTAGTTGTTCTTCAGTGATTGTTAGAGGGGGAGCAAATCTTATTATATTTCCGTGTGTTGGTTTGGCTAATAAGCCATTATTTTTCATCTCAACACACAAATTCCAAGCAGTTTCGCTTGTCTCAGAATCATTGATGACAATGGCATTTAATAATCCTTTTCCCCTTACTTGATTTACTAATGATGATGTTTTAATAAATTTATTAATTTCTGATCTAAAATAGTTTCCTAATTCCATTGCATTTTCAGCAAGTTTTTCATCAACTACAACTTCTAAAGCTGCTTTTGCAACTACACATGCTAATGGATTTCCTCCAAAAGTAGAGCCATGTTCACCGGGCTTTATACACATCATGACATCATTATTTGCTAAAATTGCTGATACCGGAAATACTCCACCTGATAGTGCTTTTCCCAATATCAGGATATCTGGTTTAGCATTTTCATAATCAGTAGCTAATAGTTTTCCTGTTCTTCCAATCCCTGTTTGAACTTCATCGGCAATGAAAAGGACATTATATTTGTTACATAATTTTCTTACTCCTTCCAAATATCCTTCATCCGGAACAACAACACCAGCTTCTCCCTGAATGGGCTCAACCATAAAAGCTGCCACATTTGGGTCTTTTAACTCCCTCTCTAATGCATTTAAATCATTGTAAGGAATTAAATCATAACCAGGCATATATGGTCCAAAATCTTTGTATGATAATGGATCGTCAGAAGAAGAAATGGCAGCTAGAGTTCTTCCCCAGAAATTACCATTTGCAAAAATAATTCTGGCTTTATTTTTAGGGATTAGTTTTTTAAGATAACCCCATTTCCTTGCTAATTTATTTGCTGTTTCTCCTCCTTCAACTCCTGTGTTCATCGGAAGAACTTTGTCATATTCAAACAAATCGCATATATATTTCTCGTATGGACCTAACTTGGAATTATAAAAAGCACGACTTGTTAATGTAAGTTTAGAAGATTGTTTTACTAAAGCTTCGATAATTTTAGGATGACAATGACCTTGATTGACTGCAGAATAAGCAGATAGAAAATCGTAATACTTTTTGCCTTCGCAGTCCCAGACAAATACCCCATCTCCCCTATCTAAAACAACAGGAAGGGGATGATAATTATGGGCACCAAAATTATTTTCTAATGACATTAAAGTTGTTGAATCCATAATTTTATATTTTTTCAAATATAATAATTAGTGCTCTTTGAAGAATTAATTATTTAATAAAGTAACTACTAAATTTTTATTATTTTCTTTGCATGGTGACAAGTAAAAAAGATATAGCTGTAAGCCGAAAAAAAATCATTAATGCAACTTCAAAGGCAATCAAAGATTTTTCTATGATTGAAAATGATGATTTTATTATGATATGTATTTCAGGTGGAAAAGACAGTTATACAATGCTTGATATGATGATTCATTTTCAAAAATATGGTAAAACTAAGTTCAATTTTATTGTTGTTAATATGGACCAGAAACAACCTGGTTTTCCAAAAGAAATACTACCTAAATATTTGAATAATCTAGATTTAGATTATAAAATTATTGAAAAGGATACTTACAGTATTGTAAAAGAAAAAATTCCCGAGGGAAAAACAATGTGTAGTTTATGTTCCAGATTAAGAAGAGGAACATTATACGATCTAGCTAGAGAATTAAATTGTAACAAGATTGCACTAGGTCATCATATGGATGATATCATTGAAACTTATTTTTTAAATTTATTTTTTAGTGGCAAAATGGAGGCAATGCCTCCAAAATATTTAATTGACAAAGGAGATTTAATGGTACTAAGACCTTTATCTTATTGTAAAGAATCTGATATAGAAACTTACTCCAAGCATATGGAATTCCCGATCATTCCCTGTAATTTATGTGGATCACAAACAAATTTACAGAGAAGAAAAATAAAAAAACTCATTCAAGACTGGGAATTATCTTATCCCAATAGAAAAGCTATAATTTTTAATGCACTTCAAAACATATCTCCCTCACATTTATTGGATAAAAATATGTTTGATTTTCAAAACCTTAGTCCAATAAATGACGCTAATCAAGTAGTTTAATTAAAATTTAACTTTTTTATAATGGTTAGATTGTTTGAAATTCCCGAAAAATGATATTTAGAATTCGAGTAATTGATTTTAAAACCTTTTATTTTAAATCCAACTCCCCATGATATTCCGGTTGTACCAGGTCTAGATATCGGTTGTAATTCATTTCTTGAAAGTAAGTCATATCCAAGTCTTACATTAAAATTTTCAGAAAATAACATCTCTGTTCCCAATACAAAATGGTTAAAAAACTGAGAAATAAGAGCATTAAAAGCTACCGATTCTGAGGAATTTGAATTAAAATCATCACTAAAACTCCATTTATGTATATGATTATATGAAATATGAAATCTCAATGGAGCATGCTTTAGCTTTGAATTAAAACCGATAACAGAGTTAAATGGTAATTTATTATTGTAGTTTGATGAATTATTATAATTTTTTATTGTTGTACCAATATTACTTAATAACAAATAGCCTCCGAATTGTTTTTTATCGTCAAAATAAGTTAGGCTAATATCCGAACCCAATGCGTAGGAACTATATTGTTCATAAATGGAAGCAATAAATTTTAGATTTAAACCTATTTTAAGTTTCTCATATAATTTCTTGGAATGACCAATTTGTAAAATCCAATCATTAGCAGAAAAAGAATTCCCAAGCATATTTCCAGAAGCATCGAAATATTCAAACTTCCCATAGTTATTATAAAACAAAGTTGTTGAAAATATTCCTTTCTTATTAATTTGAAAGTTGTAATTAATCATACCAAAATCAGAATCTGCAAAATGATTATTGTAATTTATAACGAATTGATTTTTATTTAAGATAGAAAGATTTGAGGGTAAAAATATGGACAAAGAAGGATCTGAATCAAACAAACCAATTGGGTACCCTCCAAGAGAAGAATTTCTTGCAGTACAATTATTATTTAAAATAGAATAGGAATTTAACTTTTGTTGAGAATAATAAATATTAATTGAGAAAAAGAAAAATATATTTAATAATAATCTCATACAGCATCAAACGATTGTGGAATTTTTTTATTGTTTATACATTAAATCTAAAATGCATTATATCTCCATCTCCTAATATATATTCTTTACCGTGAATTGAAAGCTTTCCTGCTTCTTTAACTGCATTTTCTGAACCAAGTTTTATAAAGTCTTTAAATTTAATAACTTCAGCTTTTATAAAACCCTTTTCAAAGTCTGTATGAATAACTCCAGCAGCTTGTGGAGCAGTCATTCCTTTTTTAATAGTCCAAGCTCTTACTTCTTTTTCTCCAGCAGTAAAATAGGTCTGTAGGTTAAGTAATTTATAAGCTTTTTTAATTAATTTACTAACTCCGGGCTCATCAAGTCCTAAATCATCTAAAAACATTTTTCTCTCATCAAAATCATTTAGTTCTGTAATGTCTGCTTCTATAGCAGCGCCTAGGATGAGAATTTCTGATTTTTCATTACTAACAGCTAGTTTTAAAGCTTCAACATGTTTATTTCCACTTATTACAGCATTTTCATCAACATTACAAACATACATTACAGGTTTTGCAGTGATTAATTGTAATTCATCTAAATACTTAAAAGAGTTATCGTCAATGTCTAAAGATCTTATTGATTTTCCTGAAACTAAATAATTTTTGGCATTTTCATAAACTGAAAAAATTTTATGAGCTTCTTTATCTCCAGATTTTGCTTTTCTTTCAATAGCTCCTAACCTTTTTTCTAAAGTTTCTAAGTCTTTTAACTGCAACTCTAAGTCTATAATTTCTTTATCTGATACTGGATCTACTCTCCCATCAACATGAATTACATTATCATCATCAAAACATCTAAGTACATGTATAATTGCATCTACTTCTCTTATATTTCCTAAAAATTGATTACCTAATCCTTCCCCTTTATGAGCCCCTTTAACCAACCCGGCTATATCTACAATTTCAATGGTAGTTGGTACTACTTTTTCTGGTTTTACCAGAATTTCCAATTCATTAAGTCTTGAGTCAGGAACTGTTATGGTACCAACATTGGGTTCAATGGTACAAAATGGAAAGTTAGCTGATTGAGCTTTAGCATTTGAAAGACAATTGAATAATGTAGATTTTCCAACGTTTGGTAAACCCACGATACCACATTTAAGAGCCATTTATTAAATATTATTTAGAATTTATTATTATTTGAAGAATTCCTTGGTTTTTTTCTTTTCCTTCATCAAAAGTCAGAAAAAAATAATAGGTTCCCTCAGATAAAGGATTTCCATTTGAGTTAACTCCATTCCAATCATTTTGATAACCAATAGACTCATAAACAACAATCCCCCATCTATTGAAAACTGTCAAGTTAACATCATCATATATAGCAGCAAAATGTGTGTAGAAAAAATCATTTTGTCCATCTCCATTAGGCGTGATTACGTTAGGAATTTCACATTTTTCTATAATTAAATCATTTGTTGTTATTTCTTCACCACACTCGTTAGATACAATTAAGTTTATTTCATGTGAGCCAATAGTATAATTATTACTATTTAGAATTAAAGAATCTCCTATTGATAGTAAGTCTCCATTATAATCAAACCATTCATAGCTGAATGTGGTATCTATATTGTTAATAACTGACAATATATTTTCTCCTATACAAAATGTATCTAATAAAAATGGGTAGGGTTCTGGTTCTTTAATAAATTCAACAATATGTGTAAGAGTATCATTACAAAAAATATCATTCAGCCCCATGTAGTAAATTCCAGGACTAGATGTTGTGATCGTTGGATTAGCAACCGTGTTGTTAGGATCAAATGTTATATTTCCATCATTACTAAAATATAGCCAGTTTCCGCCTGCAGGAGTAAGATAATTATTAGCATAACCAAAAAAGTCATCACATGTTGTTGTGTCCCCAATAATGGAACCTCCTTGAATTGTTTGAACTGTAATTACAGTATCATAATAACATCCATATTCATCTTCAACTACAAAAGTATAATTAGTTGGCCCCAATGAATTTGGTTGTACAATAATATTGGTGTCTTGATTAGAAATTATGGTTGAATCTGGAAGCCAGTTGTGAGATATAATTAAGGGAGCATATGTTTCGTTGTCAGGATGAAGTGTACTGTTAAAATAAATTCCCCACTCACATATGTAACCATCATCAATTCCTAAATTATCTCTTACTGTTAGAGTCCAAGTTCCATTAATAGGACAACCTAGAAGAGCAGGAATAAAATTTTGCTCAGGTTGATATAAGCCTGGAACTACCATTTGACCCGGACTTGGACCAGTAGCAGTAGTAGTTAAATAGCTATTTACCCATGCGGGCATAGCATTTGAATTATTAGAAAAACAATATTCTTCGCAGTAACCAATATTCCCAGTGTTGTTATCGTAAGCACCACCTAAAAAAGTATTTCCACCACCAAAACCTCCAGGGAAAAGACCATTACCACTATAGCTATTAAAAACGTTTATACTTTGTCCATTTGGACAGGTAAGTTTCATTTCTAAATCACCCAAATAGGAATGTTCAATTTTAATACACATTTGGTCAATATCTGATGCATTTTGTATGGTAGTTAATGGAGTAAAACCAGAAATATTAATATTCGTATTGTAATTTATACCAGAACCATCTGGTAAATAAGTTTGAGCACCAAAAATTCCTCCTATTGGAAAATTTGTTGGTACAGGGTCTACACCAACTGTGTCTGCTCCAGTCACACCACCAAAAAGTTCTGTGACTCTGCCCAGGCAAATAGGAGATTGAGCTGGTTGACAAGAAGAAAAATTTGGTTTTGTTGATACTCTTATTTTACAAAAACTATATTGAAATTGTCCAAATGGGTCTTCAATCTTTAAAGAGACAAAATATCCATTTCTAGCAGCCGGAGTAAAAAGAAAAGAATTAGTGTTGTAACTAGTACCATCACTTAATTCCCAAGTCACTGTATAGTTGGTTGATTGCATATAACCTCCCCCACCTGTAGCAGCAGAATCTCCGTTTGGTTCATAAGGGAAATATGGCTGAGCAACAAACTCAATAATATCACCAAAACATATATCAACATATCCAGTATCAATGGGGTTTAAGTCATTCAAAGTATCTGTGCCACCGTTTGCATTTCCAGTAATAAATGCACTAATATGATTTGAAAAAGGTTGAATTAAATTAGCACATGATAAATTGGCATCCCAACCTAAACCTTGAAATGAAGCATCGCTCACAAACTTAAAGGTTAAACAACCAGAGATGTTATTCCATGACGCTGGAATATTAATTCCATTTGGATGGGTACTATCATTTATTGCCGCTAATAAAGGATCATTTATTGATGGACCATCGTATACAAATAAAGTGTCAGATGGATGTATATTTAAGGTATAACCTGAATTAATTCCAAAAGCAACTACCATTTTTGAACCAGTGGAATCTGGACACAAGGTAATTATTTCATATTCATTTGGGCTATAAGGCATTCCAGCTCCACCAGTATCAAAAAAGTTCATAAAAGAACCATTATTAAAATCATTTGAACAGTTACAGGGGCCATTAATAGATGAACTTGTCCAATCATCATCACCTAATTGAACCAATGGTTGTGAAAATACACTAGATATAAATAAAATATTTAAGAAGAATATTTGAAAAATAAATTTATTCATTCAAATCCATTTCTTTTTTGATATGATTTATAGATTTTAAAACCATAATAGACCCCAAATTAGAAATCATATAATAACGATAATTATTTTTACTAAACCTTACATTAACATCATTGAAATTAATATTATTTGTATCCTGAATTTCAATAGTTCCTGAAAGTCTACTTTGATATGATTTTTCTTTGGGAATATCAATAAAATAATATCCATTGAGATTGACATAAGTTTGATTCTTTTCAACTAAAAAAAAGTTGTTAACATCATTGTCAATTTCTTGAGAAAAAGAAAACTGAATCAATAAAATAAAAATAAGATTTAAGAATATTCTTTTCATAAAAATTCGAAATTACAATTTTATTTCAAATAAATAATTGATTAATTGTTAATGAAAGTTGTCAACACACCAATTCTCATATAACTATATGCTTATTTTTGAGAATTAATAATAAGAAATGAAAGAAGAAAAATTGAAAAATTTTGCAAGTCAGGTAAGAAGAGATATTGTTAGAATGGTTCATGCTCAAAACTCAGGACATCCAGGTGGATCTTTGGGTTGTGTTGAATATTTTACAGTCTTATTTAATGAAATTATGAATCATAATACCGACTTTAACATGGATGGTCAAAATGAAGATTTATTTTTTCTTTCTAATGGTCACATTTCACCTGTTTATTACTCAACATTAGCTAGATGCGGGTATTTTTCAATAAGTGAATTAAGTTCTTTCAGAAAAATTGACTCAAGATTACAAGGCCACCCAACAACCCATGAGGGTTTACCAGGCATAAGAATTGCAAGTGGATCTTTAGGACAGGGTTTAAGTATTGCTATTGGGGCTGCAACTTCAAAGAAATTAAATAATGATATCAGTATCGTTTATACCTTACATGGAGATGGTGAGTTACAAGAAGGTCAAATTTGGGAAGCTGCCATGTACGCATCTGCCAAAAAAATTGATAATCTGATTGCAACAATTGATTATAATGGAAGACAAATTGATGGTGATGTGGATGATGTTCTTTCATTGGGAAATTTAGAGAGTAAATGGATAGCATTTGGATGGAAAACCTTAGAATGTGATGGCAATAATATGGAAGATGTTTTAAATACGCTCCAAGAGGCTAAGAGTTTAACTGGGAAAGGTCAACCTATAATGATCATAATGAAGACTGAAATGGGTTTTGGAGTTGACTTTATGATGGGTTCTCATAAATGGCATGGAGTGGCTCCAAACGATGAACAACTTGAAAATGCTTTAAATCAACTTGAAGAAACTCATGGTGACTTTTAATTGTAATTAATTATATATTGATTAAAATGTCAAAAAAAGCTAAAATATTTATTTTTTCATCTTTATTTTTGTTGTTTAGTATCGTAAGTTATGCCCAAGACAATGAGGGTAAAATAAGAATTTTATTCATTTTTGATGGTTCCAATAGCATGAATGCTCAATGGGAAAATAGTAGTAAAATCACTATAGCTAAGAAATTAATGACTCAAACAATGGATAGTTTAAAGAGTCTTGAAAATGTGGAACTTGCCTTAAGGATTTATGGACATCAGAGTAGAATATTACCTGGTAAGCAAGATTGTTCAGACACTAAGTTAGAAGTTCCATTTGCTAGCGCGGCTTTTAATTACGATAAAATTATTAATGAAATAAGGAGATTAGAACCCAAAGGAACTACGCCAATTGCAAGATCATTGGAATATTCTGCTGAAGATTTCACTCCATGTAAAGATTGTAGAAATATCATCATACTAATCACAGATGGTATTGAAGCTTGTGATGAAGATCCCTGTGCAGTAGCAATTGCACTTAGAGAAAAAAATATAAAACTAAAACCATTTGTGATTGGTTTAGGACTAGACACATCTTATTTAAACCAATTTCAATGTGTAGGAGAATTTTTAAGTGCAGAAAATGAAGATTCATTTAAAAGTGTCTTAAAATTTGTCATTAGTCAAGCTTTAAATAATACAACTGCTCAAATTAATTTAAACAATATAAATAATTTACCCAAAGAGACAGATTTAACGATGAGTCTTTATAATTCACTTAACGGGAAGTTAATGCATACCTACATTCACACTTTAAATAGGAACCAAAATCCAGATACTATTTCTTTAGACCCCTTGTACACATATAAATTAGTAGTACACAGCATTCCTGAAATAACATTAGATAGTATAAAATTAATTCCTGGAAAACACAATACTGTAAATGTTTATTCTCCATTAGGAAAACTTAATCTTAAAATTCAAGGAAATGATAATGTATATAATGGTATTAATTGTATTGTTAAAATGGTCAATGATCAAAGTATTTTAAATGTTCAAAAAATGAATTCAACCAAACAATATTTGGTAGGTAATTATGATTTAGAAATATTAACTCTTCCTAGAATAAAATTCAATAATATCAAAATAAATCAAAGCAGATTAACAGATATCATCATCCCTTTATATGGATCTATTCAAGTAAATAAGTCTGATGGACCTGCTGCCATATTTTTAAAATCAAAAGGGGAAAACATATGGGTTTATGATTTTAATGAAAATAGATCAATTGAAAATTTAAATATTCAACCTGGAAAATATTTTATAAGTTTTAGAAGCAAAAGATCCAATAGTACAGCTCATACAATTTTAAAAGAATTTAAAATATCATCTGGGCAAAACATTAATTTAAAATTATAAAAATGAAAATTGAAATTTTAGGAAATAGCGACACCAGATCAGGTTTTGGAGATGGACTTTCTTATTTAGGAGAAATAAACCCAAATGTATTGGCATTGTGTGCTGATTTGACAGGCTCTTTAAAAATGAATAATTTTAGAGACCAATATCCTGAAAGATTTTTTCAAGTTGGAATTGCTGAAGCTAATATGATGGGAATAGCTGCTGGTATGACCATTGGAGGAAAAATTCCATTTACTGGAACATTTGCAAACTTTTCTACTAGCAGGGTTTATGACCAAGTACGACAATCAATAGCATATTCCAATAAAAATGTAAAAATTTGTGCATCTCATGCTGGATTAACACTTGGAGAGGATGGAGCAACCCACCAAGTTTTAGAGGACATAGGGATGATGAAAATGTTACCAGGAATGACTGTAATAAATCCTTGTGATTATAATCAAACAAAAGCAGCTACCATAGCAATTGCCGACCATATAGGACCTGTATATTTAAGGTTTGGAAGACCAAAAGTTCCTATCTTTATTCCAAAAGATACACCATTTGAAATTGGGAAAGGACTTACAATTCAAGATGGAACTGATATAACTATATTTGCTACAGGACATCTCGTTTGGGAAGCAGTTGAGGCAGTAAAGGTGTTGGCCAATGAAGGTCACTCTGTGGAATTAATTAATATTCACACTATTAAACCCTTAGACACTGAAACTATTTTAAAATCAGTAGCTAAAACAAAATGTGTAGTTACTGCAGAGGAACATCAAGTCGCTGGTGGTATGGGTGAATCTATAGCACAGTTATTGGCTAAGAACAACCCCACTCCTATAGAATTTGTTGCAGTAAATGATCAATTTGGAGAAAGTGGTAAACCAGCTGATTTAATGAAAAAATATGGACTTCATTTTACAAATATAATTGATGCAGTTCACAAAGTTTTAAATAGAAAATAATGATAATTTCAATTAAAAATAATATGACGAAAAACTTAATTTTAATAATAATATTTTGTTTATCATCGAATTTATTAATAAGTCAAAATAATAATTCGAATAACAAAAGAGAAAATAGACAAGCTATAAAAATTGCTTTTTTCACCCAAAAAATAGATTTAAATTCTGAAGAATCACAAAGTTTTTGGCCTATTATAAATGAAATGGAAAAAGAAATCAAAGAAATTAAAAATAAAAACAGTCATGGAAGAATGTTGCTAAAAGATAAAAAACTGGATGATTTGACTGAAAAAGAATTGGAGGATATAATGGATTTAAGGTTGTTAGTAAGCAAAGAAATCATAGATTTAAAAATTAAATATCATGAGAAAATCAAACAAGTACTTCCCATAAAAAAATTAGCTAAATACTATGAGGCTAATAAAGAATTTAAAAAAATTCAAGCTCAAAGAAAATCCCATCACAACAATCCTGGACAAAGAAATAGATAGTACTTTTATTTTGTGAAAATTAAATATTGGATACAAGCTGCAAGACTTAGAACCCTACCCTTAGCATTTTCTTGTATTCTACTCTCCTCATCCATAGTTTTGGTTAATAATGGAAACATTTCGTTTAAGATACTTTTTCTAACTCTTATTACAACTCTTTTACTTCAAATACTTTCAAATTTTGCTAACGACTACGGAGACGCCTTAAAAAATACCGATAAAAATAAAAAGGGAGAACAAAGAATGGTTCAATCTGGGAAAATTTCTAGATCTCAAATGAAATTAGCAATTCAAATTCTAAGTATAGTTACATTTATAGTCGGTCTATTATTAATTCTAGTTGTTTTTAAAAATAACTTTTATCAAATTTTTATTTTTTTAATAATTGGAATTTCGTCAATCATTGCTGCTATTAAATATACAGTTGGAGACAATGCATATGGTTATAAAGCATTTGGAGATATTTCCGTATTTATTTTTTTTGGAATAATTGGTGTAATGGGTAGTTATTACTTATTTACAGAAAGTTTTCATTGGTTAACAATTCC
>NTKH01000008.1 GCA_002457645.1 Bacteroidetes bacterium MED-G20
GACAACCATGACAAAGAAGCTCAAAAACCAAAAAAAGTAGAACTTAATTAATATTTAATGTCTGTAATAAACAAATTAGGAAGAAGAAAATCCTCAGTAGCAAGAATTTATCTAAAAAGTGGCAAAGGTAAAATCACTATTAACAAAAGAGATCATAAAGATTATTTCACAACAGATGTTCTTCAATATAAAATTTTCCAACCATTCGAATTAACTGGTACAAAGGGAAAATACGATGCTACTATCAATGTAAATGGAGGTGGTTCCACCGGACAGGTCGAAGCGATTAGATTAGCTATTTCTAGAGCATTAGTTGAAATAAATGAAGATTATAAACCCTTGCTTAAAGCTGAGGGACTAATGACAAGAGACCCTAGAATGGTTGAAAGAAAAAAACCAGGACAACCTAAAGCAAGAAAGAAATTTCAATTTAGTAAAAGATAATTTTAGAAAATGCACCAGGGTGCATAGTTTAGTATCTAAGGTATATAGATCAAATAATTTGCTACTATTTACCTGCTGATAAAACAGTAACAAGAAAGTAAACAAATATGACAAAAGTAACTTTTGAACAAATGTTAAGTGCTGGAGTGCATTTTGGACATTTAAAAAGAAAGTGGAACCCAAGTATGTCTCCATACATTTTTGATGAAAAGAAAGGGATTCATGTAATAGATTTAAATAAGACTCTAATCAAACTAGAAGAAGCTTCTAGTGCCATGAAACAAATTGCTAAATCTGGCAGGAAAATCCTTTTTGTAGCAACTAAAAAACAAGCCAAAGAAATAATGTCATCTAAAGTAGAAGAAGTTAATATGCCTTCTATTACTGAAAGATGGCCAGGAGGTTTATTAACCAACTTTAAAACTACTAGGAAAACCATCAAGAAAATGACATCCATTGATAAGATGATGAAAGATGGAACTGCAGATACAATGTCTAAAAGAGAAAGACTTCAATTAACCAGAAAAAGAGAAAAAATTGACAAAATTTTTGGGAGTATTTCAGACATGAATCGACTACCTGCAGCAATTTTTATTGTCGATGTTAAAAAAGAACACATTGCCTTAGCAGAAGCTAAAAATTTAAACATTCCAATTTTTGCAATGGTAGATACCAATTCCAGTCCTGAAGGAATAGATTTTATAATCCCATCAAATGATGATGCAACTAAATCAATTGACTTAGTAGTCTCTACCTTGTGTGATTCTATAAAAGAAGGCCTAGGTGAGAGAAAAGATGCAAAAGATAAAATTGCCCAAGAAAAAGCAGCTAAGGAAGAAGCTGCAAAAGATAAATTAGCAAAAGAAGAGGCAGCTAAGGAAGAAGCGTCTCAAGTTAAAAAAGAAGAAGTTAAATCTTAAATCTATTAATATGAGTATCACAGCAAAAGATGTTAATGAACTTAGAAAAAAGACTGGTGCAGGTATGATGGACTGTAAAAAAGCATTAACAGAGTCAAACGGAGATATGGAGAAAGCTATAGATTTTTTAAGAAAAAAAGGTCAAAAAATTGCAGCAAAAAGAGGAGATAGAGATGCAAGAGAAGGACTAGTTATTTCTAAATCACATAATGAATATGGTTATTTATTATGCTTAAATTGTGAAACTGACTTCGTTGCTAAAAATGATGATTTTGGTACTTTTGCTAATTCCTTAGTTGATATAGCAATGAAATCTGAGTCAAATACACTTGAAGATTTATTGAATCAAAAATATGAGAGCAGTCAATTAACTGTAAAAGAAAAAATTACAGAGCAAAGCGGAGTAATTGGCGAAAAAATAGAAATTTCTGCATTTGAAAAGATAACAGCAAAAAAAGTTGTGGCTTACAATCACCCTGGAAACCAAATTGCAACCATTGTTGGATTAACCATAGACGAAGAAGAAGTCGGCAAACAAGTAGCTATGCAAGTAGCCGCGATGAATCCAATTGCATTAGATCAGCAATCTGTAAGTCAAGATGTTATTGATAGAGAAATTGAAGTTGGTAAAGATTTAGCTATTCAAGAAGGTAAACCCGTTGAAATGGCTGAAAAAATTGCCAAAGGAAGATTAAATAAATTTTTTAAAGAAACAACACTTATTAACCAAGTTTTTATTAGAGATAATAAAAAAACAGTGGGACAATTTCTTAAAGAAACCAATCCTGATTTGATGGTGACAGATTTTAAGAGGTATTCACTATCAATTTAATATTGTTGATTATATTTAGAGAGCTATTGGCTCTCTTTTTTTTGCTTAAATTTTAAATTATGAAATATAAAAGAATTTTATTGAAGCTAAGTGGTGAGGCACTTATGGGGAATAAACAATTTGGTATTGACAATAATAGGCTAATGCAATATGCTAAGGATATTAAAGAGATTTCTGATTTAAATGTAGAAATTGGAATTGTTATCGGCGGAGGAAATATATTTAGAGGAGTTCAAGCAGAAAAAGGTGGTATGGATAGAACTCAGGGAGATTATATGGGAATGTTAGCCACAATGATAAATAGTATGGCACTACAATCAGCTTTGGAATCTATAGGTCTATTTACTAGACTTCAATCAGCAATCGAAATGAAGCAAATTGCAGAGCCCTATATAAAAAGAAAAGCAGTTAGACATTTAGAAAAAGGCAGAATAGTAATTTTTGGTGCTGGAACTGGAAATCCTTTTTTTACTACAGATTCAGCAGCTTCTCTCAGAGCTGTTGAAATTGATTGTGATGTAATTTTAAAAGGTACTAGAGTTGATGGAGTTTACGATGCTGACCCAGAAAAACATCCAAATGCTAATAAATATGATACTTTATCCTTTGATGAAGCATATGAGAAAAAATTAAAAATAATGGATATGACTGCTTTTACTCTTTGTAAAGAAAATCAAATACCTGTTGTTGTTTTTGATATGAATAATTCTGGTAATCTTAAAAAAGTTATATTAGGGGATAATGTAGGAACTTTGGTTACTGTATAAATTTTTTTATGGAAGAAATTGATATGATTTTAGAAGAAGCTCAAGTTGGAATGGAAAAATCTATATCTCATTTAAATTTAGAGCTAGGTAAAATTAGAGCAGGAAGAGCCAATCCCTCGATGTTAGATAGTGTTAAAGTAGACTATTATGGATCTTTAACCCCTTTATCCCAAATTGGTAATGTAAGTACTTTAGATTCAAGAACTCTAACAATCCAGCCGTGGGAAAAAGTGATGCTTGATGAAATAACAAAAGCTATAATTAATGCCAATCTTGGTTTGAATCCTCAAAATAATGGTGAGGTAATTCTAATTTCTGTACCTGTGTTAACAGAAGAAAGAAGAAAAGAATTGGTAAAGAGAGCAAAATCTGAGGGTGAACATGCAAAAGTGAGTATAAGGTCTCAAAGAAAAGATGCAAATGACATGATTAAGAGTTTAAAAGATGAAGGTTTAAGTGAAGATCAAATCAAAGATTCTGAAAACGAAATTCAAAGGATAACAGATTTATTTACTAAAAAAGTTGATGAATTTGTAGCACTTAAAGAAATTGATATTATGAAAGTGTAAGTAATTTGTAGATACTTTTATGCTTGATAATTAGGAATTTATCAAAAATATCTCTTGTTTTGTTACAATTAATTTGCAAATTATAAATAAATAAACAGTTACTATGAAGAAGTTTTGGATTTTACCTATTACAGCATTGATGATTTCATGTGGCGCTGCTACTGAAGAGGCCCCAGTTGCTGAACCTGTAGAAGAAGTTGCTCCTGTAGAAGAAGTTGCTCCTGTAGAAGAAGAAGTTGTTGCTGATTCAACGGCTGAAGAAGTTGTTGCTGATTCAACGGCCGAAGAAGCTACAGAAGAACCAGCTACAGAAGAAGAGCATGAAGGTCACGATCATTAAGATTTTCCTTTAAATTCATTAAAAGCCCTATTTAGGGCTTTTTTTATGCCCATACTTTTGTTCCTTCAGAGCAGTTTTTACATATTTCAATCTGACTTCTGTCTGAAAAAATTTGATTTCTAAAAGAATTATAACTTTTACTTCTCCATATTTCAGAAAATTTATTTTTTTTAACATCTCCCAAAGTATGCTTAGCATCTTTATCAAAACAACAAGGAACAATTCCTCCGTTTACAGTAATAACTGCACTACTCCACATTCTCCAACAATGATTACTCAATTTATTTTTTAGTTTGTATTGTCCATTTAAAGTTTTTATATATCGAGAATATTTATCATTTTCGGGTATTAACTCATTGCCATTTTTAAAATTATAAAATTGAGCTGTTTTAATTCTTAATTCATTTACACCAATTTCTGAAGCTAATGTCTTCATTTGATCAATCAAATGTTCATTAGTCTTTACTACTAAAAATTGATATATTATATGAGGATAATTACTATTTAATTTTTTTTTCCATCTGAGTATATTTTTAGTTCCTTCAATAACCTTTTCAAAGCGACCATTTTTTCTATATACTTCATAAGTTTCTTGGTTATTTCCATCTATTGAAATGATTAGTCTTTTTAAACCAGATTCAATAGTTTTTTTACAATTTTCATCATTTAAAAAATGACCATTTGTGGAAGTGGCACAAAAAATTTTTTTTGAATTTGCATAAGACACAAAATCAAAGAAATGAGGGTTTATATATGGTTCACCTTGAAAATAATAATTAATGTATGTTAAGTTACCTGATAATTCATCTACTATTTTTTTATTTAACGAAGTAGATAAATTTCCAGTTTTTCTTGTGAATTGTTTAAGTCCACTTGGACATTCAGGACAACCTAAATTACATGCTGTTGTAGGTTCAATACTTAGAGCCATTGGTAACCCATAAATTTTTGAAGATTTAGAGGTTTTTGAGATTAAAAAACTAACATATAATTTTAAGAAATTATAAGTTTTTCTCAAAGAAAAAAACTGAATTAGAGCTAATATTTCTGTCTTGTTCATTATAATTAATTAAAATTAGTAAAATCCTTTATTCCAATAATTATTTACTTCTTTATTAATTGATAACTTAGTGGACATATTAATAATTAAATTTAAATGTGGAAAAATATTTCCAAATTAATTCTTGGTAATAGAATTTTAATAGTCATCTCAATTTTATTGTTTACAATATTTTTCGGATTTTTTGCCACTAAATTAAAATTACAATATCAGCTTAATAAACTTCTACCAGCAAGCGATCCAGTCTATGTAGCCTATGAAGACTTTAAATCAAATTTTGGTCAAGATGGCTTAATGTTGGTTATTGCTACCAATGAGCCTAATTTTTATAAAGAAGATAAATTCAATGCTTGGCTTGAAATGGCAGATAGCATTCAAAATGTAAAAGTTCTTATTTCCAATAATGATACTACTTATTATAAAAATGTGGTAGATTCTGTATTCTCCGAAGCTCACCTTTACAATATTATAAAAAATAAGAACCAGCAACGTTTTAATTTAGTTGAAATTGTTGATGGTTATCCTTTAGATCAAAATGTTATTGATAGCGTAAAACAAGTTATAAGTTCTCTAAAGTTTTATGAAAACATCGTTTATAAAAAATCTACTGATCTTCATATGATGATGTTGTTTTTAAACAAAGAAATTTTTAATTCAAAATTAAGAGGAACCCTAGTTTCAGATATTCATAATATTGCCAATTCCTATAATCACCATTTTAAAAATTGGAAATTTTCTGGACTGCCTTATATAAGAGCATTCATGATGAATGTTATAAAGTCTGAACTTGCCCTATTTGTTTGTTTAGCTATAATGGTCACTTCCCTTTTGTTGTTAATATTCTTTAGGTCATTGAAAGTGGTTATAATTTCAATTGTTGTTGTTTTAATTGGTGTAGTATGGTCAGTCGGAATAATTGGTTTGTTTGGTTATGAATTAACAGCACTAATGGCCTTAATTCCTCCACTTGTTATTGTAATTGGTATTCCAAATTGCATTTATTTAATCAATAAATATCAACAAGAATTTAGAAAAAATAAAAATAAGATTAAATCCTTAGATCTTATTATTCAAAAAGTAGGTAATGCTACTTTTTTAACAAATGCCACTACAGCATTGGGGTTTGGAACATTTGTATTTACAAGTTCAAAAATGATGATTGAATTTGGAATTGTTTCCTTCATAAATATCATATGTATGTTTTTTATAAGTATTTGTTTGGTGCCAATTGTATACAGTTTTTTACCTGACCCAAAAGAAAAACATATTAAACATCTTGATAGAAAATGGATGTATAATTTCGTTTCAAGTTTAATCAAGTTCTCAAAATTTTACAGAAAACAAGTATATATATCAACTTTTGTTCTGTTGCTTTTGGGAGGATATGGAATTAGCTTGATGCATACTACTGGAAATTTTACAGATGATTTACCTAAAAATAGCCAAATAATTAAAGACCTAAGATTTTTTGAAAAAGAGTTAAATGGTGTTCTTCCATTTGAAATTGTTTTAACCTTTCAAGATACCATGTACAAAACCTTTTCCAACATTTCAAGAATTCAACAATTACAAGAGTCACTAAAAAAGGAAAAATATCTTTCCCAATCTCTTTCCATTGTTGATGCTATGAAGTTTATTTCTCAGTCATACGCAAATGGTAAATCTTCAAAATATAATCTTGATTTTAGCAGGCCAAAAGATCAGCGATATTTCTCTAGAATTATAAGTTCCAAATATTTTAAAAATACTTTTGTTTCATCTAAAACTGATAATAGTAAAGGATTTGTAGGTAGTTTCTTAGACTCTACCCACTTTTCTACTAGAATCACATTACAAATTGCAGACATTGGAACTTCCTCAATGGATAGTTTAATTAATAGAATAAATTTTAGAATAGATAATATTATTAACCCTGAACAAGCCTTAATTTCAAAACACAAACAAAATAATGATTTATATGGAATGTACTCTTCCAATAGCAGAATTAGATTTATTGTTCAAGAAAAGCTGACAAAAGGAAACTTAGATCTTATTAATACTTTTCCTGATGATTATTCAGAAATTAAATCTCTTTATGGGGACGAAAATTTTACTTCTGCTATTGAAGAGTCTGTAGAAAGTTTAAAGGTGGAGTCAGTTGTTACAGGTTCTGGAGTTCTTTACACGAAAGGCACTACTTATATGGTTAAAAATCTTTTCACTAGTTTGATATTGGCCATTTTTGTCATTGCAATTTTAATGTCATTTCTTTTTAAATCATTTAAGATGGTTTTAGTCTCCCTATTTCCCAACCTTATTCCCTTAATATTTACATCAGCTTTAATGGGTTATTTTGGAATAGCTATAAAGCCATCAACAATTTTAGTTTTTAGTATTGCTTTTGGTATTTCTATAGATGATACCATTCATTTTTTAGCAAAATATAGACAAGAGTTAAAAACTAAAAGTATTTCAAATTCTGTGGAGATTTCAATTAAAGAAACTGGAGTAAGTATGATATATACTTCCATCATTTTATTCTTTGGATTTTCCATGTTTACAGCATCAGAATTTGGTGGCACCCAGGCATTAGGGGTTTTGGTCTCTTTAACTTTATTTGTTGCCATGTTAACAAACTTAATTTTATTGCCATCTCTGCTATTAAGCTTAGAACAAAATGTTATTACAAAAAACTTTAAAAACTCAGATGATTATTTTTATGATGATTCTGATATTGAACTGGATAAATTATAAAAAATATGAAAGGAATTATTTTAGCAGGTGGTTCAGGAACCAGATTACATCCTCTAACATTAGCAGTCAGTAAGCAGTTAATGCCAGTTTATAATAAACCGATGATATATTATCCTCTTTCAACATTAATGCATGCTGGTGTAAGAGAAATATTATTTATAACTACTCCACATGATCAGCCACTATTTAAGCATTTGTTAGGAGACGGGTCTAAGTTAGGCTGTAGATTTGAATATCAAATTCAACATGAACCTAATGGGTTAGCACAGGCTTTTGTAATTGGAAAAAGTTTTATTGGTAAAGAAAAAGTAGCATTAATTTTAGGTGATAATATATTTTTTGGAACGGGTTTAGGTCAAAAATTAGAAAGTTCTACCAGCCCAGATGGAGGATATATTTTTGCTTATCGAGTTAATGATCCAGAAAGATATGGAGTAGTTGAATTTGATGAAAACCAAAAAGCAATTTCAATTGAAGAAAAACCTAAGAATCCAAAATCTAATTATGCTGTCCCAGGTTTGTATTTTTATGATAACAATGTCATTGAAATCTCAGAAAATTTAAAGCCTAGTTCTAGAGGAGAATATGAAATCACAGATGTTAATAAGGCGTATTTAGAAGCTGGTAAGTTGAAAGTAAAAACACTTCCTAGAGGAACTGCTTGGCTAGACACGGGTACTTTTAGATCTTTAATACAAGCTTCCAACTTTGTGCAAACAATCGAAGAAAGGCAAGGTTTTGGAGTGGGTTGTATTGAAGCTGTAGCCTATTCTAACGGATTTATAAATAGTGAAAAATTAAAAGAACTTGCCATTCCTCTTTTAAAAAGTGGATATGGAAATTATTTGATGAGTTTAATTGACTAAAGTTTTCTAATGCTAATTCACTATAAAAAAATTATTGATAATGAGCTAAAGCTTTTCAATCAAAATTTACCTTCGTTATCAATATATGAACCCATAAAATATATTATCAATCTTGGTGGGAAAAGATTCAGGCCTTCTCTTACACTTTTGGCTGCAGATATATTTTGTGAAAAGCCGCAATTAGCTATAAATGAGGCTGTAGCCTTAGAGTTATTTCATAATTTCACCTTGATTCATGATGACATAATGGACGAGGCTCCTCTGAGAAGAAATCAACAAACTGTTCATAATAAATGGAATATTAATAATGCCATTCTTTCTGGAGATTTACTTTATGCCTTGGTCAATAAATTATTAGCTACTTCTCCTTCCAAGAATAAGGAAATTCACAAACTATTTCATCAAACAGCCATTGAAGTTTGTGAAGGACAATCTTTAGATATGGAATTTGAAAATAAAAACGATATTTTACTTACAGATTATATAAAAATGATACAGCTTAAAACTTCTGTTTTAATAGCTTGTGCTTTAAAAATGGGAGCGTTAATTGGTGGTGCAAGTTCTAAGGATTCCAATCTTCTTTATAACTTCGGACTTAATTTAGGGACTGCTTTTCAAATTCATGATGATATTTTAGATGTCTATCCATCAGAAGATAATTTTGGTAAACAAGTTGGAGGAGATATAATTGAGAAAAAGAAAACAATACTTTTGGTGGAGCTAATAAATAATTCATCTTCCGTAGATAAAAAAATTATTTTTCAAATTCTAGATGACCAAGAGATTGATATTAATTTAAAAGTTTCGAAAATAAAAGATTATTATAAGAAGTATAGTGTTTTAAAATTAGCAGTTGAGTCAAAGAACAAATACTATGAAAAGGCCATTGATTGTGTAAATCAAATCAATATATCAGAAAATAAAAAAGTTCTTATTAAAGATTTTTCTGCTGCACTTATGGAAAGAAAATTTTAAGAATAAATTGCTTTTAAAGCCTCCTCAACTTTTTCATATTTAAAATTAAAGTTTAAAGATTTTATTTTTTTATTGGAAACTTTAACTCCTTTCAATATTGTATCTGACATTTCGCCGTAAATAAATTTTAAAACAAAACTAGGAACATTAGGCATCCAAATTTTTCTATTAAGAACCTTTGCTATTTTTAATGTTAATTCCTTATTGGTGATTACTTCTTGCGAGACAGCATTGAAAGCACCTTTAAATTCATTATTAATTATTGCAAAATAAAATAAATTAACAGCGTCTTCAAGATGAATCCATGGCATATATTGTTTTCCACTTCCCAAAGGAGAACCAATTCTATTTTTAACCATTCGAGCAATTTTAAGTAAGGCCCCAGAGTTTTTGTCTAAAATAACACCAAGTCTTAATTTAGATACTCTTGAGATGGAATTAAATTGATCAGCAGCATTTTCCCACTGTTTACAACAATTCCCCATAAAGTCTTCGTAAGGTTTATCTTTTTCTATAAATGTTTTTTCACTTATTTGAGCACCATAATATCCGACTGCGGAGGCAGATATAAAAGCAGATAGATTTAGATTTAAAGCATTAATTTTGGAAAGAAGAAGTCTTGCTGTTAAAACTCTACTTTTAACAATGGTATTTTTTCTTGTATTGGTCCAAGCTTTTTCTGCAATTCCAGCTCCAGCTAAGTGAACTATGTGAGTAACCCCTGCTAAACAGTTTTCATCAATTTCATTTTTTGACCAGTCCCATAAATAATTTTTAACATCGTTTTTAGAGTTTTTTTCTCTAGTTAAATGAACAACTTCTATATTATTTATTAATAATTTTTGGGTAAGAGCAGAACCTAAAGTTCCAGAACCTCCAGTAATTAAAATTTTCATGTTCCAAAATTACATATATCAATGATATTCAAATAATTTGTTAAGTAAGGATTTCTAATTTCTTACTTATTTTTTCATTTTTAACTTTTATTCCAAACTCCCCAAAAGAAACTCCTTTTCTACTATTAATAAAGCCAATTATTTTGCATATTTGTTTGTAAATGGCATTGGATCAATTTTCTTTTTTAAATAGTATAGATATAGACTATATTGATGAGCTTCATCAAAGATATTTAGTGGATAAAAGATTGGTTGAACCCAGTTGGAGAACATTTTTTGATGGATATGAGTTTGCCAAGTTCAGTTATGAAGATATCGATGAAATTCCAAGCAATGTTTTAAAAGAGTTTAAAGTAATTAATTTAATCAATGCTTATCGTACCAGAGGTCATCTTTTTACAAAGACCAATCCTGTAAGAGACAGAAGGAAATACCATCCAACTTTAGAAATTAAAAATTACGGTCTTGAAGAAGTAGATCTCCTAACTGTTTTTCAGGCAAGTGAACAAGTTGGTTTAGAACCTTGCTCTCTCAACGAAATAATTATTCATCTTGAACAAACTTATTGTCAATCTATTGGAATTGAATATCAATATATAAGACATCCAGAAAGAGTAGAGTGGATTAGAAAAAATATTGAGTTAAAAAATAGACCACAATTTTCTGTAGCGCAAAAAAAGCATATTCTCCATAAATTAAATCAAGCAACAGTTTTCGAACAATTCCTTCAAAAAAAGTTTGTTGGTCAGAAAAGATTTTCGATTGAAGGTGCAGAGTCTTTAATTCCAGCATTAGATGTTTTAATTGAAAATGGATCAAATTTAGGGCTCAAGGAATTTGTAGTTGGGATGGCTCACAGAGGAAGATTAAATGTGTTGGCCAATATTTTCAATAAGACGTATGATAAGATTTTCAGTGAATTTGAAGGAAAAGAATACGACGATGAAGTTTTGTTTGATGGTGATGTCAAGTATCATTTAGGAATCACCTCAGAAGTGAAAACTGATAACGGAAATGATGTTAAAATTACTTTATCTCCCAACCCTTCGCATTTAGAAGCTGTCGATCCTGTTGTCGAAGGTATTACAAGGTCAAAACTTGACCATGAATTAAAAGGAGACGAGAAGAAAATTTTACCTATTTTGATTCATGGTGATGCTGCTATAGCTGGGCAGGGGATTGTTTATGAAGTAATTCAAATGGCACAGTTAGATGGTTATAGAACAGGTGGTACATTACATATTATTATCAATAACCAAGTAGGCTTTACTACTAATTATTTAGACGCAAGATCAAGTACTTATTGTACTGATGTTGCTAAAACAACCTTATGTCCTGTATTTCATGTTAATGGAGATGATATTGAAGCTGTTGTTCAAACTTTAGATATTGCTTTAAGATATAGACAGCAATACTCTAGAGATGTTTTTGTGGATTTGCTATGCTACAGAAAATATGGTCATAATGAAGGGGACGAACCCAAATTTACTCAACCAAAACTATATAAGTTAATTGCTAATCATCCTAATCCAAGAGAAATTTATTTAAAAAGATTAATTGATGAAAAAGTTGTTAGTGAGCAAGAAGGTATTAGAATGGAAAAAGAATTCGATGATATGCTTCAAGAAAGACTCAATGATGCCAAACAAATAGAGAAAGCAAAAATCACAAACTTTCTAGAAGACGTTTGGTCAGATTACAGAAAGTCTAATTCTAAAGACTTCCAAACTTCTCCAGATACATCGGTTAATAAAGAAACTTTAATCAAGTTAGCTAAAAAGCTGAATCACCTTCCAGATGGTAAAAAATATTTCAGAAAAATAGTCAAACTTTTTGATGACAGATTGAAAATGATTGAGTCAGATAAATTAGACTGGGCTATGGGGGAATTACTTGCTTATGCTACTTTATTAAACGAAGGGTACTCTGTCAGAATTTCTGGTCAGGATGTTGAAAGAGGAACCTTTTCTCATAGGCACGCAGTTGTAAAAACTGAGGATGATGAAGAAGAAGTTATTCCTTTAAATTTATTAAATGAAAAACAAGCGGAGTTTCAAATTTATAATTCACTTCTATCTGAGTATGCGGTATTAGGTTTTGATTATGGCTATGCTTTTAATACTCCTAAAGGGTTAACTATTTGGGAAGCCCAGTTTGGAGATTTTTTTAATGGCGCCCAAATTATTATAGATCAGTTTTTAAGTGCTGCTGAGGATAAATGGGGAACACCTAATGGATTGGTAATGCTTCTTCCTCACGGATATGAAGGTATGGGATCCGAACACTCATCGGCAAGAATCGAAAGATTTCTCCAACTCTGTGCAGAAGATAATTTTCAGATTGCCAATTGTACAAATCCAGCAAACTATTTCCATTTACTTAGAAGACAAATGGTAAGATCATTTAGAAAACCTCTTATTGTATTTACTCCAAAAAAACTTCTAAGGTATCCAAGGGCTGTTTCTTCTATTTCTGAAATGTCTGATGGAAATTTTCAAGAAATAATTGATGATTCAAATGCCATTCCATCTAAAATAAATAAAGTCGTATTATGTTCGGGTAAGTTTTATTATGATTTAATAGAAGAGTATGAACAAAATATATTAGAAGATATTGCTTTTGTAAGATTAGAACAACTATATCCTTTTCCTGAACATCAACTAAAATCGATTGTAAAAAAATATGGTAAAAATTCTCAATATATTTGGGCTCAAGAAGAACCCGAAAATATGGGGCCTTGGTCTTATATTCTAAGAAAGTGGAAATTATCAGATATCATATGTTTTTCTCGAAATGAGTCAGGAAGTCCTGCTTCTGGATCACCAAAAGTTCATGAAATAAGACATCAAGAAATTATAAAAAAAGTAATGTCATATTCTAAAAAATAAAATTATGTCAGTATTAGAAATGAAAGTTCCTTCACCAGGAGAATCTATATCAGAAGTTGAAATTGCGGAGTGGATGGTAGAAGACGGTGAGTATGTTGAAAAAGACCAGACTATAGCAGAAGTTGACTCTGATAAAGCAACTCTTGAACTTCCTGCTGAACAAGCTGGAATAATATCTTTAAGGGCAGAAGTAGGTGATGTGGTTGCAGTTGGACAAATAGTTTGCTTAATTGATACTTCAGCTTCAAAGCCCAAAGGGGATCAACCTACAGAAAAAGCACCAAAAACTATTGCTCCCAATCCAGGACCTGTGAGTCCTTCTAATGATCAACAAAAGACATATGCTTCGGGACATCCAAGTGTTGCAGCTAAAAAGATAATTGATGAGAACAATATTAAAGTTGAGCAAATAGAAGGAACAGGCAAAGGAGGGAGAATTACTAAACAAGATATAATTCAGTTATTAGCCAGTCTTCCCGAGGAAGGTAATAGAAAGAGTGAAGTTAGAAAGCTTAGTATGTTGAGAAGAAAAATTGCTTCTCGTTTGGTTACTGTTAAGAATGAAACAGCTATGCTTACTACTTTTAATGAAGTTGATATGAAACCAATTATGGATCTTAGATCAAAATATAAAGAAGCTTTTAAAGAAAAATATAAAGTGGGTTTAGGTTTTATGTCTTTTTTTACTCATGCATGTACCCTAGCTTTAAAGGAATTTCCTACTGTAAATTCTATGATAGATGGAGACCATATGATTTCTTATAATTTCAATGACATTGGAATTGCTGTTAGCACAGAAAAAGGATTGATGGTTCCAGTTCTTAGAAATGCAGAAGAAATGAATTTATTACAAATCGAATCTAAAATTAAAGAATTAGCAATAAAGGCCAGAGACGGTAAAATTGCTATTGAAGAAATTACAGGTGGAACATTTACCATAACTAATGGAGGGGTATTTGGTTCTATGTTAAGCACTCCTATAATAAATCCACCACAATCTGCTATTTTAGGAATGCACAATATTGTTCAGAGACCAGTTGCTGTTGATGGAAAAGTGGAGATTAGACCAATTATGTATGTTGCCCTTTCTTATGATCACAGAATTATTGACGGGAAAGACAGTGTAGGATTTTTGGTAAAAGTAAAAGAGGTATTGGAAAACCCAGAAGAATTTGTCTTTGGAGGAAAAGATCCAGAAAAAACCCTAATGAATTATTAATTAATAATCATTCAGTTATTCGAATATTATCAACTTCCCATGTCGCTCCATCTGAAATAGTTCCCGTGTATTTATATGCAATTGCCACAGAGCTAGCAATAAATTGCGTAAGGTCAGTATTCCCACTAGGAACTAAGGTCCAGTCAAAGTTGTCAGTATCCCAATTGGGAACATAGTTAGTTAAATCAAACCACGTTCCTTGAACATCTGGATTACTAACTCCATCATAATTAGAAGAAATATAAAGTTCTAATTGTGGTCCTCCATATCTAGTAACATTATCAAAGACTAAGTAAGGAGAGGTAGCACTACTTAAATCAATATTTGGAGAAACTAACCAGCTTTCACAAGCATAGTTACTGCTATTTGAATAGTTACTTGCTTTAGCAATAGTTCCAAAAAGAATTTCCCACTCACCAATATTTGGGTTGGTACCACTCCAAAAAGTTTTCCACCCACCGGAAGTTAAAGAACCATCATCAAAGTCTTTATATAAATAATCTCCAATTCCACCTGTTCCACCTCCCCCGGAGTTACATCTGATAGAATCCAGCATAACCTCATTAATATCTCTAATAACAAATTGTTTTTCAGAATTATATATAGTAAAAATTCCAACTATTGATCCATTTCCAGAAGGTAAAGTATCATCTGCAAAATTGGCATAACCGCTTGTCCTTACCGAAACTGTATTTCCATTACAATCAGAAAGTAGTCTGGAACCTGTACTAAGGTTAACTGCATCAGCATAGGTCATACCCATTTCAGAAAATTCTACATCATTTAATTTCACCAATCTACTTTGGTCTTCACTTAAACTTAATTGAGCAATAGTAGCTTCATATGGAACGATGAACCTCTCTGTTGCAATTTTTACTACTTGTTGATCTACATCAACATTTTCTAGTTGTATAAGTTCGCCATACTCACTCATAGTTATACCCTGAATATTTATTCTAATACTATCACCAATATAAAGACCTCCAGAGGCTTTTAATTTTAGCTTAATAGCTCCACTTAAGTCTTGCATAAAAACTTCTTTATAAAAGTTTCCATTAGTTTCCTCACAAGTTATATTCCCAAAAATACTATAGTTGCTATCTATGACAGTTGCAGATCCTGTAAACATGTCTTTTAAATCACTTATTGAAATAATATTACCAATTGGGACCTCATTAATTGGTGGGTTATCATAAGTTTTATTACAAGAATAAAATAAGCAAATGATAAAGAATATTTTGATAGTGTTTTTGATTTTTCTCATTTTAATATAAATAACTGATCATTAAAAAATAGGTTCTTCCATACATATAACCATATTTGTTCGGGAACCTTTGAATATTAGAGGCATCATATCTAAGTTGTTCATATCCGCCAGTTTTAAAAGAAATATTATCTAAGAGGTTGTTGATGTTTAATCCTAACCTCAAGTAACTATTGTTTCTATAAATCTTCCAGCTTTTACCACAGAATAGATTGACTGCATTGCCGTTATTAAGTTTAGTTTGGTCTATTATTTCATTAATATAGGGGAGTCCATCTGCGTAACCTGAAATAGCTTCAGAAGTTCTTCTATCAGGGTTAGGAGATAAATAAATATCTGCAAAATAATTGAAATTAATTCCAGCATACCAGTATTTTGGAGCATTGTATTTCAAACCAACAGAAGCGGCCTGCTGAGGCATTCCACCTATTTTAAAGTTTTTTAGATAAACAATTTTATCTAGTGCAATAATTTCTTGAGAATTATCTCTTGTTATAGTAGCAACTGGTCTAGAAATATATAAATAATCACCTATTGTAAAAGCTCCTGTTAATTGCACAGTTGAAGTAATATTACTTTCAAAACCGAGCTCAATTCCCATGAAAAGCTGATCAACATTAGTCATCATATAATTTACAAATGTTCTGTATTCATCATGATAAAAAGATCTTGCCCAGGTTTGATTATTAATCTGTGTATAAAATCCAGTTAACCTTGCTTTTAAAAAAGGGAGACGAACATTATAATTAAGATCTCCTGAAATAATTTCCGTAGATTTTAAGTTAGGTACTAACTGGTCTCTTGTTCTAGGAGAAACATAAGCATTTCTTACATAGGGAGCTTCAGTTTTATACATTCCGTTAAATGATAATAAATGTCTGCCAGTTATTTTGTATAAAAAACCAAACTTCAAGCCATAATTGATAAAAGTTTGTTTTTCAGAATTACCTAATGATTGATTAGGGAATCTACCATTTTGCATTTTTCCATTTCTCCAAAAAGTAGTATTAGATAAATTAATTCCGATAAAAGATTCTATTCTTTTCTTATTGTAACTATAAGTGCTAAATACTTCATTTTTATTGACATGTATATCATAATTGTATCCAAAAATATCTCCTACTTTAATTATATTATTGATGTTTTGTAGATCATTTTGTGCTTGTGTAGGGTCGTCAAAGTCTCTTAGCGCAAATTGATCAATATCTACCCAATAATCGCCTCCCAATAAGTCATTCATCAGTCTAAAATTCTTGCTTTTATAATTACTAATGCTTAGACCAAAATTTAATCCACTATTTTCGTTAATGATTAACTTTCCAAAACTGTTAAATCCATAATGTCGGGGGTCTAATCTGTATTCCTCAACAATATATTTTGACCTTCTTGCAGTTAAAGAGTTCACTAAGTCTCCATTTTCGTCAATGGTTCCATTCTCAATATTATTTTGTGTATATAAATTATTGTAATTGGCATTATACATTAAATCCCAGTTAAGTTGAGTTATGTTAGGATCACTTTCCTGCCAACCTTGCAAAATTTGATTGTATTCATTTTGATTTTCAATGACTTGATTACCTGATAAACTGCCTTGATTATTTACATAATAACTTGGTAAATATTTATAGTAATCGGGTCTTGGATCATTAGCATTGAACCAATTTAAATTGGAATTGGCAGTTCTTCCAATTATGGCATATAAATTAGACTGAATATTTAGCTTGTCAGAAATTTTCCAATAATGTCCTAATGTCATATATGGCTTATGATTGTCTCTATTTCTTGCATTTCTTTTTTTCTTAGTTCCATCGCTTTGTGTTTGGTATCCCCAGTAAGGATTATAAAAATTCTCGCCTGTTAAGTCATAGGCTTCTTGTAAAGCAATACCTTGCCTCCCCTGTACTGTTGGTGAACCAAACCCCATTAAATTCAAAGTATGTTTTCTATTGACTTTTTTCTCAATGGATAAAAGGTAACTTCCAGCGCTGTAGTATGTTCCAGGAACATAACCTTCATCTGACCATCTAGAAGATCCACTGATTAAAAAGCCCCATCCTTTATTACTTAGTCCAGTATTGTAGGTGTACATAGCCCTGTTTCTGTAAGATCTATTTGTTGAAGCATATGATATTCTTCCCCCGGTTTTTTTTTCTGAAGGAAGAGCAGAAATAAAAGAATAAGCTCCAACACTTCCAAAAGTAGCAGCAGAATTAGAAATTCCAAAGCTTGTCTCGGGGTATCTTGTTACATCATTTAATCCTCCCCAATAACTCCAAATAGTCCATCCATTTTCCGGATCATTAACAGGAATTCCATTAATAAATAGTCTTGTGTTTTCTGAACTATATCCTCTCAATCTATATCTTGCAGCACTAAAATTAAAACCAGCCTGATTGACATAAACGTCTCTAGACGATTGAAGTAATCCACTAATATCTTGAGATTGTAATTCATTGTCAAGAAGATCAACTGTTGTTGTGAATACTGGAATGATATTATCTACACTGTCAGTCGCAAATGTAGAGTCAGTCTGCGAATTAACATCCAGTGTTAAAATGAAGAAAATGGTATAAATAGCTAAAGACTTTATGCAATTAACAATCATTTAATCTAAAATATTAAATATGAATTAAGTTGATTACTTTTGCCCAAAAGTAATTTAAAAATACAGGTGAGTTGAAAGTCAGACTAATTTTATTATCATTCATTCTTTTTTCAAAGGTAATTCAATCGCAAGATAAAAAATCATTGGATTTAAATTTAGAATGTATAGCTTTTTACAATCTGGAAAATCTTTTCGATACCATTGTTGATCCTGATACCAATAAAATACTTCAGGAAGATTTTACCCCTTTTGGTCCCAAAAAATTCAACACCGAAAAATACCTACTTAAATTAAAAAATTTAGCATTTGTTTTAGATACTATTGGTAAAGAAATAACTCCTTTAGGTCCTAGTATTATTGGAGTTTGTGAAATTGAAAATAAATTAGTTTTAGAAGATTTAGTTAGTCAAACTGCCATTGCTAATAAAAATTACCAAATTGTTCACCATGAAGGCCCTGATGCAAGAGGAATAGATTGTGCTTTACTATATGATCCTTTACATTTTAAAGTTACTTCCAGTAAATCTGTTAAATTTTCCATCCCAGGTAATGAAAGATTTAGATCTAGAGATCAATTGGTTGTTTCTGGGGAACTACTAGGCGAAAAAATTCATATAATAGTTATTCATTGGCCATCTAGAAGAGGGGGAGAATCTAAAAGTAGGCCTAAGCGAATTGCAGCTGCAAAGTTATCAAAGTCCATTGTAGACTCTTTACAACAAATCAACAAAAAAGCAAAAGTTATTATTATGGGGGACTTTAATGATGACCCAATATCTCCAAGTATTGCAGACTTTTTAAAAGCTAGTGGATCTACATTTCTAAAAAATAACCAAATGCATAATACTATGTACGATCACTACAAAAATGGAATTGGTACTTTAGCTTACAGAGACCAATGGAATTTATTTGATCAATTTATTATTACTCCTTCATTTATTGATAACGAAAAAAATTACGATGATTTTACTTTTTATAAATCAGTAGTTTACAATAAATCTTTTTTAAAAAATCAAAAAGGTAATTATAAAGGATATCCTTTTAGGACTTATGGTGGATCTAATTTTTTGGGAGGTTACAGTGACCATTTTCCGGTGTATATGTTTTTAGTAAGAAAGGCTTTATGAAGTCATTAATATTTATTTTTTTTAACTTTTTATTCTTCTCTGGAATTTCTCAAAATGAGATAAAGGTTACTTATTATAATTTATTAAATTTCCCTTCTTCTCAACCCAGCAGAACAGATACTTTAAAAAAAATTCTCGATTTCATACAACCCGATATTTTTGTAGTGAATGAATTAACTTCTTTTAATGGAGGAGCGCTAATAAAGAACAATGTCTTGAATGCTGGTGGATCAAATAATTATCAAAGTGCATTGTTTTTTGATGGTCCGGATACTGATAATCTACTTTTCTACAACCAAAATAAAATGGGATTATATTCTCAACAACAAATCCCAACACAACTTAGAGATATCAGTGAATACATATTGTATTATAAACCATTCGCGAATCAAGGAGATACCAATCTAATTTATTTTTATTCAATTCATTTAAAAGCAGGCAGTAGTCAATCAAATGAAGAACTTAGAAGGCAAGAAGCTGAAACTTTCAAGCAATTTCTAATTAATAATAATAGAAATAATAATTTATTTGTTGGAGGGGACTTCAACTTTTATGATCATTTAGAACCAGCTTGTCAAGAAATATTATTTGGCCAGTCCTTGGATTTAGTAGACCCGATTAATCAAATGGCAAGTTGGCATAATAATAGTTCATACTCTAATATTCACACTCAAAGTACAAGATCTGCAACAGGTGGTTTTGCTGGCGGTGCATATGGAGGAATGGATGATAGATTTGATATTATCTTCACTTCAAATGACGTTATAACTGGTAATTCAGGCATTCAATACATACCAGGTTCTTATATTGCAGATGGTCAAGATGGTAATCATTTCAATCAAGCTATCAATTCGGGTACCAATAGCCAAGTTACTCAGGAAATTGCCAATGCTTTATTTTATATGAGCGATCACTTACCAGTTTCTCTATCTTTTAATATTTCTGAGCCTTCATCAGCTCAAGGTTTAATTAATAATCAGACAGCAATTAATTTTTATCAAAATAATAATACTTTATTATTAAACTTTAATGAATATTCAAAATTTAATATTTCAATTTATGATATGAGCGGAAGGGTACTTTTTAATAAAAATTTGAAAAATGAAAATCAAATAGAAATCAATTTAGAATCATTTGATGAAGGGATATATATCGCTAATTGTAATATCAATGGCAACCAAATAAATTATAAATTCATTTTAAGTCATTAAGTCTGAAATTTTAAATATTTATAAAATTTATTCTTTTATAAAATCTACAACCAATCTGTAAAATTTACTTGGGTTTTCTACATGTAACCAATGACCCACATTTTCAATGGTTTTTATTTTTCCATTCGGAAATTGTTTTTGGATTTCTTCAAAGTCTTCCAAAAGAATATAGTTAGACAAACCTCCTCTTAAAAACAATGTTTTGGTAAAATTTTTATCAATATTTATTTTTTTTAATATTTCAAATATATTTTTTTCAATGACATTTAAATTCATTCTCCAAGCTAATTGACCTTTATTTATCCAATATAAGTTTTTTAATAAAAATTGTTGAACCCCAATTTCTTTAATGTGAGTTCCTATTTTTTTTTGAGCATCAGATCTGTTTTTAGTAATATTTAAATCAATACTGTTGAGACCTTTTAAAATTTGATCGTGGTGCATGGGATAAGATTTTGTTCCAATGTCAGCAACAATTAATTTACTTAAAATGTTAGGAAATTTTTTAACAAACATTAATGCTGTTTTTCCGCCCATCGAATGCCCCAGTAGAATAGGTTGAACAATATTTTCTTTATTGATAAAATTCATCAGGTCATCTGCCATAATTTCATAATTCATTTCATCACTGTGATCAGATCTACCATGATTTCTAAGATCGATTAAATAAACTGTATTTTTTTCAGAAAATTTCTTTCCTAAAGTTCTCCAGTTGTCGGAAGATCCAAATAAGCCGTGAACTATTAAAATAGGTTCACCATTTCCAAGCTTTGTGAAGTGTAAATTCATTTTTTAAGAGCTCTTAGGTAAAGATTTACAGTATTTTCCATTCCGTAATTAAGAGCATCAGAAATAAGAGCGTGTCCTATAGAAACTTCTTTAAGGTTTACAATGTTTGCTGCAAAAAAAGGTAAGTTTTCTAAGTTTAAATCATGACCAGCGTTAATGTCTAACCCTAGTTCAGTTGCTTTTGAAGCTGCTATTTGATAATTTTTAATTGCTTTTTCAGGATTGTATGAATATTGACTTGCATAATTTTCTGTATATAATTCAATTCTATTTACTTCAGTTTCCTTGGCACCCTCAATATCTTGTATAACTGGATCTACAAAAAGTGACGTTCTTATCCCTTTTCCAGAAAATAGTTCGATGGTGTCTTTTAAAAAAACTTTTTCTTTATTAGTATCCCAACCATGGTTAGATGTTAATTGCCCAATTTCGTCGGGGACAAGAGTAACTTGATCTGGAATTGTTTCTAAAATTAAATCTACAAAAGCGTCTTCTTTCGGGTTTCCTTCAATATTTAATTCAACATCAATTTTTTTTTTAAGTTCTCTTACATCATTATAGGTTACATGTCTTTCGTCTGGCCTAGGATGAACTGTAATTCCGTTTGCCCCAAAACGAATAATATTTTGTGCATGCTCTATTAGGTTCGGGATAAGACCGCCTCTTGCATTTCTTAATGTCGCAATCTTATTAATGTTTACACTTAATGAAATCATAGTTGCAAAATTAAAATACAATTTATCTTAATAGTAACTTTAATTGTATTTTTACATTTTAATTTTTAATGAAAGCAATAGAACTGATCCAAAATGATATTCCACCTGTCAGAATCAATGAGTCGATAGAAAAGGCTTTGAATTGGATGGATGAATTTAAACTGAACCACATACCTGTTGTAAATGAAAAAGAATATGTGGGCTTACTTTCTGACGATATGATATATGACTATAATCAATTAAAAGACCCTATTTCAAATATCAACTTATTAGGAAATCAACAATCAGTCTTAGAAAATGCTCATTTTTTTCAGGTCATGACTTTAATTTCAACCTATAATCTTAGTGTTGTCCCAGTTTGTGATGATCAAAGAAACTATATAGGTTCTATTAGTACTAAAAAATTAATTAATGTCTTTAGCAAGCAATCGGGGTTTAATAGCCCTGGCGCCATAATAACTTTATTGGTAAACAAAATAGATTATCAACTTTCTCAGATTGCTCAAATTATTGAAAGCAATGATGCCAAAATTCTTAGTCTATATTCTGAAAATTTAGAATCTAATAATCAAATAAAACTGACCATTAAAATCAGTGATAGTAAATTAGGAGCTGTTCTACAAACATTTTCTAGGTATGATTATACAGTTCAAGATGTTTTCAGTGATGATGAAATTAGCAATCAAGGTAAGCAAAGGTATGATCACCTTATGAAATATTTAAATGTTTAACATGAAGAACATTGCTATTTATGGTAAATCAATTTCTGAAAATAATTTAAAGTTTCTGAGAATACTCATAAAGTCCCTGATTAAAGAACTTGATGCTGAAATATTTATCCACCATTTTTTAAAAGATTATGAATCAATCAATAATAATTTAAATTTAAAAGTTTTTGATGATGAAAATCTTGGTTTTCATAAAGTTGATTTATTAATAAGTTTTGGTGGAGATGGAACTCTCCTAGACACTGTAACTATGATTAAAAATAGTGATATCCCAGTTTTAGGTGTTAATGCTGGTAGATTGGGATTTTTGGCTAACATTAATCAGGATGATATTCTTTTGGCAGTAAAAGCATTAAAAGATAAAGATTTTAAACTAGACGAAAGATCTTTACTACAGGTTGAAAACAAAATCTTAACAGCTGATAATATTTCAAACTATGCATTAAATGAAGTTACAGTTCATAAAAAAGACTCCTCTTCTATGCTGAAGATTGATGCTTCTTTAGATAATGAGTACTTGAACACTTATTGGTCAGATGGTCTAATTGTTGCTACTCCAACTGGTTCAACTGCTTATTCGCTTTCCTGTGGAGGTCCAATCATTACACCAGGATCAAATAATTTCGTAATAACTCCGATTTCACCTCATAATTTAAATTTAAGGCCAATGGTTGTGGGTGACGATGTTTCCATAATGCTTGAAGCTGAATCAAGAGAAAGTCAATTTCTGGTAACAATGGATAGTAGGTCTATTAGCTTGGCTAATAATGAAAGTATTTTGATTAAAAAAGCAGATTTTTCCATAAAATTAGTAGAGCTACCGGATCATAATTTTTTAAAAACTGTTAGAAACAAGTTATTTTGGGGTAAAGATTCGAGAAATTAGCTCTTTTTAATATGTTCAAGTATTTTCTTTTGTAAATTCACGGATATTTCTCAAAAAAAAATGAAAAATTTTATTTTTATTATCGTTGTTTTTTTTAGTCTTAGTACCACATCACAGGTTCAAGAGTTAGGTTTTTTCACTGGAACTGGTTATTATTTAGGAGATCTAAATAGAAGTCATTTTTCTCAACAAGATCTTTGTGTAGGAGCTGTCTACAAATCTGACTTTAGAAATGAAAGAATGTCTTTAAGGTTTCATCTTATGTATAATAAAGTGAGAGCTAGTGATGATGTTTCAGGTATAAACAATCAAATTTATAGAAACTTGAGTTTTAAATCTGAAATTATAGAATTTGGTCCAGTACTTGAAATAGATTTTTTCCCCTTTCATCCAGGTCAAAATCATACAGATGAACCTGATTTTGGATCACCATATTTTCTAATCGGTCTCAACTATATGAGAATGAATCCTAAAACAAAGATTGGTGATTCAACTTATCAACTTCAGCCTTTGATGACAGAAGGTCAAGAAAAGCCATATTCACTTAATCAAATTGTTATTCCTTTAGGAATTGGTATTAAAATGAATATTACCCACCATTTGTCCTTGAGTTTTGAATATGGAATTAGGAAAACTTTCACTGATTTTTTAGATGACGTCAGTGGGTTATATGCAGATCCAGTAATGGTTCAATCTCCATCAGGTTCTGAAATTAATATAAGCGATAGATCACCTGACACTTATGACGTAAGATATGGTTCTCAGAGAGGAAATTCTAGTGATAAAGATTGGTATGCCGTAAGTGGAATCATTCTTACCTATGAATTTTTCAAAGATGTTGTTTGCCCAAAATGGTAAAAATTACTCATCCGTCATTTTTTCTTTATGAAAGATTTTAAAATTGATCAAAACAAAATTCCTAAACATGTAGCCATTATTATGGATGGAAACGGAAGATGGGCTAAGCAAAAAGGAGAATTAAGAATATTTGGTCATACGAATGGGGTTGATTCTGTAAGAGAAGCTTTAACTGCAGCTGGAGAAATAGGGGTTGAATATCTTACACTCTATGCATTTAGTACTGAAAATTGGAACAGACCTAAAGAAGAAATTGCTGCATTGATGGATTTATTAGTTCAATCCATATATAATGAAACTGATGAATTAAATAAGAAAGGGGTAAAGTTAGCTACAATTGGGGATGTGGAAATTTTACCAAAATCATGTCAAAAAGCTTTGATTGAAGCTAAAGAAAAAACAAAAGACAATAAAAAAATTACCTTAATTTTAGCTCTCAGTTACAGTTCAAGACGTGAAATTTCCTTGGCAATACAAAAAATGTCCAAAGAAGTAAGCCAAGGTGAATTAAATCCTAATGCAATAAATGAGGACTTAGTAAGTTCTTACTTAAGTACTGCAGATTATCCAGATCCTGAACTATTAATTCGTACCAGCGGTGAGAACAGGGTTAGCAATTTTTTAATGTGGCAATTAGCCTACACAGAATTGTATTTTACGGATATATTGTGGCCTGATTTTAAAAAGAAAAACTTTTACAAGGCAATTTATGATTATCAACAGAGAGAGAGAAGATTTGGTAAAACTTCAGAACAAATATTAAATCATAATGCTTAGAAATATTCAATTAGTTTTTATTTTTTGTTTGTCATTCATTTCTATTTCAAGTCAAACTTCTTATACCAATTATGAGTTAACTCCTAGAGAGTACACACTTGCTGGTATTTCTATTGAGGGTGTTTCTTTTTTAGATCATGAAGTAGTCATTCAAAAATCTGGTTTACAAAGGGGACAAAAAATTGCAATTCCTAGCGATAAAATTTCTAAAGCTATTTCAAAATTATGGGATCAAGGTTTGTTTAGTGAAGTTGTTATTTTGAAAGAAAAAGTTCAAGGAGGTAATCTTTTCCTAAGGATAAAGTTGAAAGAAAGACCTCGAATGTCTCGTTATTCGTTTAGTGGAATTTCTAAATCGGATGCTGATCAATTAAGAGAAGATTTAGATTTATATAGTGGTAAAATTATTACGGAAGCCCTTAAAATGAATGTTAAAAATATTTCTAGAAATTTCTTTGTTGGAAAGGGGTTTCTAAAATCTAAAGCTTCTATTTCAATAAAAAGTGATACGCTAATAAACAATAGCAAAATCTTAAAAATTGATATTGATAAAGGTGAAAAATTTAAAATTAACGAAATTATAATTGAAGGAAATTCCTCGTTATCTGATGAGAAAATAAAAAGGTTAATGAAAGAAACAAAAGAAAGAAAGTGGTATAGGTTTTACAAAAGATCTAAGTTTCAATATTCATTATTTGATCAAGATAAAGAAACTATTATTGGGAAATACAATGAAATAGCCCATAGGGATGCTAAGATTATATCAGATACTATTTTCGATTTCGATGAAAATAGTATTAATATTATTTTAAAAATTGAAGAAGGAAATCAATATTTTATAAGAGACATTCAATGGTCTGGAAATCAAAAATATTCCAGCGGATTATTGGATACAATCTTGGGAATCAAAAAAGGAGATTTATATGACCAAACCTCCTTAGAAACGAAGCTTTTCATGAATCCAAATGGAAATGACATTAGTTCTCTATATATGGATGATGGGTATCTATTTTTTCAAGTAACTCCGATTGAAAAGAAAATTGAAAATGACTCTGTTGACCTAGAAATTAAAGTTTATGAAGGAAAACAAGCAAGAATTAAGAAAGTTAATGTTACTGGTAATACCAAAACCAGTGATCATGTTATTTTAAGAGATATGTACACTCACCCCGGAGACTTGTTTTCCAGAGATGCGATTATCAGAACTCAAAGACAATTGGCGCAAAATGGATATTTTGATCCTGAAAAATTGGGAGTAAATCCAATGCCTAATCCTACAGATGGAACGGTTGATATTGAATATGTTGTAGAAGAAAGACCCAATGATCAAATTGAACTTTCAGGAGGATGGGGAAATAATTCTTTAGTAGGAACTCTGGGACTTACTTTTAATAATTTCTCAGCGAGAAAATTGTTTAAAAAGAAATCTTGGTCTCCATTACCCTCCGGAGATGGGCAAAGATTGAGTATTAGAGCTCAATCAAGCGGTTATTTTTTCCAAAGTTATAATATGTCTTTTACAGAACCTTGGCTAGGAGGAAAGAAACCCAATTCTTTTACTGTTTCTGCTTATCATTCTTTACAGTCTTATGATAGAAAGTTTATTAATGACTCTCTAGATAGTGAAGGTAATAATGTTGTAAATCCATTTAGAAGAGTAATAAAAATTACTGGTGTTTCTGTAGGTTTAGGTAAAAGATTAAAATGGCCAGATGATTATTTCAGTGTTTATTACGAAGCAGGTTATCAATATTATAATCTTCAGAATTTTGGAAATGTTTTTAGCTTCTCAGATGGTTTTGTTAATAATCCTTATGTTCTATGGAGAATTTCTAGAAATAGTATTGATCAACCTTTATATCCAAGAAGCGGATCATCTATTTCTTTGTCTCTAAAGTCTAGTGTTTACCCATATTCAAGAATTAACAACTTTACAGATCATAGTACATTGACAGATCAAGAAAAATACAGATTTTTGCAGTACAATAAGTTTAAATTTACTTCTTCTTGGTTTACACCAATTTCAAAGGATAAAAAGTTAGTAATTAATGCAAGGTTAGGTTTTGGATTATTAAATGGATGGAATAAGAATTTAGGTGCTCCACCATTTGAAAGGTTTTATTTAGGGGGAAGTGGATTGTCTGGATTTAGTTTAGATGGTAGAGAAATCATTGCTTTAAGAGGATATGACGAACAAACAATATCTTCTAATACTGGAGATAGATTAATTAGTAAATACACTTTAGAATTAAGATATCCTGTAAGTCTTAATCCTTCCGCTACTATATACTTATTGAGCTTTCTTGAGGGTGGAAACTCTTGGAATGATTATAAAAAATACAATCCTTTTAAGGTAAAAAGATCAGCGGGTGTAGGAGTTAGAATATTTTTACCCATGTTTGGACTATTGGGATTAGATTATGGATTTGGTTTTGATCCGTTAGATCCAGGAGCTGCGGGTGAGGTAAATCATAATGCTCAAATCCAGTCTAATGGTTATCGTGGTCAATTTCACTTTACGATTGGCATGAATATTGGAGAACTATAAATAAATACTTAATATTTGAGATCACTAATTTTAATAACTTCAATATGTTTTTTGACTATTTTTTCTCAAAGTCAAAAATTTGCTTTCGTTGATTCTGAATATATATTAGATCAGATGGAAAGTTATCAAAAAGCACAGAAGCAAATTGATGATTTAGCTGCAGATTGGCAGAAAGAATTGGATAAAAAATTAGCAGACATTGAAGGCAAAGTAAATGATTTGAGAAAAAACGAATTGCTTCTTCCAGAAGATATTAAAGAGGAAAAAGAATTAGAAATAACTACTTTACAAAATGATTTAAGAATTTTCCAAAGCAAAAAATTTGGAGTAGGAGGAGATTTATTTAAAAGAAGAAAAGAACTAATCCAGCCCATACAAAGAAAAGTTTTTAAGGCCATAGAATCTTTAGCAAAAGATAATAATTATAGTTTTGTGCTTGATAAAAGTAAAAATTCAAATATCTTGTACGCGGATCCAAAGTATGATAAAAGTGATGCAATTATTAGAAAACTAAAAAAGTAAACAATGAAAAACACATTAAAATCTATCTTATTTACCCTTGCCATTATAACCTCTTTTAATTTTAATGCTCAAAAATTAGGACATGTTAATTCTCAAGCAATTGTTCAGGAAATGCCTGATTATGAATCAGCTCGACAAGAACTAGAAAGTTATAAAAATGATTTGTCAAAAGAATTAGAGATGTATCAAAAATTGATTATGGAGTTTGCTCAAGCTTATGAAGAACAAAAAAGTGGTATGTCAGCAGAATCTAGACAAAGGAAAGAAGCAGATTTAATGGAAAGACAGCAAAATTATGAGAAGAAAGCCTATGAAGCTGAAACTAAATTACAACAGAAGGAACAAGAATTGTTACAAGCAATTATGATTAAAGTGAATAATGCTGTTCAGGACTTGGCCAAGGCAGAAGGATATTCTTATATTTTTGAAAGAACGACATTGCTTCATGCTGGTGGAGATGACATTAGCGATAAAGTAAGAAAAAAGCTAGGTATAGTTACTTCAAACTAATTTATTAAGGCTCTTTTAAAGAGCCTTTTTTTATCAATGGACGGTTCAATTGGCATATTTGACTCAGGATACGGTGGATTAACTGTATTAAAGTCCATTCAAGATCTAATGCCTACTTATAATTGTATTTATTTAGGGGATAATGCAAGAGCCCCATATGGTGAAAGATCTTTTGAGGTTATTAATCAATATACTTTAGAAGCTGTAGAATTTTTATTTTCCAAAAATTGTCCTCTCATAATACTGGCCTGTAATACATCATCTGCAAAGGCCTTGAGAAATATTCAGCAAAATATTCTCCCTTCAAATTATCCAAATAAAAAAGTATTAGGTGTAATTAGACCAACCACAGAAGAAGTTGGTAATATTTCTATTTCTGGGTACATAGGTATTATGGGCACGGCTGGTACAGTGGTATCTAATAGTTATCCGTTAGAAATTGCAAAATTTTCTCCCAATGTGAGCGTTATACAACAGAGTTGTCCTATGTGGGTTCCTTTGGTAGAAAATAATACTTTTATGGAAGAAGGAGGTCAATATTATATTCAAAAATATGTGGATGAACTTTTAGAAAAAGAACCAAGAATTGATACCATAGTATTAGCATGTACACATTATCCAATTCTGAAGCATTCCATAGAACAATTTTTACCCAAAGGAGTAAAATTATTTGATCAAGGAGATTTAGTTGCTCTGAAATTAAATGATTATCTGAAAAGACATTCTAAGATTGATAATTTAATTTCTAAAAATGGAAAAGTAGAAATTTTAACATCTGAATCAAGTGAAAAATTTGATGATCATCTAAATTTATTTTATGAAGCTAATCATCAATCAAAAAAGGTTCAAATTTCTTAATCCTTATACCAACTCGAGTACTCAATATATTTATTGGCCAAATCTAAAAGTTGTTTTTTAAATTCTCCTTCTTTAACCTTTTTGGCGGGTACACCAGCATAAATTTCTCCTGATTTTACATGAGTTCCCATTGTAACTACTGCTCCAGCAGCAATAATACTATCATTTTCTATAATACTGTTATCTAATACTATGGCCCCCATACCTATAAGCACTCTGTCTTTAATGGTGCAGCCATGAACAATGGCGTTGTGTCCTATGGTAACTTGATTACCAATATTAGTAGGGCTTTTTTTATAGGTGCAATGAATAACTGCTCCATCTTGTACATTCACTTCATTACCCATTTTAATATAGTGAACATCGCCTCTTGTTACAGAGTTAAACCAAAAACTACAGCGGTCTCCACAAATCACCTCTCCAATTATGGTTGCATTTTCTGAAATGTAGCAATCTTTACCCAATTGAGGATTTATTCCATTTATTTCTTTAATCAATGGTTTCATTTGAAATGTGTTTACGTAATTTAGCTAAAAATAAATAAAATGAGTAGACCAGTTACTATTTATGCTGAAATGACCCCAAATCCTAATACTATGAAGTATGTGGCCGATCACATGCTGGTAGAAAGTGGAGTAGTAATAGAGTTTTTATCTCCCAAAGAAGCCAAAGGGTATTCTACTTTTGCTGAGGCGCTGTTCAATTTCCCATTTGTTACTCGAATATTTATAACTCAAAATTTTGTAACGGTCTATAAAAACGATATGGTGGAGTGGAGTGATGTAACAATGGAAATGAGAGAGTTTATTAAAGAATGGTTGATGGAAAATGAAAATGCTGTTCAGCAAGTTCCTCAACAAGAAGTTATGGAGTCTTCGATTGAATCTCCTAAAATAACTACTACTAATTTTGCTCCTGAAATCAAAACTGAAAAAGATCAAAAAATTGTTGATTTAATTGATGAATATGTACAACCAGCAGTGGAGCAGGATGGGGGCGCGATTCATTTCCAGTCATATAATGTAGAAAGTGGAGCAGTAACAGTAATTTTAAAGGGCTCTTGTAGTGGATGCCCATCTAGTACAGCTACTTTAAAAGGAGGTGTAGAAAACTTACTCAAATCACACTTGCCTGAAATTAAGGAAGTGGTGGCTTTGAATGGTTAAAACTTGGCTCTAACTATCCTTGCTTTTGGCATTTTAAATTGCTTAGAAGAATATTTTCTAGATACCTTTCTATATGGTTTTCTATTTGAATAGTATGAATTTTTGGTATAAAGATTTTTACTAACTCTTATTCCAAAATTAAAATAACCATCTTTATTTTTAGGGTTTCCTCTTATATTTCCAGCTTGGAAATAAATTAGATTATCTGGATGAATATTACCTAAATGTGCTTGGTTGGCATAGTTCTGAGTTTGTTCGCTTTGGCTGGCTGGCTCCATGAAAACAGTACTTATATCATCCAAATAATCAGTAAATGTCTTTACATAATCAAATTGAATTCCGAAATTTATATTGTTATAATTAACGTTAATGCTAAATCCATTTAATATTCCAATTCCGAATAAACTATATTTTATGTTTTCTGTTTGTAATGGTTGTAAAAAAACCCAACTATTGGATCCATATATACTTCCCTTGGGGTTATGATAAAAAAATGTCGTTCCTATATGTATATTTAATAGAGCTTTATAATTGTACTTTCCCTTATTCCCAAGGTCATTTATTTGTAAAATATTGTATTGGATAGAACTGGAAAGTTCAGTAATGTTATTTTTTAATCTTAAATTCCTCCATTTTCTGGGTCCATCAGGTGTATCTGAATCATCTGCTTGAATAGAAAGATTTTTTAAATAAAAGAGATACGAAAATTTATTTTGATAATGTTTTTTAAAAAATATTCCGAAAGCAGGCCTTGTTTTGGATAGATGAAATGAAATATCACCCAAATAATTAGCTCCTCCAACTAGTAAACCAATCTCATTTTTCTGACTTCGAAGGGGAGAAGATAAGATTACACTTATTATTATTAGGAATGCTATCCTTCTCCCTTTGTAAAGCCAGTTTGTACTTATGCATATCATCTTCAGATATATCTTTTAAATACATTTTTAGTTATTAATTGATGATAAGGTGTTTGGTTACTATTATTTTTTTGCTATCGTTTCTAATATTGATGAAATACAATCCTTTGGAACCAAAATTAGATACCGGTATTTGAATGTTTGATGCATCTATTGTACTTATAAATACTTGCTGTCCTAGGCTATTGATAATTTCTACATAGTGGTTATTAAAATTATCTTCTGTTCCATAACTAATATTTATCATATATCTAGCAGGGTTGGGATATAATACTAGATTACTGAAAGCTTCAGCAATTGAAAG
>NTKH01000009.1 GCA_002457645.1 Bacteroidetes bacterium MED-G20
GTCAGTATCACAAGTTCCGTAACAATGTAATACTGTTGTGTCAGACGTGAGTGCAGGCATCAGCCTGTCACTCCATTGACCATCAGCACATGATTGACCAGAAATATCTTCTTTAGCATTCCAATCACCACCACCATTGGGATTTTTGAGGAAAATATAATTTCCTCCAGCTGCAGGAAAACTTGCAATTCCTGTCCATGTTCCGTCACCATCAGGATCAGATAATGCAACAGCATCAGATCCACCTAATACACCTCCACCAGCGTAAACAGTATTGACACCTGTTTCATTACTCATATTAACCGATAAATTAACATAGTGAGAAGTTGGTTGCTTGTATAATATAATTTTCTGTACTTGACATAGATCACCACTGCTAATTCCCCATGGTGTTCTAAATCCTACTCTAGCAATATCACCAGTATATGTTCCAGTAGCAGGTGACTGAGTCAAATCAATATCGACTGTTTGGAATGTCGAAGAGTTGTTGAAATTGACTGGTATATTAAATACTGACTGAGCTGCATTGCCTCCAGCTAGAGTGTAAAAATAAAGCTTCGCAACACCCGTTGGAGTAAATGGTGTTTTGAAAATAACCTTTGCTCTGTCAAAATCTGCAGTATTTACACCTAAATTGGCTGCAAGAGCACCTGATCTAACTAATACAAAATTTGCTGTAGCATTGATATTCATTGCGTCATTTCCTAAAGTTACACTACATCCACCTCCACTGATAAATCCTTCTTTGGAATCATTGAAATCAAAAACTAAATTATCGTCAGCACAAGAAGTACAAGTAACTCTAATCTTATCAATGTTAGCTAATTGGCCTGCAGTCTTTACAAACTGAAAACTTGCTACTTCATTCATTGTTGGAGTGTAAGTACAAGAAAGTTCTTCCCATGCGCCATTTGCAGAAGTGTTTCCTGATGTTGCAACATCTGTTCCTCCAGAATTGATTCTAAGGTCAACATATATCCTACTATTGACTGTTTTGACCATGGCCTTGAACTCATAAGTATTCCCCGCATAAAGCTGAATATCTTGAGATGCAACTTGATTATTACCAGCTGATCCAAGTTGAGCAAAACAGTTTGATCCAGATGCTCCTGCACCAGTAACTATTTTGTGTACAAAGTCACCCGATCCTGTAATAGACCATCCACTGGTGTTAGTAGTCATACTTTCATTGTGAGCATATGAGCCCCCAAAGTTCTCAGTATGAATCGTTTTTTGTGCATTGATTGTTGACGCTACAATGAATGCTGACAATAAAAAAGTGTAAAATCTCTTCATTTTATATTTATTAGTTTGTTATTCTTTTGTTATTTTTTTAGTTAGTTTACATGAATTAACAGATAAAAAAGCTAGTTGTTAACTTTTTTATGTTAATAAACGATTGTCTAATTTAAAAAAAAAACCATAAAAACAAATTTTAATCTAATCTTTTTGATTTGTTATTAAACAAAAATAATTTGCTAAGTTTAACTCATCATAAATCTGGTAGCAGAAATTGAAATATAATGATTTACAAAAAATATTTAATACTTTACTTAATCTTTTCCATTTCGTGTAACAACTATTTAAATGGTCAAAATTCAGATATAGTTCTCAAAGAATTAACGGTAACTAGCAAAGATTATAAAAAAAATAGGCCACCAATGCATGGCGATCCAGGTATTTTTTTAGAAGATTGGGAGGAGAAAAAAAATCCAAAAATTAAGTTAGATGATATTGAAATAAATGTTAATGAACCTACCACAGTTTACGGTGAAATTGATTTTTCCAAACCTTTAACAAAAATATCTAAGTATGTTTATGGAAATAACTTAGGTCACTGGACCAACAGAAAATTTCTTGACAATGATAAATTTATCTTCAATTTTAAAGATGCTGGCTTTAATGTGGTAAGATTTCCTGGAGGAAACGCCTCCAATGATTATTTCTGGGATGCAGAAAACATTGGTCAATGTCCTGAAGGAACACCCAACACTATATATAAAAGTGATTTTAAAAAATCAACTTCACCTAAATTAGGGAATCAAGGAACATTTAGAACACGCCCAGAGGATTATTATGATTTTTTACTTAGGTCAAAATCCACAGGATCTATATGCGTTAACTATAGTTATGCACTCTATTCTGAAATAGAAGATGAAAATGAAAGGGTGAATAAAGCTGCAGAATATGCAGCAAGCTGGGTACATGATGCCAATATCAAAAGAAACCTAAATATTAAGTTCTGGGAAATAGGTAACGAAAATTGGGGAAAGTGGCAAGCTGGATACAATGTAAAAGAAAGAGGAATAATAGATCCTAAAAAATACGGCGAACATTGTAGAATATTTATTGAAAAAATGAAGGCGGTTGACCCAACCATAAAAATAGGTGTTGTTGGCTACCAAAAACCAAAAACTAGAAACCCTGTTCAAAAAAGATGGAATGAATTGGTAATTCCAGAAATAATAGACGTTGCAGACTTCTATATATTACATGACTACTATGCAAAATACGGAGCCATACTAGATCCCAAAGAAATGTTAAAAGCAATTGATACTACATATTCACATATCAAAGTGGTAAATCAAATTATTGAAAAATATACTGACAAAGACAAAGGTTTTCTGCCCATTGCACTGACAGAATTTAATACCAGAAGCAATGCTTCAGTTTCAAAAAATGATGGGGCAACCAATGTATCTCACTGCTCAGGAATATTTTTTGCTCATGCCATTGGCGAGATTATAAGACAAGGAATTGGAATGTCAATGGTTTGGGATATTGAAAACGGATATAAAGATGGACACGACCATGGAATGTTTGCATCATCAAAAGAAAATGGAATAGATTGGTTATCACCACATCCCTCCTATTATCATTTCTACTATTACAATAAGGTTTTTGGTGATACCTATTACGAATCTTTAACAACTAACTCTAACATTAGAATTCACTGTTCAACTTTTTCATCTGGTGAAGTTGGTTTAGTAGTTGTGAATATTTCTGATAAAGAAGAAATTATTGAAATTGATCTTAAAAATATTGACACAAAAAGTTTTGCTGGAGTATATGAAGTCTACAATGAAAATCCACTTTCGCGAAGAACTGGGATTAATAATATTTTCACGAACAAAGATGCAGGAGGACCAGAAAATTTCAAAAAAATAAAGGCAAATAATTTAAATATAAAAAACAATGTAATTAAAATAAATTCAAAGCCCTACAGTGCAAACTATATTCTAACCCAAAAATAATGAAAAATAAAACTTTATTAATCCTAACTCCATTTTTAATTTTTTGCATATTTATACTGCTAAGTTTAAAACCAAATAACAAAGGAAATAAAAATGACAAACCCAACATTATTTTTATCTCAATAGATGACTTAAGACCACAATTAAATTGTTATGGGAAAACAGAAATAATTTCTCCCAACATAGATAGTTTAGCTTCAAGAAGTTACTTGTATGAAAATGCAGTTTGTAATTTTCCAGTTTGTGGTGCTTCTAGAGCTTCCCTACTTACAGGACTTAGGCCCAATGAAAACAGATTTAAGAGCTATAAAACAAGAATTGATGAAGATGCTGATAGCTATCCTACCATGGGCGAATGGTTCAAAAAAAATGGTTACTATACCTTGAGCTACGGAAAAATTTCACACCATAAAAATGACTCACCTGAAAGTTGGTCTGAACCTGCTTGGAGAGCTGATAAAAATTGGAGAGACTACCAAACAAAAGAAAATATTCTTGTTGCAGAAAAAAATAATGGGGTTTCAAATGCCTATGAAATTGGAGAAGACATGAAGGATAAATATGCGGACACCAAAATGATTGACAAATCCATTGAAAAACTTCCTTTATTAAAAGATATGAAAAAACCTTTTTTTCTGGCTTTAGGATTCTTAAAACCTCATTTACCATTTAATGCCCCATCCAAATATTGGGATTTATACGCTGAAATTGAAATAGAACTTGCCAATAACAGATATCAACCAAAGAATGCTCCCAAAATATCTATGCACAACTATGGAGAACTAAGAAAATATACCAACATACCTAACGATATTAACCAATCAATATCTGATTCTATACAGAGAAAATTAATACATGGTTACTATGCTTGTGTGAGTTATATAGATCACGAAATTGGTCGTCTTATTAAGCGATTAAAAGAATTAAAAATTTATGACAATTCTCTAATTGTTTTGTGGGGAGATCATGGTTGGCAACTAGGCGAACATAATCTTTGGGCAAAACATTGCAACTACCAAACCTCACTAAAAGTTCCTTTAATTATTAAATATCCGAACCAAAAAAAACAAAAAAGAGTTAATACAGTGGTTGAACTATTGGACCTTTACCCCACTCTATGTGACTTATCTCAAATTGAAAAACCAGCTCATTTGCAAGGAAAAAGTTTGGTGAAAATTAACAAATCAAATCCTGAAAACTTTAAAGGTTATTCTAGGTATCATAAAGGATTTACAGTAACTACCAATGATTATTCTTACACAAAATGGGCTAATAAAGAAAATACTTTTAAAACAGATATGATGTATAATTTAAAAAATGACCCTGATGAAAACATTAACATTTCAGTCATTAGAAATAATGACTCTGTTATTAATAAATTTAGATACTTATTAGATTCTGTTAGCTCTGTAGATTAGTTTTTTATAAAACTACTTTCATATTGAAAACCGTTTGTTGTATGCAGTCTTAAAAAATACATCCCTCTTTTTAAAGATGATACATTAAGAGAACCATCCAATAAATGTTTGTTAGAAATTTCAATAACAGATCTTCCATTAACATCACTTACAACTACTCTGTGAATATTTGAATCCATAGATTTGAAATTTAAAGTGTTGGTAACCGGGTTGGGAAAAATACTAATTTCATTATATGAATCTTCTTTAACACTAACAGGTAAACATACATAATCAGATCCATAAACATTAACATAGTCTAAATGATAAGTTCCAGCATCCAAGAATTGAAGTTTTAGTAGTCGGATATCACCCAAAATGGTTGAGTCATGAGAAAAAGAATAACAATATTCTGTCCATTGGTCATAAGTAGTAAAACCATTGGCAGAAAGAGCTGTATATGGCGGAGAAGCAAATGATGTAATGGCATTAAAACCTAAATTATTGGCAGAGCCTTTCATCCAAAAACTTACATAATATAATGAATCCTTGAGAACATCCGTTTTACAACTTGTAAGTTGGATTGAACCAGTGGTATTACCTAACGTATTCACTAATATCATAGCAGATTGAAAACCATTTTGAGCTTGAGAAGGCGTAATACTCATAGAAGCTATAGCACCATTATTTATTGTTTGTGTCCAATTAGATAAATCGGTTTCAAAATCTCCATCACAAACAAATGGCTGTGGAGGAACTTCTTCATACCAAACATTATCAATATAGTAAGTACCGTCTTCTGAAAATTTAAATTTGGCAAATCTTACATTTCCAAATATGGTTGAATCAGATTCACTCAGAAATGTATATTCTGTCCAATTAGTTGTTAAAGTAAATGATTCTATTCCATAATTCGTATAAGGTGGTGAACTAAGAGAACTTGTAGCTGTAGCTAGTTGTCCACCCAAAATAGATTTTGCCCAAAAATGAATACGGTATTTTTTATTTTTCTCAATATCTGATTTACAACTAGAAAAAATAGGTTGTCCATTTACTGTATTTGAAATAACCACCTTAGCAGAAAAATTCCCGTTTTGGAATGTTGAACTATCTGAAACAGCAGTAATATTAGCTCCACTATTTGCTTGAGACCAGGGAGAAACACCAGTTTCAAAATCACCATTACAGATTTCAGTATTGGTTGGAAGCATGGATACTGGATAAAAATTGAAATCATCAAAACTATAAACGCCATCCGACTGTGGCTTGATTTTTATTTTGAGATTATTTACAGCTGCAGTGTCTGTGGTATTAAGCTCAAATTTTTTCCAGGTATTAGTAAAAGTGAAAGTTTTTTGAGCATAGTTGGTGAAAGGAGCAGAAGTCCTCTGGAGCACTACCAATACATCATTGGATGAATTGGATTTAGCCCAAAATGAAATCATATAAAATTTTCCTTGTTGCAAGTTTACTGCACAACTTGTTAAAGCACATGTATTGGAAGGAGGAGAAATTGAAGTTAAATCCATTTCTAAGCCTAAACTCCCACTGTAAGCAGATGAACTGTCCACAGAAAAATTTCCATTTGAACTACCATTACAAAATGTTCCCCAGTTATTGAGAGAGTCCTCAAAAGATGGATTACATATTGTATCAGATTGGGCATTAATAGTAAGACCTGTTAAAATTAAAATTAAAGTATATAATTTATTCATTTCTTATTTTTTTATAAAATGAAACATTTGATTTTTAAAAATGGGGTTTTTTATTTCTATTAAATAAACTCCTGAATTAAGTGACGAAATATTGATATTTTCAGAATTACCATTTTTTATCTCAATGTTTTTACTTAGAACTAATTTTCCTGTTAGGTTGAAGAAATTTATTTGGGTTGGATTATTTATTTGAAAAATAGAGTTTAAAGTAATGTTGTCATAAGAAGGATTTGGAAAAATTTGAATTTGATAATTAATATCATTTTCAATACCAACAAAATTCACTGTAATTGTATCTGAACCTGAACAGTTATTTGCATCTAGCACATCAACATAAAAATTTCCATTATTAATTGGATTAATTGAAGAAGTTGTTTCCCCAGTATTCCATAGATAGGTATAGGGACTAATCCCCCCTGAAACATTAACAGTTAGCTGTGGACTAGATGAAATAATTTGAGGGATGGGATGATCATTAATAGTAAGGTCTAAAACTGCTACTGAGTCACAACCCAAATAGTTTAGAGTAATAAATGAATGATTTCCTGATTGAGAGTATGTCATTCCATTCCAAACATAACTTCCACATTCAGAAACAGAACTTAAGGAAGATGATGAATTTAATATGGTTAGATTTAAATTTCTTATACTGTCACAGGCAGGATAAAGAGAAAGTGTATCAAAATAATTTCCGGATGTAGTAATTATATTTCCATTTGAAAGAATTAGAGAATCACACGCAGAAATGGTATCTAAAACTACTACATCACAGTTACAAGAATCAATTTCTGAAAGGCCAATGGCATTATTTAATCCACTAGAATCACCTATTGAAAGGTAATCAATAAATAATGGAGAAGACATATCTACATTTCCAAAATCAAAAAAAACTCTAAGTTTTGAAATTATGCTTTTATCTACATTATTTTCTGTAAAAGCAGCATCAGGAAAAACAAATGATAATTGAGATACAGAATTTAAATTTGAACTAGTTGAAACTGTTATTTTACCATTATTTCCATTTGTAACATTTCCAGTTGAATCCTCAAAATCTATTCTTATCGAGAAACTGCTACTGGACCTTTCACCAATAGTTATTTTTTCATATCCTGTTATATCCATTATGGTATCAAATTCGTATGTTACATAGCCATATGCAGGAGCAGACGACAAAGAGTCACTAAAAACTTTTAGTTCTTGGCATGCTGTTTCAAAGAAATTAAACTTAGGAATAGTAGAAATAGTTAAGTTTCCCCAGTTAGAAACTGTATAATCGTTAAATTGATCTTCATATAAGTTTCCCATTGTCTGAGAACTGGTGTTGCTAACCACCATGTTTTCCCAATAAATTGTATCACCACTCCCGACACCCCATGGGCCTCTAAGTCCAAATCTTGCTATGGTTCCTGAATAAGTTCCTGAAGCAGGTGTTGAATTTAAATCTATTGTATAAGTAGAAAAACCAGTCATAGCAGTATCAACAGCAAATACGTAGTAACATGAAGCAGTATTAGTTCCTGGAGGATAAATATAAAGTCTTGTGTTACCATTTCCAGTTGTAGGATTTTTGACACTTATTGTAACTTGATTATAATCTGTAGCATTCAATCCAAGATTCGCTTGTAAATTACCACTTCTCATTAGAGGGGTTGTGTTGAAAGCATTCATTGACATGGACCCAGGAAGCGCAGTAAGATTACAACCTCCTCCACTTATCCAACCCTGCTTTGAGTTTTGCCAATTATAGACAACAGGAGACTGTGCAATAGCTGACCCAATTAAAAAAATTAAAATAATACTGAATAATTTTTTCATCATTTTAAGATTTTTTATTTTTCAATTTATTTGGTTCGTTGTAAGCTCTTTGAATTACAGTATCTGTCATCACTTTCATCTCTTCGATTGTGATATCATCTTTATACTCACGCTGAAGAGACTTTAATTGTGATTTTAATTCTTTAATTAATTCTTCTGGAGCCTCATTATAAATATTATTCATTTCATTTGGATCTTTTTCTAAATCATATAACTCCCACTCATCCATTGAATAATAAAAATGAATTAGCTTATATTTTGAAGTTTTAATTCCATAGTGAGGTTGGACCTTATGCCATAAAGGATATTCATAATAATGATAATAAACTGCCTCTCTTCCAACATGATTTTCATCTACAAATGAAGGTTTAAAACTTTTTCCTTGCATTGAATTTGGGACTTCAAGCCCAGCGAAATCTAAGAGGGTTGGTCCAAAATCAATATTCATAATTAACTCTTTAGAAATGATATTGGAGTCAATAATTCCAGGACATTTAATTAGGAAAGGCATTTTAAATGACTCTTCATACATCCATCTTTTATCAAACCAACCATGCTCACCTAAATAAAAACCCTGATCAGAAGTGTAGACAACTAAGGTGTTTTCCGCTAATCCATTTTCCTCTAAATAATCTAAAAGTCTACCAACAGCTCTATCTACACCCTTAACACATCTCAAATAATCTTTAATATATTTTTGGTATTTCCATTTTTTTAAAGCTTCACCATTTAAAGTGTCATTTGGAGACCAAAATTGACCTTTATCACCATATGCCAACCAACGCATAGAGTCTCTTCTAGAAAGTCCAGAAGGAGCTATTAATTTCATGTCTCTTCTGTTGAGGTGGTTTTCTATTTCCATCATATTTTCACTTGCTGCTAATCTGCCAAAATAATTATCATTAAAAGTAGATGGTTCAGGAAAATCAAAATCAGAAAACAATTCATGATAAATAGAGTCAGGTCTCCAATCTCTATGTGGAGCCTTAAACTGGTACATCAACATAAAAGGTTTGGAAGTATCTCTACTTGAAAGCCAATCAATACAATCGTCTTCAATTACTTTGGTAGAATGTCTCTTTTTTTCAAGGATTGTATCCTTTCCATTTAAACAAAATTGTGGATGAAAATAGGTTCCTTGGCCTCCCCAATTAACTAACACTTTAGAGTAATCAAAACCTGTTGGAGTTGTTCCCAAATGCCATTTTCCTATGACAGCAGTTTCATAACCATTTTTTTGAAAGATTTTTGGAAAAGTAAGCTGAGAACCATCAAAATCACCGCCATCAACATTTTTATAAAAGCCATTTACATGAGAAAAATTACCTGTTAGGATAGAAGCTCTACTTGGTCCACATATAGAATTAGTACAATAGACAGCATCCATTAAAGCTCCACCAACTGCAATTCTATCGATATTGGGAGTTGGAGCCAGTTCACTTATTTTGGAACCATACGCACTAATGGCTTGATAGGCGTGATCGTCAGCCATAATATAAACAACATTAAGCGGTTTTTTTTCTGGAGGATTTGTAGAGGTTTTATTTTCACTATTGCAAGCTGACAGAAATAGCATCGAAAGACTAAAAAAAATTATTTTTTTCATAAAGAAGAATTATAAGTTAAAATTAAATAATCTACGAAATATCCAAAATTTCCAAATGAATTACCATTTTGACTACATACAACGTCCAATCTAATAACATTTTCAACATTTAGATTTCCATCAATTATAACATTACCAGCAGTTTGATCTACCGTAAAATTATCAAAATTAAAACTTTCCTTATTCCAAGATCCATTTGAATTCAATGAAAATTTATAAGTCCATGCCTCGTCAATACCTTGGTCATAGCTTCCATCGCTATTTTCATCTTCGAACATTTTAATAACTACAGCACTTCCATTTAAATCAGATTTAAAAAATCCATTAAAATATATATTTGATTTGTCAGTTTCATTAATACTTCCAGATGGCAAAGATACACGTGTTGCTCCAAAATATGTGTTTGATCCTTCGCCGCTAATGTCTAAAAAGTTGTTTCCATGAATTGCTACCGATGGATTACTTAAAACTTGTAATTGAGTAGTGTTTTGAGAATTAACTAAACCATATTCACTTGGATCTTCATAACTAGTTAGCAAATAACCCAAATTTGAAAAATCTCTTTCTCCCAATATCAGAATAGAATCTGACAATGTAGTATCACTATTATCAAATGAAAGAACTACATCACACCACTCATACTGTTTAAAAAATATATTATCAGAGTTTCCAGCCCAAAAAACATTTGATAAATTGTTCCCAACGTCACTAATACTAAAATTTGCCCCAGAGTTTCTACCAACTATGTCAATATTAAAGTTTGCATTAATGGAAAACTCGGCAAAAAATCTTACCGTATCATTTAAAGAAAAATCTACACCAACAGGTTTATCAGAGCTAAAAGACTCTAGAATTTCAAGCTCACCAAATTGACCTTCAATTGGTGGGCCGATATAATCATCTTTTTCACAAGAAATTATTAGATGAAAAAGAAAAATTAAAATTATATAATTGAAATATTTTACCATTTAAAATTTAATTTGGACTAAAACAAAAAACTGATTAATACTAAATGAGTTGTTAAATAATTTATCAGTAAAATTAAGAATTTGATAATTAATCAAAACACTAGATTTTTTATTAAAATCATAGCCAATTCCAAGAGAACTAATCTCATGAACTAAATCGCATTCAAAAGCATTATATGATTCTATTGTAAAATCATTATTTCTTATGGGAAGATAATCTAATCCATTGGAAAATAATCTTTTATAAGATGATAAAATTGATAAATTTTTTAAAACTTCAAATTCTAAACCTAAATCAAATATATTACAATTTAAATTTATATTTTGAACATTCATGTATTCTGGATGTTCTCTTTTTGAAGTTGAATTTGAATACCCACCACTAAACAAAAATTGATTATCAAAGCTTAATAATTTATCTATAAATAAATTAAAAGCAATTGAATAATTCATATAGTTTCTTTTGGTATTGATTCCCTCTCCAACTAAATCATTTAAAAAAGAAAAATGAGCATTTACATTAATAATTTTAAGTGAATCTGAAAAAGTTAAATCCGAAGTGATTCCTCTCCTATTAGGAGTGGCTAAACCATAAGGATCAATAACTCCAAAAATTGGATTAAAAGTATCCAAGCCATAATCAATTTTTCTATTGTAAAATGAGTTGGATCTTATAAAATCTACATCATAGATAATATCTGCTATTGAAATATCTCTGCTAATCGTATTGTTATTGGATTGAGGAAACAAAAATGGAGCCATAGAGTAATTGATTCTTTTGGACTGACTTCCAGGAGAGGAAAAGTCTTCACTAACCGATCTAAAACTTGATGAAAAAGATAAATTATTAGAAAAATTTATATTAAATCCAATATTAAAAAATTCTCCATTAATCCATTTACTATCAAAATTATTAAGTGTATTGGTTAACCTTGAAAAACCAAATTCAGAATGAAGTTTTAATTTTTTAAAATTCAAATCAAAGTTGGAAGAAATAACATGATTATTTAAGTTGGTATCATAGTTAATTCCTTTATAATTAGAGAATAAATCAATGTGATTTAAACCAAAAGAAAATCTATTGGACTTATATTTAATTTCTGTTCCATAAAGGAATACATCGGGAGTTGAAATCTCGTTAGATGCCATCTCTCTGGTACCAAAAGTTTTATACTTTACACTATCTCTTTTAAAAATAGGTTTGAAGCCATTTATGACCAATCCTTGTCTTCTCCAAAAATTACCATTATTAAAATTTTCATATCGTTGGATCTCTCGAAAATTATTGGCTAATCTATTTTCATTTACTATTCCTTCTTCTTGAAAATTCCATAGAGTAAATGGAGTCATTTTAAGATCAATATCACCAATTTCAAATGAAATGTTTTTATTAAGATTTCCATAAATTAAAATTCTTCTTAAATTCAAGTAAGAAGAAGAGGTGTCAAATACTTCAAGACTATTTCCTAGCCTTAACTCACTGTAAAAATTAATAAATTTATTTAATTCTCCTTTGACTGCTAAATCAAATACTAAATTAAAATCTTGGTTAACATCGTTATTTACAGTGTCATTTTGATCTAAAAAAGAATTATCTGCCAATGCTCTAGACAAACCTCCAATTTCAAATTTTGGAAACTGTGCAAATATGCTCAGAGTAGAAAAAAGAATTATATACGTTAAAAGGATTCTCATCAAAAAAATATTTTTAGTTCTGCAGTAATTTCATAACCTTGATAATGATTATTGGAAAAATTCTTTTCATTGTAGTTTACATTTTTAAATCTAAAATAAAAACATGACTTAGAGCTTATACTATAATCAAAACCTAAGCCCAAGACATTTCCAAATCCATTTCTTGGTAAATATTCATTATTCTCAGAAAGTACATCTCCTAAGCCAGAAAATTCGTTTCCCTTTATTAGTTCCGTGCCATAATAGCCAATTAAAGAAAGTTTTTTATTGATATTAAAATACAAATCAAATTCGTGGAAATGGTTCCGTAGAATAGCCTTATTTGAAAAAATGGGAATTGGAGACAAAAAGGATTGTAAAGAATGAAACTCACCAAGATAAAAAATGAAAAAATCTTTATTAAAAATTTTCGCACGATATTTTAAATTTAACAGAAAAACATTAAATGATTTACTGATAGTACTATTTAAAGAATCATCAATATAAACATTTTCATAATATCCTCGAAAGAAAGTAGTCAAGTTCCCTTGAGGACCAGTAGATGATTGAAATCTTTCTATTCTTGATAAATAAAGGCCATTGACTTTGTGAAAAAAAGATACCAAATTAGTATCGTTCTGAATCTCTCTGGATAAACCATTTCCGACATTTACTTTTAAATTTCCAATATTAAATTCAGAATTTAAATTCAATCCAAAACGATTATTTGATTTAATATGCATGGGATTCATCACCCCTCCGTAGGGCCTAGCTCCATCTGGTATTCCCTCTCCATTAAAGGAAGTTGTTTGAGAGCTAAAAGATGGAACAGAGCCATTGATAAGAGAGGAGTGAATATTTACAAAGTTTGGACTGATGTAATATCCTTCTATGAATATTGGAAAGCTAATTAATCTTGGACTAGGTTTTATGGTTATTTGACTTGCTATACCAGATTCTGATAATCCATTTGACTCAAAAGAATACTTACTATGAGCTAGTTCACTGCTAATTTTCCATTCATTTATATTTCCTTCATAGGTGAAATAAATAATATCGTTTTTAAATTTATTTCCGTTAATTAATGCGTCAATGCCACTTGAATTAAGAAAACCCCCATTAAAATAATTGAGTCTTTGCTTCTTCCCTATTCTAAACGTGGTAATATTATCAATGGGTGAAATATTGAATGGTGTTTTACCATAAAAAATTTCTAAATCATATAATTTTGGCAAATCAGTTGCTTTAAAATGAAAACCTGAAACTTGTCTTTTACCCCAGTCAGCCGCTCTTATATAGTTTGATTTGTCCAGATAATTATTAAACTGGACATTTACTGGCCAAACAGCAGTCCAAGCATTTCTATCAAATAAAGAATTTCTAACTTGCCTAGCAGAACTTAAAGAAAAATCACTAAAACGAATAAAATTGATTCCTCCGGTTGTAAGTTTTAGATTACCAAATCTTGTTTTTTTCCCCATTTCTAAGGAAACCCCTTTTCTATTTAACTTTAAAAAATTTTTATCAGAAATATTTCCTGTAAAAGGCTCAAATAAATACAACTGAGTTTTAATATATCCTGAACTTTTCGATTTAAAAAGTAGATCTAAATTAAGTGTAGGAGAATTAAATTCATCATCGACCCTGAACACAATTGGATTTATAGAATCACCAAATAAATCAGGAACCTTTCTATTGTAACCCATAAATCTATAATACCCTTTTATGGAAAAATCAACTTTTTTTGACTTCATTAAAAATGGAGGCAAATTATAATTCTGTCCAATTGATGAGACACTAAATAGTAGAAAATAAAATATGTAAATGCTAAACTTCAGAGATGAATTTATTTATATTTCAATTTAAAAGTAATAAAAAGATTGCTTGTATGTATATTAGTGTAAAAAAAACACAATGTTATTAATATTGGTAAGTTGTAAAAGAAATATAATTTTAACATTATTATTAATTTCCTTTTTTAATAATTTTTCACAAAACAAACCGAACATAATATGGTTGGTATGTGAAGATCAATCACTATTTTTTTCTGCTTACGGGGATAGTAGCGCACAAACTCCAAATATAAATGAACTTGCTTTAAACGGAACTGTGTATGATAATTTCTATACTGTTTCACCTGTTTGTTCTCCTAGCAGAAGCAGCATTGTAACAGGAATGTATCCGACAACCATTGGAACTCAACACATGAGAGCCTACAAAAAAAATAAGGGTTCGATAAATAGTAAAACTAATTTACCAATTTACAGTGCTGTTCCTAAAAGAAAAGTTCAATTTTTTACAGAAATTTTAAGAGCAAATGGATACTATTGCTCCAATAATTCCAAAGAAGACTACAACATGGAAATGTCACCTCTTGCTTGGGATGAAAGCAATAAAAATGCTCACTGGAGAAAAAGAGCTAAAAACCAACCTTTTTTCTCGGTTTTTAATTTCAACATCACCCATGAATCTAGAATCTGGAAAAACCATGAAAAACATTCTGAAGAGGATATTAACAAAATAATTCTTCCACCATTTTTCCCTAAAAACCATACGATAAAGAACGATTTTGTAACCAATTATAAAAATATTGAAAAATTGGATGAACAAGTAGGAGAAATAATTGAACAACTAAAAGAAGATGGATTATATGATAAAACTATAATTTTCTTTTATTCAGATCATGGAGGACCATTTCCAAGGTACAAAAGATCTATTTATGATTCTGGTTTGAAATGCCCGCTAATTATAAAATGGACTGAACCTAAAATTAAACCTAGAAATGATCAAATGATTAGTTTTATTGATTTAGCTCCTACTATACTAGAATTAACAAAATCACAGACAATTCATAAGATGGAAGGTGTTTCTTTTTACAATCAGAATAATAGAGACTATATTTTTGCTGCCACTGACAGGTTTGATGAATTTACTGACAAAAGAAGATGTGTTAGAAATAATGAATTTAAACTGATTATTAACTGGGACACTAAATCTTCGGCAATGAAACCCGTTTCATACAGAAAAAATATGAAAACGATGAGAATTTTAGATTCACTTAATGATTTGAAAAAAAATACTAATTCAATGGAAAATTGGTACAAAAATACCAAACCAAAATATGAACTTTATGATATTGTTAATGACCCTTATGAGCTTAACAACTTATATAGCAATAAAGATTATGATAATGTTTTTAATGAACTAAAGAAAAAACTAAATGATTGGATAGATGACTCTGATTATGGAAATATAACTGAACCAAAAATGATAGAAGAAATGTGGCCAAGTGGAGAAAAACCTGATCTAAAAGATCCTAAAATTATAAAAACAGAAAGGGGTTTTAAAATAATTTCCAACAATGAAAATTCTTCACTGGGATGGAGGGATAGCCCAAATGAAAATTGGCAAGTTTACCTCATAGAAGAAATAATATATCCTAAAAATAATTTTGAAATTATAGAATTTAGTCCAGGTTATGGATCCAAAAAGAGTTTATTTAAAATCTAACTATTTATATTCTACTCTGTCATCTATAAATAAAGAATCTAAAATTAAATCAGAGGAACTGGACGAACCTCCAACCATAAATTCGAACTTTCCACTTTCAACACAATAGTCCATATCCAAATCATAAAATGCAAGACTTTTTATCGGTATATTAAAAATTAAGTCTCGACTTTCATTTGATTTCAATGATACTCTTTCATAATCTATTAGTTCTTTAACTGGTCTAGTAACAGAACTATAAGAATCTCTAAAATAAAGTTGAGCAACTTCTTCTCCATCGTAATTACTATTATTTGTAAGCTTATATGTGATATCTATTGTAGATTTATCCATATTTGACTTGGTAGCTTTAATATTTGAATATTCAAAATTAGAATAGCTTAATCCATATCCAAATGGATAAAGTGGTGAAATATCTTCAAAGGCATATTTATGAAAATATTGAGACGGCTTATGATTGTATATCATTTGTAATTGACCAACACTTCTTGGAAAAGTAAGCGGTAATTTTCCGCTTGGATTGACATTTCCAAAGATTATTTCACCAACTGCTTGACCACCAAAACTTCCAGGTTCCCATGCTTCAATAATGGAATTAATATTATCTGCAATCCAGGGCTCAGCAATAGGCTTTCCATTTACATAAACTACTATTAAATTCTCCACTTTTTTATGTAATTGCTTTACTAATTTTAACTGATTTCCTGCTAAGTTTAAATTTGCTCTAGCCATATTTTCTCCAGCAGTTTTCTTTTTATTTAGGTGTCTTAATGAGTTATCTCCAACAACTACAATTACATAATCGTAATCTTTAGCAATATCAACTGTAGATAAGATGTCTTTTTCAGAAATATTTAAAATATCACTATTTGAATCGTAGAAATCTACTTCAAAACCTTTTTCAGAACCAATATTATTAATTCCTTCAAAAATAGTAACTACATTTTCTTCAGGTTGTGGCTTGGTCCAATCTCCTAAAATAGCGTGATTATTAGCATTTGGTCCAGTAACTAATATTTTGTTTTTATTAATATTATTAATTGGCAAAAAACTATTATTTTTCAATAAGACAATGGATTTACGAGCAATTTCTAGTGATGTTTTCTGATGACTTTCTGTAAAAATATTTTCATTCATATTGGAGATATCAATAAATGGATTTTCAAAAAGACCTAGTTTAAATTTAGCCAATAATATTTTTCTTGCAGACTCATCAATTCTTTTTTCAGAAATTTTATTTTCTCTTACCAATTCAACAATAAAATCTAAAAAATATGGACCATGCATATGCATATCCATTCCAGCATCAACAGAGTAAAATGAAGCGTCCTTAAGATTTTTAGCAACTTTATGAAGCGTATGAATTCTTTCAATGTCCATCCAGTCACTTACAATAAAGCCTTTAAAATTATATTCATCTCTTAAAATTTCTTTCATTATGTACTTATTCATATGACATGGAACTCCATTTAATTCATTATGAGCTGTCATAATAGAGTAAACACCTGCATCAACCGCTTTTTTAAATGGTTTAAGAAAAACTTCTCTTAAATTACGTTCAGAAACATCCATTGGAGACGAGTTTAGACCATTTATTGGCTCTGATCCTGCTATAAAATGTTTAGCACAAGCGATTACTTCATTGCTTTTTTGAAGTCCCCTTATCATCCCAGCACCCATATTAGATACTAAAACAGGGTCCTCACCAAAAGTTTCTCCTACTCTGCCCCATCTTGGGTCTCTCAAAACATCAATGTTTGGTGTAAAGGCCCATTGAGACCCAGTAGCACGCATTTCAATTGCTGTTTGCTCACCTACTAAAAAAGATAAAGTATCGCTGAAAGTGGAAGAAATAGAAATTGGAGAAGGATAAACAGTAGTTCCTTTCACCATTCCATTACCGTGAATGGCGTCAATACCAATAATAAGAGGAATTTTTAACCTTGACTTTAGTGCAAGAGACTGAAGAGCATTGGATTCTTTAGGTTCTAAAACATGTAAGAATGATCCTATTTTTCCATCCACGACCATTTGAGCAATGTCCTTTTTAAAAAACCCTTTGTAAGAAGCTTTAGAATCACTATTTAAAATTTCTTCTGCAGTCAATGTATCCTCATCTGATTCTAAATAATTTAATCCAACATATTGACACATTTGAGCAACTTTCTCCTCAAGAGTCATTCTTGTTAATAAATCTTCTACTCTTTCTTGATCAGAATAATTACTGTCTAGATATATAGACTCTGATTTATCATTGCAAGTTGTTAATAGAAATAAACATAAAACTGAATTAAGAAAATATTTAAACTTCATTATTTTTTGATTTTTATTACTTTAACCTGAGATGAGTAATTAGACTTATATAATTTTAAAATATAAATGCCTTTTTTTAAGGATTTTGTATTGATTATATTTCCAGAAGTTTCGAGGACTTTTTTGCCATTAACATCATATATGATAATATTATCAAATTGAATATTTGGAATAAAGGAAATAGATTCATCAAAAGGATTTGGGTAAACTTTAATTTCTAAGTCATTAAAATTTTTAACTGAAGTAAGATCATTTGAATTAGCAATAAAATTTACAGAGTATGGTTTAATATTAAATTTATAATTGCTATTTACAGGTCTGTAGAATGCTGGAACATTATTAATATCAGGTCCACCTTCTAGATTAACAGTAGTGAGATCATTGACATATATTTTTTTATCTGTTTCATCTGTTGCATTCATTTCATACCAATAAAAATTATCTTTTGTAAAACTAGATGTTGCGTTAAATTCTATAGTTTTATTAGACTGAGAAGTGTTGATGACAATCATTCCAATTTCTCCACTTGAAAAAGTTGAAACATAACAATTAATGTCTGGATCGTTAGAGTAAGAGAATACTAACTTATCCCCTAAAAACTTATTTAAATAGTAATAAACATAATAAACAGGACGTGGTGTATTATTTTGAACAACAGTACTATTTCTAGCTGTCATTCCATGATCGCCTCCATGAGAGTCTAAACCATTTTGGAAACTCCAAAGCAAAGACATACCAATATTATTTTTTATTTGCTCACAAAGAACCTGAGAAATAAATATCGCATTGGCCATAGAAATTTCTCTCTCTCCAGTTTTTGAATTAAACTCAGTCATTGCAATTGGAAAATATCCTGAAGGTTTATTGGTATAAGACGTAACCATATTGTTCACATTACTTACATTTTGTTGTACTTCAGAAATAGAATTTAACATTTCTTGATAAGTAACGTTATTTGGATTCGGTTTTCTCCTAAAATAATCATGTATAATTAGAAAATCGGCAGTATTTTGAACCTTTTGAAGAACATCTTTAGACCAATCATTATAAACACCATCATGAGGAAATAAAACTGCACCAATTTTTATCGAAGGGTCAGCAGCTTTCATGGAATCAACAAATACATTAAATATGTCGCCATACTTAGTCCCATTTATGGTATCTCCATTTACAATATGACCTGCCTGCCAAGGACCATAATTCTCATTACCCACTTCCCAATATTTGATATTAGCTCCTAAAGTCTGATTCATATGTCTTACAAAATTGGCAGCATATGCAGCAGCAGTCTGAATTGGATTTGCAGAGGTTCCATATCGTGCATAGGAAGCATTTACTGCTATAATACCATTGCCATTTACAGAATCTAAAATTTTCACAAAATCATCAGGACTTATTCTCCAACCAGAACCGTCAATGAGATCATTAATAGTAATTTGAGAATCATTTAATATGGAGGAAGGTATATTACCATCCCAAAAAAATTGATTAGAACCATTTCCACCAGGGTACCTGAATGTGAAATTATTTAATCCTTTTATATTTTCCATAAAATCTGCTTGATTTAAAACTGATTCACCAAGAAAATGAGTTAGATTGGTTCCAAAATGAGATGGCAGAATATCGCCTAAAATATTTGAAGTATTAAAATTAATCGTAACATTTGAGCTAGTAGTTGGATCATTTTGTAATAAACTACCTTCAGGGAAATTAAATAGCCTTGGTTCCCAATCCTCATAAAATGAATTTAACTGAGAATTAAAAATCAAAAAAGAAACATTAGATAGAATTAAAAAAACAGTTTTTATTATAAAATTTTTAGACATTTTATGGTATAGATTTATAATTGTTCTACTTTAAAAGGGATGTTTGCTACACTTGTTTGATTAATTTCATTTCTTACAAAAACAAAAATTCTATAAAAACCTTTTTTACTAGGTACATTAAATATTATGTTATTTTCTGATTGTTTTATAATATCAAAATCTATTTCATCTGGTGACTCCTGATAGTCCCCACCCCCTTTATTAGAAAAAGTTTCTGGATATAATTGAAAATCAAATATCAAACTATCATTATCATATTTATTGTAAATATATTCTAATGACACCTTTTCTCTATTTTTAAAAACATGATTTTTTTTCCAATTATCTCCGTTCAATGTGATTTCCATGATACTTGGAGCTCTTGGCTTAGGCCATAGGCCACTCCAACAGTATTGCATAACATCTACTGCTTCAGTAGGATGTCCATTACTTAAATACATACCGTGCCATGTTGATGTTGATTCTTGTTTTTGTCCCCACAAAAAGCAATAAGAACCCAAACACAGTTCTTTATCTTTTTGAATGATTCTTTGATATCTTCTTAGACGTTGGTTGGCTTTAAATCCGTTGGTTGGCTCAATTTTGGCTCCCCAAGAATTTACTTTTGCTTCAAATGGTCCGTTAACTCCCCATTCAGTGACAATGTAGGGTTTATCCCAGCCATACCTTCTCACATTCAAAGGGGCGTTCTCTATTGCTCCATAAACGTTAATTCCTAATATGTCAATACTGGGACAATACTTTTTAATCATAAAAACTTTTGATGGATCTAATCCTGCAATAACAGTTGCTGTAGGATGATTGGGATCTACCTTTTTAATGAATTTTGCAATTTCTTCAATAGTTTCCCATACTTTAAAATTGGAATATTGCAAATCAACTTCATTACCAATTCCCCAAAGAATAACCGATGGATGATCTTTCAAACGTATGATTTCTTTTTTTATCAGTTCAATTTGACTCCTTACATTGTACTCATCATTATAATTAAATCCATTTCTTTCTTGGGCAACCCAAATTCCAAGACATACACTCAAGTTGTATTTGTAGGCAGAATCTAATAATTCACTTTTATTAGTGCTCCATATTCTAATAGAGTTAGCACCACTCTCCACCACTTTTTTAAAATTACTTTTTGCACCTGCTCCTTTAATGTAATAAGGCTCATCATTTTTAATTAATTGAAATCCATTGGATGTTTTATTAATAGAAACTTTGGCAGCTTGTGAAAAACTAATAGCTGGAAAAATAAATAGAGCAATAAAAAATAAACTAATTATACTTTTCATGACTTAATCCATTTTTTTGGGTTTTGTGGATTTCCTCTAAACTCAATTAATTTAAAATCTCCGATTTCAAACTCGCCACTTTCTAAAATTTTAAACCTTAACTCTTTCATTGAGGACCAATCTATTTTTTCGTGATTAACAAAGGATTTTAAAGGAATATAGTATTCATAAATTTGATCGTTTGTTACATAAATATTATTTTCTTTAATGATTTTAGAAATTCTTCTAGGCTTCCCTTTGTATGAACTCATGAAAATCTGAATTTTTGGAGCTTTATATGCTTTAACTTTAAAATACAATGCAGAGGTTGAATATATTTTAGAGATATCAGCGAATTGCCATTTGTGAAAAGGAAAACCAAATAAATTCCAATTTTTATTTTCATTTGTTATATCATAATTGACTAAAAGAGATACAGATACATTAAGCTCTGGCAATAGATTTTCAAAATCTGAGTCAGAAATAGAATCTTTAAATTTAGAATTAGTAATAAATTTAAAATTATCAGAGTATTTATTGTTTACACCCCACCAATATTTTTTTTCATTACCAAGGATTACTGGAAAAGAATGAAATTCTTTATCAATTAAATCAGAATCAATTGAGTAAGGATGATGATGGGGTACAATTTTCATATCATCAACATGAAAGTTTCCTTTATTTTGTAATTGTATTCTTAACTCTTTGATATTTGAAATATTAACTCCTTTTTCTTTATACTTAAAGGTAGAAAGAGGAATTGTAATTTTTCTCCAATTTTCATCTACTATTCCATCTTCAAAACCTAAATAACTCATTTTAGAAAAACATTGTTTTTCACTGTAATCAACCAATGCAAATAACATAGGAACCTTAAAAAACTCTCCTGAATCACTTCGAATTCTAAATTGAATAGCACTGTTATCAATGATTGGAGTTAAATTTTTTGACTTGAAGTTTCCCCATTTAAAACCAAAACCCAACCATTTACAGTCCTCAGTTTTAGACCATATTAAATGTAGGTGATCTTTACCGACATAATTATTAGTGGTATCAAAATAAATTTCTTTGCAAGAATTATTTTTACCCCAAATACCAGTAGCATTACTTTCAGAGAAAATATCTTTAAATTCAAAAGCCTCGTATGGATCAATATTTTTTTCTTCTTTATCGTAAATACTCAATGTATTTAATGAATCGCAAGAAGCGAAAAAGAAAAAAAATATAAAATATTTAAAGAATTTCATTTATTGACTTAATAAATCTGATCCTTGAGTTAAAATTAAAAAATCAACATCTGTTCTCACATCAATTCCCATATTTTCTGGACAATTTGCATTGGCACCAGGGCAAGATTGACATTGGATCTTAATTGCTGTTATATTTTTTGGCTCTCTTAAATTATTTCCACCAGAAGATTTTACTTCAAACTGATCATAGCTTAAAGAAATCATCTTCCAACCATACCAATCAACAGGCCTTATTTGATATTTATATACCTCCATTGTATCTTGAAAGACGTCAGAAGCATTATTGGATAAATCATCATTAAAAGGATAAGTAGATTCTGAGACTAAAATATTAATAAATTGATCAGATGCTGTTTCTCCATTAATTCCCGATAATACACCTAGATTTATATAAAAGTCAGTGGCTGGAGTATTTACTGATGCTAAATCTAAAGGAATATCCAAACTACCTAAAAACCATTCATTCCAGCCCATTCTTCCTCCCATTTTAAAATAATTATTTCCCTCCAGAGGGTCATCATTAGATATATCGAAAGTCATATTCATAGAAAATTGATGAAAAACAATGGCTTCCTGAGGAATTCCATTTTCAAAATCTGCAACAACTATTCCATCATAAACTTTAGTTTCTAATATATTTATTGTATCTCTTAATGTGTCAACTTCATTTAAAAAAGATAATTCTACAGCACATAATTCTTTTTTAAAAAATGGGACCTGAGAGGTATTCCCATTCCAATTAATCTGATTTGAATCAATCAAATTTGAAAAACCCGAAATTTCTTTTAAACTTCCTGATTCTAAACCCAAAATTGAAATTTTCCATTCTATACTTTTATTAAAATCACAATGAAATTTTACCAATTCATTACTATTGGAAAAATCAGGTGAGTTATTACTGATAATAAAAGAACTATTAAGTTGAAAATTTCCAAAAATTTCATTTAATAATGGACCTTCAACCTCGTCTTTTGAACAACCGAAAGAAATTATTAAAAATATAACTGATAATTTGTAAAAAGTTTTTGACATCATAATTTAATTGAAAAAATAAATAAAAATCTTTGGAAATTTAAATCAGGGTAATTTGAATTGTTGAAATTTGAGTTCCACAAGTTATACTGAAGATTTATGTAAACGTTTTCTCTGTATTTATATTTAATTCCATAACAGTATAAATTATCAACCCGAATAATATTAAGAGATTGGAAAGTGAAAATTTCACCATATTCATTTCTTTTATTTATATACTCATTACCTTTAGATTCAAATCTTTTTAAACTCAATTGTAAAAACAGCTTACTTAGAATTTCCTTTTCGATCAATAAATTAAAGTGTTGAGAATTTAAATTAACTCTTTCTATGCTATCTCCTTCTCTAGAAGTAATTTGATTCATTGTAGAAAATGATAAGTCAAATTCTTTTGTGTGATTAAAAATTTCTTTTAAATTAATATCACTTGACTGTAAAATGGTGAAAAAGTTTCTTTTTTGAGTGGTGCCCTGTCCAATTACTTCATTGAAATAAGATGTTTTAAAATTAATATTTAAGATTTTATTTTTACTATTATACTTACCGTCTAAAAATATTCCTTGTCTATTAGGAGTAGCATCTCCATAAGGTAAAGCATTTGAAAAAATAGGATCAAAACTCATAAGTGTTCCGGAAATATTCTGATTGTAAATATTGGGGTCTGTAACAATATCAAAAACAGAAATTGGTCTAACTAGATAGTCATTTGAATAAAGTGAATAGATAGAACCAACATTGGTCTCATTCATTTCAATTCTCCTTGTTTGTGCACCAGAGCTTCTAAAATTAGGGTCTACGTATCTATATCCAAGATTTAAGGAAAATGTAGAGTCTATTTTAAAATATGAACTTGAGAATTCGGCAAACATTCCCTTATTTAGTTCTGATGTAGAATCATCTACCGATTTATAGGACCAATTTCGTTCAGAAAATCCTGCTTGAAGTTTGTGATTTATAATTGAGTTTTCCGATTTATTATTATAATTTATTCCCATTTGATAAACTGGATTTCTAATGGCTCTTTCAACAGTTCCTGTAGCAGGTAATTCTTTTAGTAAAACATAGTTGAGCTCAGCTGTAAAAGATTTATTTAATTTAGAGACCATTGAACCTCCTGAAATAAGCATATCGCTTATAGATGTATTCAAACCGCTATTTATTTGACTTGATCCTCTTGGACGGGTAGTAAATAAATCAAATTCTAGGGTTCTTATAAACCTATCAAATTTATAAGAAAAATTAGTTTGGATGCCTTGTAATCTCCATCGATTTTCGAAATAGAAATTTTCATAATCCACAATTTCTTTATAAGAACTATTGTAGTTATTCTCAAAGAAGTTTAATTCTTCGTCGTAATTATAAAGAGTAAATTTATTTTGCTTTAAAAATAAATCACCCACAGAAAACTTTACTTTATTTTTAATGATTCCACTAGCTCTTAATTGTCTAATGTCTATTTGAGTTCCAGAACCAAAAAAACTCCCAAATTCATTTTTTATCCTAACCTGTCCAAAAATTTCAATTGTTTCAAAAGGGTTGATATGGGTATTTAAATCAATTAAATTATATCCACTTGAAATATTTGATGCTGAAATGGTGTCCTCTTCATTAATTTGGGCATCACTTGAAAAGAAGGACCTTCCTAGACCATCTATCCAAATTTTATCACTTTTTTGAGAAAAATATAGATTGGGTAAAACTATATAAAGAACTAGTAATAATAAAGATCTATATTTTTTCATCATCAAAATAATATTTTAAGTTCTAACATTGTCTCACTTCCTTTTAAATTATTTAAAACAAAATTAGGATCATGATAACTATATAAATTGTGTCTAAAAAAAATCATTGCGTCTTTCCCGATTTTATAATCCAATCCCATTCCAATAAGTCTGTTTCGTTGGTTTCTAGCAAAATTAACTATCGAATTAGTAGGATTTAATCGGTTTAAAATCATATTTATAGGAGAACCAGAAGAATCAGTATTATCACCAAGATCGGTAATATGATTCCCAATTATTCTTTCCATTCCAAAATTTAAAATTAGAGAAGCATTGTTACTAACCTCCAAATTAAAATCAATTTGGTTAGAGATTTGACTAATAAGAACATCTAAATTGTATTTTGGAAAATAATGTAAGCTCCTACTACAAGAATTAAATCTTGACAAGAAAAATATATAGAACTTTTTAGAACCTAAATTTCCCGAGTACTTTGCTTGAAATTCAAAATTTGCAAAATACTTCTTAAAATTTGCAAGACCATTTATGTTTGTATCGCTAATAGAAACATTTTCAAATATATTTCTATAGGTGGAGTTGAGTACATTATAAGGACCCCAATCACGAGCAAAAAGATACAATCTTGAAAGAGTTTGTGCATTTACATTGTATCTGTAAGAAATACTTGATATAGATGTATCAATTTCTGATGATATACCAATTCCAGCATTTATTTTTAATTTCCCGAAAGAATGTTGAGTATTTACAGAAATTCCTTGTCTATTATTTGTGTGAATACCTAAACCAACCATTGGACTATTAAATTGTGGTCTTATAGTAGTCGCTCTGTTATTGGAACCAGTGTTTGGAAAAATTTCTAGAACCGAAGTATTTAAAAAATTTCCAGTTAAATTGACAAATTCTGAACTTATTCTATATGCTTGAATATCAATAGGATATTTAGCTTTTTTTGATGAACTTATATTTAAAATTAAAGCTTCTCCGTTATTAAAATTATTTTCTGGAGAATAATAATTTCCTAAACCAGCTTCTAAATTAATAGAAAATAAATTCCATTTTTTTGAAAACTCTAAGGTATTAATTGAATAACCTCGGAATTCATTATTAACAGTATCAATTAAATTAGTTGAGTTTAAATAATTGTAAGAAAAATTAAAATTATTTTTAAATTTTTTACTCACTCTAAAACATCCAGTGTAATTATTTGATAAACTATCTAAAATTGAACGATTAAAAGGAGTTTTTCCGATTACTCCCTTTAAAGAAAAACCTTTGGGTAAATTTTGACCATTTATAAAGATTCCTTGAAAAGCTCTGTTTCCATACCTTACTCCTTCATCAATTAAGCCATCATTGTAATAATTTTCATATCTTAAATGGGGAGTGCTTGTCAATCTTGTTTGAGGCCTTCTGTGATAGATACTTTCCCTGTTAAAAGATCGATTTCCCCAAACAGTTAACCTGCTTTGTCTGTACCAATTTACTCCACCAGAACTTACATTAAATTTCCCAAAACTTGTTGTGAAAGAAGATCTTAAATTTAAACCAAGTTCTAATGTTAATTGATTATTTACATTTTCTGGTCCTTTGTAAGTACTATTAAGCATAAAATCAGCACCAAACGAAATTTTATCTTTTGTTAAACCTTTTAATTTTAATAATAACATTGGTTCTCTGAAATTATCTCCTGACAGTAGAACCAAAGTTTTTCCACTGTTATTTGGAAATACTTCAGTTTGATTTCTTACAAAACCCAAAAATCTGTAAGAGCCAGCAAAAGATATTGAACTTGAATTTGATTTTATATTTTTAATATTACTAGTGAAAATTTGATTTAATGACTCATTTTCTTGTCCATATATCTTGCAAGTTGAAATTGTAAATAATGTAAGGGAAAGCGTAATGAAATACTTACTAATGAATATATTAAAGTCTTTCATTTATGAATATTAATTCAAATATGGAAAAAATTCCTTTTAATTAACAACTTATGATATTGTTTCTTTAGTTTTTTATAAATAATAAATTCAAAGATAAAACTAAAATTATTTTTCTCGCTTTAGATTAATTTTTTCTTGATTTTAATGACTTAAATATATTTAAATTGAACATTTTTAAGAGATAATTTTAATATCATATTTTTGTGTCGATTATTATACCATGAATAAAAAAGTTAGTGTTACCATATTAGTTGCCCTATTTTTATTAATCGGGTTTATAGTTTTAAGTGACTGGGGAACACCTGAAAGCAAACTTGACAAAACCAAAGTTAATGAAAGTGCAAAAAATGATTTTGGCTATATATTAGGGACAACATGGACCAATAATAAAGACGATATTTCAAGTTCTGAGATAAGTTTTTATGTTGAAGGATTAAAAGATACTAAAGGTTTTTTTGAAGATTTTGATATACTTTTCAAAGTATCTGATGATGAACCAGAAAACGCTAAATTGAAAGTTTCAATAAACGTAAATAGTATAAACACTGATAATGATATAAGAGATAAAGCCATTATGGAAGAAGATTTTTTTTATTTGGAAAAATACCCAACTATTGAATTTTACTCTAAAGAAATTAAAAAAGTAGATTCTGTGTTTATAAGTAAGGGTTTAATAAATATGATGGGACAAAGTAAAGAACTTTCATTTTCATTTAATTATTCGGGAATTGCCAACAATAAAAATGGTAGTAGAGTTGCTATTTTCGATGGAAGCCTTGACATAGACAGAACTTCTTTAGGAATGGAACATATAACTTCTGTAGGTGATATGGTCTCCATTGAGTTCTATTGTGAATTGATAGAAGCTAAGAAATAATTTGAAAATGGTGATGCTACTAAAAAATTACCGTGCTTAAAATATCTTTTGACGATATTTATATTTTAGATCTTCCTGAAAATCACAGATTTCCAATGTTAAAGTATGAATTAATTCCACAACAATTAATTTATGAAGGGATAGTCGCTAAAAATAATTTTTTTTCTCCAAAATCTGTTAAAGATTATTGGTTAAGCAAAGCCCACAATCTAAATTATATTGAAAAACTAAATAATCTTAATCTTTCGAAAAGTGAAATTAGAAAAACAGGATTTCCACTTTCAAAGCAGTTGGTTAAAAGAGAATATGTAATTACTCAAGGAACGTTAGACTGTGTAGATTATGCGATGGATTATGGTATAGCAGCTAATATAGCAGGTGGGACACATCATTCTTTTAGAGACAGAGGAGAAGGTTTTTGTTTATTTAATGATGTGGCTACTGCGTCATTTTATGCCATAGAAAGATATAAAATAAATTCTATTTTAATAATAGATTTAGACGTTCATCAGGGTAATGGAACTGCTTCAATTTTTAAAAATATCAAGGAAGTATTTACATTCAGTATGCATGGGGAAAGGAATTACCCATTTCAAAAAGAAAAATCTGATTTAGATATGCCTTTAAAAGATGGTATAAAAGGAGACGAATATTTAAAATTACTTAACAAAAGTCTTGAGGAAATTAAAAATAAACTTAGCCCTCAATTAATATTTTTTATTTCTGGTGTAGATATTCTTGATACAGATAAATTAGGAAGGTTAAAAGTTTCTCGAGAAGACTGTAAGAAAAGAGATGATATGGTATTTGAATTTGCTCAAAATTGCAAAGCTCCGATAGTAACTGTGATGGGTGGAGGTTATTCAGAAAAAATTTATGACATAGTTGAAGCGCATTGCAACACATTTAGATCTATGATTCAATTGATTTAATTAAACAGAAAGTAATCTGTAATTTTCAAAATGTACATTTGAGAAGTGAAAAATATTTATAATAAACTTATACTAAAAGTTCAAAAATTTGATGCAGTTAGATACGGTTATTCTAGAAATTATATTGATGGTGGAGTAACTAGACTTTCACCATATATTTCAAGAGGAATTATAAGTACTAAAACTATTTACAACCATATTTCAAATGCTGGGTATGAAATTAATCAAATTCAAAAATTTTTACAAGAGTTATGTTGGAGAGACTACTGGCAAAAAAAATGGCAGCAAACAACAAATATTGATGTTGATTTAAAAAACATTCAATCTCCTACTCTTTATCATAATCTACCATCATCTATAGTTAAGCATCATACTTCAATTGATGCTATTGACCATTCTATTAAAGAACTTTATGAAACTGGTTATATGCACAATCATTTAAGAATGTATACTGCTGGTATTTGTTGTAACATCGGACAATATCATTGGCTCAGACCTGCAAAATGGATGTACTTCCATTTATTAGATGGTGATTGGGGAAGTAATGCTTTAAGTTGGCAATGGGTAGCTGGAACCAATAGCAATAAAAAGTATATAGCTAATCAAGAAAATATAAATAAGTATTGCCACACTAAGGACAAAGGAACTTTTTTAGATAAATCCTATGAAGAACTCACTAAATATAACCTTGTTCCGAAAGAATTACAAGAAGAAATATCTCTAGAATATAACTATGATTTACCAAAAAACGAATTACTTAAAATTGATAAAAAGCTTCCTACTTTTATTTACAACAGCTATAATTTAGACTCCAATTGGAAAAAAGAAGATAATGCTAATAGAATATTACTTTTTGAACCATCTCATTTCAAAAAATATCCAATTTCTAATAAAGTAATCAACTTTATAATCGAACTTTCTAGAGAAATAGAAGGAATAATAATTGCTGTTATGGAATTTGATGATCTTATGAAGATTGTAAAAAAAGAGTCCAATATATTTTTTAAAGAACATCCATTTAACAAACATTATAAAGGAAATATGGAAGAAAGGGATTGGATATTTCCAGAATTAGAAGCAAGGGGATCATTTTTTAGTTATTGGAAAAAAGGAATTAAAACATATTCAAACAAATGAAGCATTTTACAAAAAGCAATATAAAAGATCTTGATAAAGTTAAGAGACTCAACATTATTAACAGTATTACAGGAATTAAACCAAGTAATTTAATTGGAACCATTAATAAAGAAAAAATGACCAATTTGGCAATTTTTAGCAGTGTTATTCATCTTGGTAGTAATCCTGCATTACTTGGTTTCATATTAAGACCTCAAGAAAGAGTGAGAAGAGATACTTATAATAATATCCTTGAAAATGGTTCCTACACCATAAATCATCTTCCAGAAAACTTAACACTAAATGGTCACTATACTTCTGCTAAATTTGATAAAAATCAGTCTGAATTTAAGTATTGTAAGTTTACCGAATGGTACGAAGATGGTTTTCAAGCACCATTTGTAAAAGAAAGCAATTTAAATGTAGGTCTTAAATATCAAGAAAGTGTTCCTATTAAGGCCAATAATACCATTATGATTATTGGAAGTGTTGAACATGTATTTGTAAAAGAAGATGCTATTAGCGAAGAAGGCTATATAGATTTGGAAAAATTAAAAAGTACAGGTATTGGAGGCTTAAACAGCTATTATAGACTTAGAAAAATTAATTCATACCCCTACGCAAGGTTGTCTGAGTTACCAAAATTTAGTAATGAAAGGACATAAAGAAAAATTACCATACAAAATCTGTATTGCTTGTGAAAGACCATTTTCATGGAGAAAAAAATGGATAAATAATTGGGATTCAGTTCTTTACTGTAGCAGGAAATGTAAAAGTTAATTTTGTTTAATTATTTTATAAATTAGTTAAACAATTTAGTAAATTTACATCGTGAATTCATCTAAAATATTAGAAATACAAAATTTGCATAAATCATTTGGGGACTTTAAAGCTGTCAATAATATTAGCCTTCATGTTAACAAAGGGGATATATATGGATTTTTGGGACCTAATGGTGCTGGAAAAAGCACTACCTTAAGAATGGTACTCGGTTTAATTAAGCCTAATCAAGGCCATATTTTTATAAATAAAAAAAACATTTCTGGAAATAACAGAAAATTTTTAAATGATATAGGTGCACTTATTGAAAAACCAGATTTCTACAAAAATTTATCTGCTTTAGATAACTTAAAAATTCTCTATAAAATGTCTAATCTCAAAAATGATGAAAGAATATTTGAGGTACTTAATGAGGTAGACTTATGGGATAAAAGAAACCAAAAAGTAGGAGGTTTTTCTCAGGGAATGAAACAAAGGTTAGGAATTGCTCAAACGCTACTTCATGAACCTTCATTAATAATTTTAGATGAGCCATCAAATGGACTAGATCCCCAGGGTCAAGCAGACATGAGAGAACTTATTTTGAGAATTAACAAGGAGATGCAAATCACCATTATTATATCAAGTCATATTCTAAGCGAAATTGAAAAAATTGCCAACAGAATGGTCGTCATCAATAATGGTGAAAAGATTTTAGAGGGTAATGTGAACGATCTCATGGCTAAAGAGTTACTTAAAGTAAGTTTTAAAAGTTCGAATACTGTTCAACTTTCTGATTTTTTAAAAACTGAAAATATTGAATTTGAAGAAAGAAATGAGAATATAATAGCACTTATTAACGAAGAATCTATTCCCAACGTAATTCATAAAATAACTCAAAAAAACATTCCTATTTCAGAAGTTAAGCAAATGAGAACTCTTGAAGAACTTTTTTTAGGATTAACCAAATGATACAATTAACGCTTATAGAACTATTTAAGATAATCAAAAGACCTAGAACTTACATTGGGTTTCTGGCTATTTTCTTAACAGTTGGAGCCATGCAATTGGCTATGTATTATGAAGGAGAAGAGCTGATATCAATTGCTATTCAAAATCTTGAAAACGACTTTAGGTTAGAAGGTAAAATTATCAATACTAATTTAATGACGTATATTCTTCT